>NZ_WTFA01000021.1:0-21666 GCF_009795755.1 Gilliamella sp. Pra-s60 | reverse complement strand
TTATATTATCCCCTCAGGCACCATAATCGCCCCCCGCGCCCTAAGGATTAAGAACTAAACGCTAAAAGCTAAGGTGTGGTGCAAATAGCGGAAAAGCTGTAGTAGGGCAGTTCCCCGCCGACGGAGCCAATGTTCAAGGCGACATGGAACTCGCGTCTACCTGCTGCGTCACTCGTCGAGCAGCTGTCGTCGGCGAAGCCCGCACCAGCGTAGTTGTGCATGGAGCCCCACTCCGTGAAAAATCCTGCACCTATGTGACGCATGTAAATATTATTACTAGACGACGGCGTAGCGCCTACTGCACCAGTACAAGGAAAAGTACTATTCATCCCCCAACCAGAACAAACCGCATTGGTTAAATCCCTTACCCTAGGCATCCGATAACCCAAACTATTACACCATGCTGTGTGAGCTGAAGGGACACCTCTTTGACCACCTCGATTGACGAACCACTGCTTTAACACAAATCCATAACGAACCTCATTACCACTTCTATCCCTACCGACCAACTCAAACGTCTGTGGCAAAGATGGCACGGTAATTCGACCTGGATTACTTGACCTTATTTGACTACTACTTGCCCTTGGACCATGCAACGTTACCCGTGCTACATTCTTGGATTTATCACTAATCCAATTATCATGTTGAAAGGTATTTCCATGCCATGGGTCTCGGTGTGAATCTGTATGCGGCCTTGTCCAACTCACCGTTGCCCTTATACTACCACTTGTGTTAACTGTCCAACTTAACTGACTTGCGTCAAGCCCACCTATATCCAAATCAAAATACAAACCATCCATACCCGTAGTAGGAAAGTTCCTGTCGTAAGATGATGGACTCGTTGACTGAACTAAAAAGCCCTTACTAGGATTCCATATGTTAGCTGGACCTGCATAGTGGGGGTTGTCGTTAGAATTAATGCCAGTTGTTCCACCAAACAACAAATTCGGCCTGACCGAACAAATACCAGTATACTCATATGGGTTGATATAATAATCCACCGCTGCACCACTGAAACTACTACTTCTTGGTACCCCATACTGCGTACTTAATGTGCCACCTGTACTTGTTAAAGTTACCTTATAAGGTGCACTACATAGACTTAATGCATCGCTGCGATTAACCCTATTACCGTTTTTATCCCTAAACGCCACCGATATACTCCCCGATGCCGTTACTCCACCTACTCCCTGTCCGTCTCCATCATCATCACCCCAATAACCCTGACTGACCAAATCATTCATCGTGATTGAACTCCTTGATGGTGGTACTATCGTCTCTATATGACTTAAGTTACTCCCCACATATGGCAACCTGATTGGATTAGTTGGTGTTGATGGGTTCGTTGACCTTGTGTATACCGTTCCATCCTGCAACTTTATTGACAATAAACGGTCTGTATTCGTTAATTTTGTCCGCCCATTATCAAACGTTAAATACGGCGCACTACCCTCTATTGCCCTTGATGTATAAGCCGTTAACGCCTCTGTATCCTGCGTATATGACAATAACAACAATGGCGCTAAGAATAATGCCGATTTACATAATAATGGTGATTTAAATAGTAACGGCGGTTTGAATAACAATGGCGGTTTTAATAACCACTTGGATATCGGCGATAATTTTGCCGAAAATATGACCGATGACGGCGTCGATTTCGCTACGCGAAATGACTTCGGTGATGAAAACAACTGTGGCGCCCTATTTTGGACACCGTGCGAATCAATAAGATTTAGGGCATAGGTTTGGCAGGCCAGATGCCAGATGCCAACCATGGTAATGCATTTTTATTCCCTTGTCAAGTAATTTATTGTTTTTTCTCGATTTTTCTGTTCGTTCGCTTTATTTTTGAGCGATTCCCTGCTTGAAAAAGCCTAAAAATTATAACTTGATGGTGCATAATCTGCCACTTTTTTTGTTAATTTATTGTAAAGATTTGTTAGGGCGTGAGGAGGGGTTGCTTTGTTTTTTGGGGGTAGTGGCATTTTTTATGGGTGCTTGAGTGGTCGTTTTTAGTCGCTGTTTTAGGTAGCGGTTTTTAATCGCGATTTTGGTAAAAAGCACCTCAAAAAAACTTCAATAAAATCAATACCTTTCCTGACCGATTTTTTGGGGTTTTTGCGTTGCTTTTTAACACAAAAACAACTCACAAAAAACACCTAAGGTTATGTTGTTGTCTTATTACGGCGTCAGAATGTGCCGACAACAGAGCGAGGTTAGCACGCCAAACAGGGATGTTTGGCGAGTTTGTGGTGCGTCGGGAACGCGTCCACAAACGGTGCGTTAAGACCGAGCGACGGCGTCGGACAAATTTGTCTGGAACAAATTTGAACATCTGAGCATAGCGAAGATGGCCTCGTAGAGGCGAGTATCAGGATGATACGAGTAATGCCGAAGGCCACATTCTGTAGCCTTGCGAGGGGTTTTTAGTGGATTTCGCAAAAAATCCCCTAAATCGGACGTGGTCACTGTAGCTATTTTGTTCACCCAAAGTTCAAACGTCCGAAACCTCTGCACTCAATCCACTCTATGTACCAACAAAAAAAGACATTATTTTGATAAAAAAATCGGTCAGGAAAGCTATTGATTTTATTAAAGTTTTTCTGATCGCTTTTTAAGCAATTTTTTAACTGAAAAACACCCCAAAAAACACAACAATTCCAACATAATTATTATTTAAAAAAGCTTGAAAACAACGTTTTCGTTCTCGATTTTTGATTAACCATTGTTGGTAAATAAATAACATGGCAACAAGCAATAAAGCAATATAAAAAACCAATGATAACTGGTTGATGATGCCAATCATAAATAGCCCAATCATCGTTAATACCTGCAATATTCCAATAATTAACTTATCGTACCGCCCAAATAAAATGGCGGTGGATTTTATGCCTATTTTGATATCGTCGTTACGATCCACCATCGCATATTCCGTGTCATAAGCAATTATCCAACAAATATTAGCCAAGCAAAGTAACCAACAAGTGAGAGGGAATTGCTCTATAATGGCTGCATATGCCATAGGAATCCCCCAACTAAAGGCAATGCCTAAAGTGACTTGCGGTAAGTGGGTATAACGCTTCATGAACGGGTAAATCATTGCTGTTAGTAAGGCTATGCATGCAATAAGCCACGATAGCTTATTTAAGGTAAGCAATAGGCAAAGAGCAATAAATAATAGGATAAATAAGGTCCATAATGCGCTTTTTTCGGTCAATGCACCCCGAGCTAGTGGGCGGTTTTTTGTGCGTTCGACGTGAGCATCGAAATGACGATCGGCATAGTCATTGACAACACACCCTGCAGCCCGCATGGTAATTACGCCTAAAATAAAAATAAGTGTGATATAGGTGTAAGGGTGGCCTGTTAGCCATATTGCCCAGAGCGTTGGCCAAAGTAGTAGTAAAGTGCCGATGGGTTTGTCTAACCGCATTAATTGTATATACGCTAACATAAAATATGTATTTGCTATTTAAAATAATAAGTGGATTATACCTTGTTACTTAAAAGCTGCAATGCGCACTATCACTATCATCAGCAAGGTTTGTTAGGAAAAGGTTTATTAACTAAAAAGCAATAAAGGAAAAGTTAAAGCATATGTAGATACTGTTGTGCAATCACCGCTAATGCTCGATAAAATGGGCTTACTTCATTTTGCTTTAATTTTTCTAAATAGGCTGATGACCAAATCAATAAGTGTTCATCAATTAATTGTTTTGCTATTTTGGGTTTGTCCTTTTCTTGCAATATGGCATAAGCTATTAGCATTAATCCAAATTGATCTTCGGGTTCGTTAATACCCGTATTCAGTATTAACCCGTGTTGCTGTAAAAATTGACGATAGCGCTCGTGCGATTCGCCCATTAATAATTGCTCCTGATCTAAATAGACCGATCCCCACGGGGGCGCAGGCATGGTACCCTGCCCTTCAAATAATAGCGAAAACTGATAATTAAGTTCTGGGTTGTTAATTTGAGTGGCGATTATTTGGCACTGTTCAGCAATGAGCACAGTATTTTGCCAGTTAGCAATATGCTCAATTTGACATAAGGTATCAATGAGCGGTTTAACCGTTTGGTGATCAGGTGGATAATAAAAAAAGGCACCTAATACTTTGGCTAAAATGGTGGATGTAAGTTTATCTAGATGCGTTGCTTGGTTATTTTTCATTAAATCGCTACCTGACTATAAATAGATCGTATTGCTGATGCATTACATCGGAATTGTCCATAAATTATAAAATGCAATGCGCCCACTGATTTCGCCAATGAAGATACCAATAAAGGCAAGAATATAAATGATCGTTGCATGGCGTTTTTGCCAAATGTTGATAGTCATTAATATTAATGCCATGATTAATAGTATGCATTCGGTCATCATCCAGCTCTGTTGTTGATGAGTGAGTTCTGGCGCGATTGTAGCCATTAAGTTGGCATAAGGCACTTTCAATAAAATAATAAATAAGCTTCCTATTACACAAGCCATATAACCCAGTTGCGGTAATCCTAATAGCGCAATAGTAACGCCACCTAAAGCAAGCATGGCGGTATACATGTGTATAGCAGTGTAATAGGTATTCCATGTTTTTACGGTCGGTAGCATATAGGTTAATACGATCGTCCAAACAAAAAATAGGCTGATAATAATTAAAAGTGTCGCCAATATTTGGTCTAAATGTGGAATTTGCTTGAAATGTAAACAAGTCTTTTTGATTATTTTTAATTTATTGGTATTCGGATGTAATGCATAATAGTTTATTAGTACCCATGCAAAGGTGATACCGAATAATACGCCAAAGGTGAAAATTTCGTTACTCATTGGTGATCGCCCAATACCAAATATCACATTTAACGCACGCAAGGGCTTACCTAGGTGAAACGAGGCTATCACCATACCTATAGCCATAAAAATTAGAGCAATTATATTGATTTTTTGGATAATAGCATTCCGATTTGAGTCACGATTAACTAAATAAAATAGCCCCCCTAACCATACCATGCCAGCGGATAACTGCCCAAATACAGTAAAAAAAACCAGTGGTAATTCATGCATGTTAAACCTCCTCAGGGTTGAGTATTTGTCCTAATGTATCGCCCGAGGCTTTCGCTTGTGAATGAGGTTTGATAACAATATTCGGTTTGGTTAGGTTTTCGTTTGGTAGCGGAGCAATATTTCGTTCACTACCATGTCGCTGGCGCAGTTTTTCAATTTCGTCAAAATCTAATGCTCTTTGTGGGCAGGATTCGACACAAACGGGTTTGAGTCCTTGCTCAACACGCTCGTAGCAACCATCACATTTTGACATAACCTTTTTTTGATGGTCAAACTGTGGCGCACCATATGGGCAACGCATTTCGCAATATCGGCAACCGATACAGACATCTTGATTAACCACAACTAGCCCATCTTGTTTGCGTTTGTGCATTGCGCCCGTTGGGCAACCTTGTACACAAGTAGGTTGTTCACAATGGTTACAGGAAATCGATAAATAATAAGTAAAGGTATCATTTTGCCAAATACCATCAACTTGTTGCCATGTCCCTCCGCCATATTCATAAACTCGGCGAAAATGGACACCTAATGCGTTGTCTTTTTCGTCCTTGCAACTAAGTTGGCAGGTTTTACATCCTGTACATTTTGAAGAATCAATATAAAATCCATATTGCATTTTTATCGCCTCATTGTTACTGGCAATGTCAATGATGCAGCCGATAATGGTTTTACGTCGACCAAATTAGTATGTTGTGGATTTGATTTAGCCAACACTGTTGGACGCAACGAAGTTAAACGATTAATACACCCGCCAATATCAACCCCTGATGCATTAGTTTTTGCCCACATACCTTGAGGTATTGCTACCACACCCGGTAATATCCGTGGTGTAACTTTGGCGGGAATATAAAGCCGTCCACGATCGTTGTAAACCTCAACTAATTGACCATGTTTAATTTGTCTTTGTTTGGCATCAAATGGGTTAATCCAAAGGCTATTGGCTACCGCTTCGCTTAGTTGTGGTAAGTTGCTATAAGTAGAATGACAATGCCCTTTGGTATGAAAACCAATAAGTTGCAATGGATATTTTTCACGTTTTGTTTTATCTTCACTGCCTTCAATGGCAGGTAAATAGGCAGGAATAGGGTGAAGAACATCGTCTGGATCGAGTTCCCATTCATTAGCGATGGTGGCTAATGCTTCTGAATAGATTTCTATTTTTCCTGATGGTGTATTTAATGGATTTTTGATAGGGTCATCTCGAAAGGCTTTTAGCCCAATTTGGGTATCGCTATCAGCTAGTTTGCGATCAATAACCCCCATACCATTAGTATTGGCAAAAGGCGGTAAATGGGGTTCGTTTTTGCGTAGTTTTTCATAACAATAAGCTATCCAATCTTCTTGCGTTCGCCCTTCGGTAAATTTGTCCTTTACGCCCATTTTTATAGACAGCTCAGTTAATACTTCATAAGCTGGGCGGTTTTCCCAAAGTGGTGTTATTGCGCGTTGCATACGAATAAGGTAGTGATAAGCACCCGATGCATAAGAGTTATTAATCAAATCGTTACTTTCAACCGAGGAAACATCGGGCAAGACTAAATCTGCATATTTTGCTGATGCGGTCATATGCGTATCCCAAACAAGAATGAACTCACATTTAGACTCATCTTGTAGAATTTGGTGAGTACGATTAAGATCAGAATGCTGATTTCCCATTACATTACCAGCGTAGTTCCAAATAAATTTGATGCCAACATCTAATTTATCTTTACCAAGTAAATAGGCATTTTTTGCTGTTAGACTTAATGGGTCATCAATCGCCTTTGTCCACAAAAAGAAAGGAATACTGGTTTTTATTGGATTGGGAATACTTAAACTTGGAACAGGATAAGTAACACTCCCCCCCCAAGTACCAATGTTAGTACCCGGTTTACCAAATTGCCCTGCGATAATTGGCAATAGCATAATTGCTCTGGCTGTGTGCTCGCCATTTTGCCAACGTTGTACACCATATCCTTGTGATATCCAAGCTGCTTTAGCGTTTACGATATCCATCGCAAGTTTACGAATTTGCGTAACTGCAATACCCGTTTTTTGAGCCGCCCATTCAGGCGTTTTTGGCGTTCGGTCATTACCTAATCCTAAAATATAGGACTTATAATCGCTAAAAGGTGGTGCACTGTCAGGTAAAGAATCAGCATTCCAACCTACACAATATTGGTTAAGCATTGCATCATCAATACGGTCTTGTTCAAGTAATGCATAAACGATTGCTGCAACAAGTGCCGCATCGGTTCCGGGAATAATTGGGATCCACTCCGCATTATATCCCACAACACTTTCATTACGCCTAGGGTCGATAATAATAACTCGTGCTTTGCTTTGCGATAATGCGTTAAATAACTCAGTAACTTGCCCACCACCAGACATGCGAGTTTCGGCAATATTCTGCCCAAACATCACGACCAAATCAGCGTGTTTTATTTGATCAATCAATGAATCTTTAGCATTACCATAAATATAAGGTCGAATAGCCGAAATCTGTCCACTGGAATAGTCACCATGATAATTAAGATAACCTCCAATGCTGTTTAAAAAACGTTTACAGGCATTGCGTCCAGAAATATTAGCGCCTGTGGTTCCTGATCCATATTGATAATAAATTGCCTCATTGCCATAGCTATTAATGGTATATTTGAGTTTATCAGCTAACAAGTTAATTGCTTCATCCCACGAAATCCGTTTAAATTTACCTTCGCCGCGCTTACCAATTCGTAACATTGGGTATTTTAAGCGTTCAGGATCGTATGTGCGCCATCGCACTGAGCGCCCACGTAAACAAGGGCGAATTTGGTGTTGACCAAAAACTGGATCATTAATACCGTCTTCTGATGATATTTTGGTGATAATATCGTTTTTGACATGGACTTTTAATGGACATCGGCTACCACAGTTAACTAAACATGCACTATAAAAAATCTGCTCTTGGTTAGTGGGGTTATTAGTAACCGTTTTGCCGTTAACATTGGTATTTGGCTCAGCATAAGCAAAAGGTAATTGCATATTGCTGGTTAAGGCGACTACACTACCAATGGTTAATGATTTTTGTAAAAAATCACGTCGACTTATTATATGGGTATCTTTTAACTGGCTCACTTAATTCCCTTATTTTTTATGTGGGATTTATTTATCATCATACCAAAAATACGATAAAAAAACTGAAAAAGTTCAAAAACTAAACAACAATACTCTTTTCTAACCAATATGATTGGTTAGAATTTATAATTCTAACTTTAGCACCTTTACCATTGCGCTTGGTCTTATGCTTCAAAGGTTGGTATAATAACTGCCATTTATTAAAATAAATAGAAAAACTATGTCGCAATCTACTTATAATGCTGTTGATATTGAAGTTTTAAAAGGGCTTGATCCTGTTCGTCATCGCCCTGGTATGTATACCGATACAGCTCGCCCAAACCATTTAGGTCAAGAAGTCATTGATAACAGTGTCGATGAAGCCATTGCAGGTCATGCTCGCCAAATCAAAGTAACGCTTTATGAAGATAATTCGCTTGAAGTAATTGACGATGGACGTGGCATGCCTGTTGATATTCACCCAGAAGAAGGTGTACCTGCAATTGAGTTATTGCTTTGTCGCTTACATGCTGGGGGGAAGTTTTCAAACAAGAATTATCAGTTTTCTGGCGGTTTACATGGTGTTGGTATTTCAGTAGTAAATGCATTATCAAAACGCGTTGAAGTCACTGTTCACCGTGATGGACAAGTGTATGAAATGGCCTTTGAAAATGGCAATAAAGTTGAAGATTTACACATCACAGGGACATGTGGGCGTCGTAATACGGGCACAAAAGTGCATTTTTGGCCAGACGAAAAATATTTTGATTCACCACGATTTTCAGTACCACGCTTGTCGCATCTACTTAAAGCCAAGGCAGTTCTTTGCCCTGGTCTTGAAATTACTTTTAAAGATAAAATTAACAATACCGAGCAACGCTGGTGCTATCAAGATGGGTTAAAGGACTATTTGATGGAGTCGGTAAGTGGTTATGCACTTTTACCTGAAACCCCATTTACTGGTAACCACATTGGCGAAACAGAAGCCGTAGAATGGGCGTTGCTTTGGATGCCAGAAGGTGGCGAACTATTAACTGAAAGTTACGTTAATTTAATCCCAACCGTTCAAGGTGGTACGCATGTCAATGGTTTACGCCAAGGGTTGTTAGACGCCATGCGTGAGTTTTGTGAGTTTCGTAATTTATTACCACGAGGCTTGAAATTAACCGCTGATGATATTTGGGAACGTTGTGCTTACGTTATTTCAGTTAAAATGCAAGAGCCTCAATTTGCGGGGCAAACTAAAGAGCGTTTATCATCACGCCAATGTGCGGCCTTTGTGTCGGCAATTGTCAAAGACGCTTTTAGCCTTTGGTTAAATCAACATGTTCAATTAGCCGAACTACTGGCCGAAATGGTGATTTCAAGCGCGCAAAAACGTTTAAAAGCCTCTAAAAAGGTTATTCGTAAAAAGCTGACTAGTGGTCCTGCACTACCCGGGAAACTGGCTGATTGCTCATCGCAAGATTTAAGTCGTACTGAACTATTTTTAGTGGAAGGGGACTCGGCAGGCGGTTCAGCTAAACAGGCCCGAGATCGTGAGTTTCAAGCAATTATGCCACTTAAAGGTAAGATTTTAAATACTTGGGAAGTCTCATCTGACGAGGTGCTGGGTTCACAAGAGATTCATGATATTTCAGTTGCTATTGGTATCGATCCCGATAGTGATGATTTAAGCCAATTACGCTATGGTAAGATCTGTATCTTAGCCGATGCCGATTCTGATGGGCTACATATTGCTACATTACTTTGTGCGTTATTTGTTCGCCACTTTCGTGCAATGGTTGAACATGGACATGTGTTTGTTGCAATGCCCCCACTTTACCGTATCGATTTAGGAAAAGAAGTCCATTACGCTCTAGATGAAGAAGAAAAAGAAGGCATTTTAGAACAGCTAAAACGCAAAAAAGGCAAACCAAACGTACAACGTTTTAAAGGTCTTGGTGAAATGAATCCGCTACAGCTTCGCGAAACAACAATGGATCCCAACACACGCCGTTTAGTGCAACTATCTCTTGATGATGTCGAACAAACGATGGCACTGATGGATATGCTACTTGCTAAAAAACGCTCAGAAGATCGCCGTGAATGGCTACAAGAAAAAGGCGATCAAGTTGAACTTGATGTCTAATAAACAGAATGATTTAGAGGAACAATAATGAGTGAGATAACTCATGACGGAGTAGAAACCCAGTCACTACGCACCTTCACTGAAAGTGCCTATTTAAACTACTCAATGTATGTCATTATGGATCGTGCGCTACCCTTTATTGGAGATGGTTTAAAGCCTGTGCAACGGCGCATTGTTTATGCCATGTCAGAATTAGGGCTTAATGCGCAAGCTAAATTCAAAAAATCAGCCCGTACCGTGGGTGATGTGCTTGGTAAATATCATCCTCATGGTGATAGTGCCTGTTACGAAGCTATGGTACTGATGGCTCAGCCGTTTTCTTATCGTTACCCTTTAGTTGATGGTCAAGGTAACTGGGGGGCACCTGATGATCCTAAATCATTTGCGGCTATGCGTTACACTGAATCACGCTTATCAAAATATGCTGAGCTATTATTAGGTGAACTAGGTCAAGGAACGGTTGATTATACACCAAACTTTGATGGTACCTTACAAGAACCTAAAATGTTACCAGCCAGATTACCAAATATTTTATTAAATGGCACAACAGGGATTGCGGTTGGTATGGCAACTGATATTCCACCTCATAACATTCGTGAAGTAGCAAATGCGGTGATGATGTTGGCTGATAATCCGAATGCGACACTCAGCGAAGTGATGGCTCACATACAAGGGCCTGATTTCCCAACTGAGGCCGAAATTATCACGCCACGTGACGATATCGAAAAGATCTACAAAACAGGACGTGGGTCAATTCGTATGCGTGCGGTGTGGAAAAAAGAAGACGGTGATATTGTTATTACCGATCTGCCACATCAAGTTTCAGGCGCCAAAATTTTAGAGCAAATCGCTTCGCAAATGCGAGCTAAAAAGCTTCCATTAATTGAAGATTTGCGTGATGAGTCTGATCACGAAAATCCAACTCGCTTGGTCATAGTACCCCGTTCTAATCGTGTTGATCTAGAACAAGTAATGAATCATCTATTTGCCACAACCGATCTTGAAAAGAGCTACCGAGTTAATATGAACATGATTGGACTAGATAATCGTCCATCAGTAAAAGGTTTGGTCGATATTTTGACTGAATGGCTAGAATATCGTAAAAACACTGTTACTCGCCGCTTAAATTATCGATTAGATAAAATATTAAAACGATTGCATATCCTTGATGGTTTATTGATTGCGTTTTTAAACATCGATGAAGTCATCGATATTATTCGCAACGAAGATGAGCCTAAGCAAGAGTTAATGAGCCGTTTTGCATTAACTGATATTCAAGCCGAAGCAATTTTAGAATTAAAACTTCGTCATTTAGCCAAACTTGAAGAAGTTCGCATCAAAGGAGAACAAAGTGAGCTAGCTAAAGAGCGTGATCACTTGCAAGCTTTATTAGCTTCACCTAAAAAACTGAGTAATTTAATTAAAAAAGAGCTAAAAGAAGATGCTGAAAAATATGGTGATGACCGCCGTTCACCAATTGTTGAGCGTAGCGAAGCCAAAGCGATCAGTGAACAAGAATTAACGCCATCAGAACCGGTTACTGTGATTCTATCAGAAATGGGCTGGGTCAGAACAGCTAAAGGTCATGATATTGATCCGGTTGGTTTAAGTTATAAAGCGGGTGATAGTTTTAAAGCAGCAGCTAAAGGAAAAAGCAATCAACCCGTTATTTTTATCGATTCAACCGGTCGTAGCTATGCCATAGATCCCAACACCTTACCTTCAGCACGAAGCCAAGGTGAACCATTAACGGGTAAACTAGCCCTACCTGCTGGTGCAACAGTTGAGCATGTTTTGATGTCGCAAAACGATAATCAAAAATTTTTACTGGCATCAACGGCAGGCTATGGTTTTATTTGTCAGTTCAGCGATTTAGTCGCTCGCAATCGCAACGGTAAAGCTATTATCAATTTACCTAAAGATTCCAGCATTCTTGCACCAATTGAGATTCCTTCTGAAAATAGCTTGTTGTTATCGATTACTAAAGCAGGACGAATGCTTATTTTCCCTGTAAAAGATTTACCTGAACTTGCTAAAGGGAAAGGAAATAAAATTGTGTCGCTATCTGGCGCAGACGATAGCCTTTCTTATATGATGTTCATTACACCAGAAACATCAGTAACATTATATGTTGGTAAACGCAAACTTACGTTGCATCCTGATGATTTACAAAAATTTAAAGCAGAACGAGCACGAAAAGGAACCGCATTACCACGAGGTTTGCAAAAGATAGATCAAATTGAGGTAAACGAATAATATGTCTTTTATTTGGGCAATCATTATAGGGGTTGTTTTAAGCATTGTATTAAAAACAGGGTGGGGGTTTTTCCTTGGGCTTTTTATTGGACCAATGCTTTACCGCAAACTTTGCAGCACGTTGACCGAACAAAGAACACAAGCAAACCCAACCCTTTATTTAACGGTTGTGTTTGAAGTGCTTGGTCATTTAAGCAAAGCCAAAGGCGTGGTAACACAAGATGATATTAATCTTGCCAGTCAATTTATGGACAGACTACAACTTGATAGTAGCAGTCGCAAACTAGCTCAAGAGTCATTTAATCGTGGTAAAGCAAGTGACTATCCTTTGCGATCGCGTTTAGCTGAACTATACTCACAATATCGTTACCGACGTAATGTTTTAAATATTTTTTGTGAACAACTGATCCAAGCTGCATTAATTGACGGTATTTTGGATGACAAAGAACAACAAATTCTTTTCATTGTTGCTGACGAATTTCATATTCCACGTCAACAAATGGCAATATATATCCAAATGATGATGGGAAGTTACCATTTTCGTCAAAATAGCTATAGAGGCCAACAAGATCAGCAAGGTCAATATCAACACAATAATCGCTATGGTGGTTATCAAGGCCGTTCAGCGCAATCCGATCTACAAAATGCTTACAAAATTTTAGGCGTTGAGTCGACAGCTGAAATATCAGAAATTAAAAGAGCTTATCGAAAATTGATGAACGAACATCACCCCGACAAATTAGTCTCTAAAGGCTTACCTAAAGAGATGCTTGAAGCTGCCAAAAAACGAGCGCAAGAAATTCAAGCTGCTTATGACCTTATCAAAGCATCGCGTGGATTTAAGTAGAGACTATTATTATGATGCATTGGCGCTCCATTATTCGAATCATTGGATTATTAATTGCCCTACTATCGATATTCATGCTATTACCGGCACTAGTGGCATTAATCTATCGTGATGGCGCTGGTGCAATCTTTGTGCGCTCATTTTTTGCAGCACTGATTTTAGGATGTTTATTATGGTTGCCTAATCGCCATCATCGCCACGAACTAAATAGCCGTGAAGGTTTTCTTATCGTTGTGCTATTTTGGGTTGTGTTAGGTACAATCGGCGCTTTTCCTTTTATCTTTGATACGCATATCAATCTAAATTTAACCAACGCATTTTTTGAATCATTTTCAAGTTTAACTACCACCGGCGCTACCACTATTGTTAAATTAGATCATCTACCTAAAGCGTTACTTTTTTACCGTCAGTTATTGCAATGGCTTGGTGGTATGGGGATTATCGTGCTTGCTGTTGCCATCTTACCTTTATTGGGCGTTGGGGGAATGCAACTTTATCGAGCCGAAATTCCTGGTCCACAAAAAGACAGCAAAATGCGCCCTCGTATTGCCGAAACAGCAAAAACACTTTGGTCAATTTATATTTTGCTTACTACGCTTTGTGCGATCTGTTTATGGTTTGCGGGTATGAATGTTTTTGATGCCATTTCACATAGCTTTTCAACCATTTCAATGGGTGGTTTTTCAACGCACGATGATAACCTTGCTTATTTCAATAGCGCTACCATTAATTATATTATCACCCTCTTTTTAATCTTATCAGGTTGTAATTTTGCACTACATTTTGCCGCATTAAGCGGGTTTTCAATTAAAGTTTACTGGCGGGATCAAGAGTTTAGAACCTTTATTTTTATTTTAGCGATTTTAATTGCCATCTGTGCATTTGGCATTTATGTTTATCAACCAGAACGAAAATTAAGTATAGATAAAATAGTATTGCAAGTTGTATCGATAACAGCAACAGTCGGATTTACCGTCGATGATATCAACACATGGCCGTCATCATTACCTATATTCTTATTATGTGCATCATTTATTGGTGGTTGCGCAGGCTCTACAGGTGGCGGATTAAAAGTGGTTCGTGTGTTAATTTTGTTTATGCAAGGCTCGCGTGAATTAAAACGCCTTATTCACCCTAACGCAATTTATACCTTAAAATTAAATAATCGTGTTGTTCCTGAACGTATTATTGAGGCTGTTTGGGGATTTTTTTCGGCCTATACATTAGTCTTTTTAGCCAGCTTGTTTATTATTATGGCAACAGGTATTGATGCTACTGATTCTTTCTACATTGTTGCTTCATCACTTAATAATTTAGGTGTAGGGCTTGGTAATGTAAGCGACACTTTTGCTAGCGTAAGTGATGTTGTTAAATGGGTAATGGTTGTTGATATGTTATTTGGGCGCTTAGAAATATTTACCTTACTGGTTTTATTTACGCCTACTTTTTGGCGAAGTTAATTTTAAAAATGCATACCTTCCCTGAAGATTTTTGACAAAATAGGGAATTTTTATAAATATTTTATTGATTATTTAGTAAATTACAGACAGAATTACAGTGCAGCATGTGCTGTATTTATTAGAGGTAATCACCTGACATATGGAATGGATCATGGATCCTACAATCTGGATTGGCTTATCCACTCTGGTTGTACTTGAAATCGTCCTTGGTATTGATAACATTGTTTTTATTGCCATCCTTGCCGAGAAACTTCCACCCCATCAACGAGATAAAGCCCGCGTTACTGGTCTTGCCTTTGCATTAATTACACGAATATTGTTATTAATGTTTACAGGTTGGTTAGTTACGCTCACAACCCCATTATTTTCGATATCCGGAATTAGCTTTAATGCGCGCCAACTGATTATGTTAATCGGTGGAGTATTTTTACTATTTAAAGCAACAATGGAGCTCAACGAACGTCTTGAAGGGTCATCACACGAAGACGGTAAACCGAAAAAAACCTCACACTTTTGGACTGTTGTAGCACAGATAGTCGTACTTGATGCGGTCTTTTCGTTAGACTCAGTCATTACAGCGGTTGGAATGGTTGAACATATTCCCGTCATGATTATTGCGGTGTGTATTGCTATTGCTATTATGATGGTTGCAAGTAAACCACTTGCCTATTTTGTCAATGCTCACCCAACCATTGTTATTCTTTGTTTAAGCTTTTTATTGATGATTGGCTTTAGTCTGGTTGCCGAAGGTTTTGGTTTTATGATTCCAAAAGGCTATCTATATGCGGCGATTGGCTTCTCTATTATGATTGAGTTTTTCAATCAATTAGCTATTTTTAACCGTCGAAAAGCATTAAATAAAAAACCATTACGAGAACGCACTGCCGAAGCAATCTTACACCTACTGAAAGGCGATGCCGAAGAAGACCCAGATATTAACGCTGTGGATGTAGCTTCTGATACCAACAAAAAAGAACCTGTGTTTAATCATCAAGAATTAAGTATGGTTGAACGAGTCCTTGGTCTTGCGCAACGCTCAGTCAGTAGCATAATGACATCAAGACTCAATGTGGATATGATCAATATTAATGATGAGCGTGACATTATTATCAAAGAAATTTTCGAAAATCCACACTCACGTTTAGTCGTTACCGATAATGCCTCAATCGATGAACCACTAGGTATTATCCAAGTTAATGATCTATTAAAAGATATACTACAAAATAAAGAACCTATTGATATTCACTCGCTTATCAAACAACCGCTGATCTTTCCTGAAACGGTATCGTTACTGGTTGCATTAGATCAATTTAAACAAGCCAAAACTCATTTTGCTTTTGTAGTTGACGAATTTGGCTCAATGCAAGGGGTTGTTTCGGTAACAGACATTATCGAAACCATTGCGGGTGATTTTCCAACTGAAGAAGAGGAAATTGACGCTAAACACGATATTCAATGCCTAGACGATAACACTTGGATTGCTAATGGCTATATTCCAGTTGAAGAACTCGTCAGATTTGTGCCAATTCCTATCGATGATAAACGTGAATATCATACGCTTGCAGGACTATTAATGGAAAAAGCACAACATCTTCTTAATGTTGGCGAAAAAATCGAGATTGATGGTTATTTATTTGAAATCGCCGAAGTAGAAAGTCATCGCATCCTGAAAGTAAAAATTACATTAAATAAAACTGATTCAGTATCGTCTTAGTTTTAAGGCTAGTGCATGACATCGAGTAGAATAACGCTTGACCAAAATAAATAACTGACAATAATAAAGCGGTAAAATTTTTATTTATAAAAAAGGTGTGAAGTAATGGCTTCTCATCTTTTTTACTTTTTAGGAAAAATAGATAACACGCTTTATAAACTTTCACTCATATTTATTAATAACAATTGGGCTTTAACTTATGAATTCTATATTCGAAAAAATATTTCAATTGAAAGAAAAGAAAACCACAGTCGGTACTGAAATTATCGCTGGTTGCACCACCTTCCTAACAATGGTTTATATCATCTTTGTAAACCCTTCAATTTTATCAGCAACCGGCATGGATAAATCTGCGGTGTTTGTACTAACTTGTATAATTACTGCTTTTTCCACAATTTTAATGGGCTTATTTGCTAACTTACCTATAGCACTCGCTCCTGCTATGGGACTTAATGTCTTTTTTGCCTATGGAATATGTGGTGCAATGGGCTACTCTTGGCAAGTGGGTATGGGTGCCATATTTTGGGGTTCATTAATCTTTTTTGCGTTGTCACTATTTAAAGTTCGTCACTGGTTAATTGAACATATTCCACAATGCTTACGTGTAGGTATAAGTGCAGGTATTGGATTATTTATTGCTTTTATGGGCTTTCAAAACATGGGCATTGTCGTTGCATCACCCGCAACATTACTGACCATGGGCAATATTTTATCGCTTAAAGTCTTGTTAAGTTCGCTTGGTTTTTTCATTATTGTTATTTTAGCCGCTCGCAACTTTCACGCTGCCGTATTAATTTCGATTTTGGTGGTAACACTGCTTGCATTATGGCTTGATCCAAATATCAGTTACCAAGGTCTTATATCTATGCCACCTAGTGTGACTAGCGTTGTTGGCCATGTTGATTTGGCTGGTTCACTAAATATTGGTATTATGGGTGTAATATTTTCGATAATGATTGTCAGTTTATTCGATTCTTCAGGCACCATCTTAGCGCTAACAGACAAAGCAGGAATTAGTGATGAAAAAGGCCGATTCCCTAAAATGCGCCAAGCACTCTTAATCGACAGTTTTAGCTCTTCTTTAGGTGGATTATTTGGGACATCATCAGTATTAACTTATATCGAAAGTTCAGCGGGTATTTCAGTCGGTGGACGCACAGGATTAACTGCGGTTGTTGTCGGTATATTATTTTTAATAGTGACATTTTTATCACCACTAGCCCATTTAGTCCCTACCTATGCAACATCAGGCGCACTTATTTTTGTTGGCATTTTAATGGTGTCAAGCTTAGTGAAAGTTAACTGGTCTGATTTAACCGAAGCAACACCAGCTTTTATTACTGCAATCATGATGCCGTTTGCTTTTGCCATCACTGAAGGTGTTGCACTTGGTTTTATCTCCTATGTCGTACTAAAAACCTTTACGGGTAAATTTAAAGATCTAAATCTTTGTGTGATTATTTTTGCACTACTTTTTGCTTTGAAATTTATCTTTATTGATCATCATTAATAAGTAATTCCCCCACCCACAATTAGGTGGGGGAAAGACAAAATAGGTTAAAACAGCCAATAAAAATACCGATTTCTCAAACCTCACGGCTAAAAATATCGACCAATACTCCCATTAAAATAGAATCATTATTTAGTAATAATTAAACTCAAAATCAAGCGCTTAATGTTCGTAAAAACTTGACATTGTCTTCCTTGGGGTCTAGAATCTTGCGACCCAAAACTTATATAAAATAGGTTTTGGTCTACAGTTATTAATTACGTATCTAAAAAGCAATTTTAAATTTATTTTAATTAATCAGGAGCTTATTAATGGCAACAATTAATCAGCTGGTACGCAAACCAAGAGCACTAAAGGAAGCGAAAAGCAACGTTCCTGCGCTTGAAGCATGCCCGCAAAAACGCGGTGTTTGTACTCGTGTTTACACAACTACACCGAAAAAACCAAACTCAGCATTACGTAAAGTATGTCGTGTACGCTTAACTAACGGTTTTGAAGTAACGTCTTACATTGGTGGTGAAGGTCATAACCTACAAGAGCATAGCGTAATTTTAATTCGTGGTGGTCGTGTTAAAGACTTACCAGGTGTGCGTTATCACACTGTTCGCGGTGCATTAGACTGTGCAGGTGTTAAAGACCGTAAACAAAGCCGTTCTAAATACGGTGTAAAACGACCTAAAGCTTAATGGAACTCCGTTAAGTAAGGCCAAACTATATCATTCCATTTAACTCATTTGAGTTTTGGGTAAACCTGAAAAATTTATAACATATAAACGGAGTATTCCAATGCCACGTCGTCATGTTGTCGGTCAAAGAAAAATTCTTCCTGATCCGAAGTTCGGTTCAGAGTTACTGGCGAAATTTGTAAATATTTTAATGATAGATGGTAAAAAATCTATCGCAGAATCAATCGTATATTCAGCTCTTGATAAATTAGCTGAGCGTAGTGGAAAAGACCACTTAGCAGCTTTCGAAGTTGCACTAGATAACGTAAGACCAACTGTAGAAGTTAAGTCTCGTCGCGTTGGTGGTTCTACATACCAAGTTCCTGTTGAAGTGCGTCCAGTTCGTCGTAATGCACTTGCAATGCGTTGGATTGTGGATGCAGCTCGTAAACGTGGCGATAAATCAATGGCTTTACGCCTAGCGAATGAACTTATGGATGCTTTTGAAAACAAAGGTACCGCTGTGAAAAAACGCGAAGATGTTCATCGTATGGCTGAAGCTAATAGAGCGTTTGCACACTATCGTTGGTAATTTCGCACTTATATAAGTGACTTGAATTAAGACTGAAAGCCCTTATCTGCTTTCAGTCAACCTAAATGATATATTGTTAAGCAAACGATTCTAAACAGAGGATTAATATGGCTCGTACAACCCCTATAGCACGCTACCGTAACATCGGTATTAGTGCGCACATTGACGCAGGTAAAACAACAACGACTGAACGTATTTTGTTTTATACTGGTGTTAGTCATAAAATTGGTGAAGTTCATGATGGCGCAGCAACCATGGACTGGATGGAACAAGAACAAGAACGTGGTATTACTATCACGTCTGCGGCAACAACAGCATTCTGGTCTGGTATGGGTCAACAATTTGAACCACACCGTATCAACATCATCGACACCCCGGGACACGTTGACTTCACAATCGAAGTTGAACGTTCTATGCGTGTTTTAGATGGTGCTGTGATGGTTTATTGTGCGGTTGGTGGTGTTCAACCACAATCAGAAACAGTATGGCGTCAAGCAAACAAATATAAAGTTCCACGTATTGCATTTGTCAACAAAATGGACCGTATGGGTGCTAACTTCCTACGCGTTGTTGATCAAATCAAAACGCGTTTAGCAGCAGTTCCTGTGCCTTTAGTTTTACCAATCGGTGCTGAAGAAGGATTTACTGGTGTTGTTGATTTACTTAAACGTAAAGCAATTAACTGGAACGACGCTGATCAAGGTGTAACTTTCACTTATGAAGATGTACCAGCTGATATGGCTGAACAAGTTGAAGAATGGCGTTCATACCTAATCGAAGCTGCTGCTGAAGCAAGTGAAGAGTTGATGGAAAAATACCTTGGTGGTGAAGAATTAACTGAAGAAGAAGTTAAAGCAGCGTTACGTGAACGCGTACTTGCTAATGAAATCATCCTAGTAACTTGTGGTAGTGCCTTTAAAAATAAAGGTGTTCAATTCATGCTTGATGCAGTTGTTGAGTACTTACCTGCACCAACTGACGTACCAGCAATCAAAGGTGAACTACCAAATGGTGAAGCGGCTGAGCGTCACTCAAGTGATGACGAACCATTCTCATCATTAGCGTTCAAAATCGCAACTGACCCATTTGTGGGTAACTTAACCTTCTTCCGTGTTTACTCAGGTGTGGTTAATTCTGGAGATACCGTTCTTAACTCTGTTAAAGATAAAAAAGAGCGTTTTGGTCGTATCGTTCAGATGCACGCTAACAAACGTGAAGAAATCAAAGAAGTTCGCGCTGGTGACATCGCTGCTGCAATCGGTCTTAAAGATGTTACAACAGGTGATACACTTTGTGCTGAAAGCGCACCAATCATTCTTGAAAGAATGGAATTCCCAGAGCCGGTAATTTCGGTTGCTGTTGAACCAAAAACCAAAGCTGACCAAGAAAAAATGGGGCTTGCTTTAGGTCGACTAGCACAAGAAGACCCTTCATTCCGTGTTCACACTGATGAAGAATCTGGTCAAACTATCATTTCTGGTATGGGTGAGCTTCACTTAGAAATCATCGTTGACCGTATGAAACGTGAATTTAAAGTGGAAGCAAATGTTGGTAAACCACAAGTTGCTTACCGTGAAACAATTCGCAATGAAGTAGAACAAGAAGGTAAATTTGTTCGTCAGTCTGGTGGTCGTGGTCAATACGGTCATGTATGGTTAAAAATCAAACCATTGGAAGCGGGTGGCGAAGGCTACAAATTCAACAACGAAATCGTTGGTGGTGTGGTTCCTAAAGAATACATCCCTGCGGTTGACAAAGGCTGTCAAGAACAAATGAAAAACGGTGTTCTTGCTGGTTACCCAATTGTTGATGTTGAAGTTACTATCTTTGATGGTTCTTACCATGATGTTGACTCATCAGAAATGGCATTTAAAATTGCCGGTTCAATGGCATTTAAAGACGGCTTCATGAAAGCTAAACCTGTGCTTTTAGAACCGATTATGAAAGTAGAAGTTGAAACTCCAGAAGATTATATGGGTGACGTAATCGGTGACTTAAACCGTCGTCGTGGTATGATCGAAGGTATGGAAGATACTGCAACTGGTAAAACAGTAAAAGCACAAGTTCCACTTTCAGAAATGTTTGGTTATGCGACAGACCTTCGTTCACAAACACAAGGTCGTGCTTCTTACTCTATGGAGTTCTTGAAGTACAATGAAGCGCCAACAAATATTGCAACCGCAATTATTGAAGCTCGTAAAGCGAAATAATTTTTATCTAAATAAAGTAACGCTTCCCTTAGCAACATAAGGGAAGTGATTTAATAAAGGAACATTAAGATGTCTAAAGAAAAATTTGAACGTACAAAACCCCACGTTAACGTTGGTACAATCGGCCACGTTGACCATGGTAAAACAACTTTAA
>NZ_WTFA01000020.1:0-22757 GCF_009795755.1 Gilliamella sp. Pra-s60 | reverse complement strand
TTTTGTTAATTTATTGTAAAGATTTGTTAGAAGGTTGAGTGCGTTGCTTTGGATTTTTTTGGGGGTGGTTTTGTTTGATAAAAATACCTCAAAAAACCTCAATAAAATCAATGCCTTTTCTGACCGATTTTTGAGCATTTGATAGTATGTTTTTTTATAGAAAATTCCCCCCAATAAAAAACCTCACACCATTTTCAAAAATCATATTTGAAAAATAACAAGAAATTAACCTTATTTTATTTTAGAATTAGGTATTAATAAAAATAATCATTAATTTCACTATTACCATTATTCAATAAACACTAACCGTTAATAATGAATGATTGGAATTTTGTTAAGGAAAGGAAATAGTTAAGTGATAAAAAAAAGATTAAAGAGCGCTTTATATCTAATAAGTTTGGCTTGCTTTTCAATGTCGTCGTATGCTGATGATGCAAGACTTTATGTGCCTTATAAGAATTTGTTACTTGATCGTAGCGGTAAGGTGATTGTCGATAATGTGCAGGATGAGAATACAATAACGTATAAGGATCATTATTGGATTATACAAAAAAATAATGATGTTTTTTTTAATAATTCTAGGCAAGTTGAAAACTTTGAATATTCTTTTGATAAACAGGGTGATATTTTAACTTTTAAACCCGGTGGGTCGTTGAGGTATTTGGGTAATGAAAGAATTGCTTATTACTATCAAGATACTAAGGCATCAGTTTTAATTGATACCGATGGTCATTTAATTACCCCTAAAGGCGTTTATTATAAAAAAATCTATCCATTTAATAATGGCTACGCTGAAGTAAAAACGCAAGATAATAAACAGGGTTATATTGATTTGCAGGGGCAATTTGTTAGTAAGAATCCCAATGAGCTAAACACCAAATACAATCCTCATTGCCAAAACGTCACCCTCGATAAAATCATGCAACTGTGTTACAAACATAACAGCAAATATCTTATTAATAAAAAAACCGGTAAAGAAGTGGATGTCGGTATACGAGCATGGGAGATGAATAGCTATCATTTTGATAATAATGTAGATCTTTCTGGTCAATATTTTTGGGTGAAAAATTATCAAGATAATTATGAGGTATATCAACTTTATGATTACGAAGGGACTATGATCTATGAAAATAATTTTTATCAAGTCACCCCTTTTTATAGTTCGGTAAGTTGGGTTAAAAAGGATAGCAATGAAGATCAGTATCGTTTAATTAATTCTACAGGCAAAACTATCGATAAATACGATAGTTATAGTACCGTTCAAGTCGGTGATCATGTGCTGTTTTATGCTAAAACCAATTTACCCAAAAAAGACCATAAAGATGGGGGAGTTTTAACCAAAATTTTGGATCAGGATGGTCATGTTTTATTCTATGAAGATAAAATCGATGAAACCCAAAACAGTGCTTGTAAGCAAGATTTGATCGTTTTGAAAGATACGCAAGGTAACATTGTATGGCCTTTAGATATTGAAAAAGAGTGTTTATTGAACCGATATGTTGATGAATCGGTCGTAAGAGATACTTGGATGAATAAAAAATATAAGGTCGTTGATATTCCCGAAGATAAAATCGGTGAAATTGCCAATTATTTTGTCATCAAAAAACAAAATAATAAACAGAACAATACAATAAAACATACCAAAAATGAAACCTATTTAGTTGGTCCTGAAACGGTTAATATTAAAGATATTGCTGATTTAGCTATACCAGATGGCTATATTTATTATGAGAGGCCTTTTCTTGAAAAAGGCTGTAATCGTTTTTTGATGCCAGCATATAGCAATAATAATCAATTGTGTATTTCTGTACATAATGTTGGCTATATTGATTTAAAGGCAGAAAAAAAGCGGTTTGATGATCCTAAGCTTCTGCAAGAAATAAAAGATAATTTACAACGTAAAGCGATAAATTACCGCAATCGCTATCAACATTTTGAATGGTTAATAGAGCCACAATTAGATGTTGAAAATCACACAATGAAATTTGGCTATCGTTATATCTTTGAGCATATCGACGAAGATAATAGGCAAGTAGTTACTACTAGTCATCTGATTGCGCAAGTCATTTTTGTTAAAGATCATATGATTGTTTTAACTAACAATCCTGACGATACCTTTTCTAACTTTACATCAATGGAAATTGATTGGGCTAAGCAAATTAAGACTCGACCAGACTATCAACTTGATAGGCTACCTGCTTATCGTTGTAGTCAATTTCCGTTAACAGATTCGGCGCTTTCAACAAAAAACTTTGATTATCTGAATAAGGGACGTTGTTTTCCAATGTCGTTAACCGAACTTATTTATCCTAAAAAGCAACAAAAAAATTCAAAAGAATTAACTAGCTTGCAAAATGCGTTGTTTTTTGAACCATCTTACTATTATTCTAGTACAGGTATAGGACGTTAAGACTTTATGAAACTTAAGAAATATTTATCATTTTGCCCATTATGCATGGCATTGATGTTAGCCATCGTGAGTAATGAGTCACGTGCTGATGCGACACTTAATTTAACATCTGAACAGTGGCAAAAAGAAATTCAACAACGTTTTGATGCAATTAATGAAAATGGCGAACCCGTTGAATGTGTTGTATTTGAATACATTAGTCATTTCCCTTATCACTTTGATTATTCTAGCTTGATATCAGAGCCCCTATTGATGGCGGTCGATGCTGAATTAGTTGATGAGTCGATCACGGCAATAAGTAATTCTAGTCGAGATTATCAATACACTTATAACCTAACCGAAAAAGGGAAACGCTACTACAAAACTTGGCCTAAATTAGAGAATTCTGGTTTTTGTTTCGGTAAAGTTACGGTTGAAAAAATAAACAAAACCGATAAAGCTGGTAATTATGTTACTGTTGAGTACCAATATAAAGTGGCTGATTTTCCTGCCAATATTGAGCCTATTTTATCAAAACAAGATTCGTATATTAATAATCCATCAAAAACCGCAACCGCTACATTTAGTTTAGATAAAAACAATCAGCTTTATAGCGTGTCAGGAATTGGTTTAATTACCCACATCTACGGAGGATGGGATCAATAATGAAGTTAAAAACACTATTTATGCTGCTTTGTGGTTTGTCGCTTGTGGCTTGTGATAACAACATTAATAAAGATGAATTACAATCGACAATCAATAATAATCAACCATTGTGTTATTCTTTACCTAAAGAAGTAAGACGATTTCCTAAAGATATTTTTGATGACAATATCGTTGAAGATAATCTGAATGATGAACTAGTAGATATTTTTGTCGATTTAAACTTATTAACTAAACGTAAGTTATCCATAACCAAGTTGGATGGGTCATTAACTTATGCCACAAGATATCGATTATCCCAAGAAGGTAAAACGTATTTTAATCCAGAAAAAGATGGTTTTTGTTTTGGCAATATTAAAGTCAATGATGTGTATAAAACTGAATCGATTTCAGGAAGGTATAGTCAACGCAGTAAAAAATCAAAATTGGTCTATTATCATTATTCATTTAGTGATATTCCTGATTGGGCAAAAGATAAACGCCTAACGCAATATTATATAACCCCTTCGCTCAATACCGAACGGCTTTATGATGCAAAGGCAATTCATTATCAATCTAGTTTATATTATTCTTCATTTCAAATTGAGGAATCCGAATTAATTAAACTTCGCTAAATGGATGGAAGATCGTTATCTATTTTGTAATGCACTTAAATAAATAAGATGTAGTAATATGAATAATAAAAAAATTTTGTTTTTGTTGACCATGTTTTGGGCTTTCCCTTGTTGCACATTTGCAAGCGTTATCTATCAAGAAGATTGGTATTTAGCTTTCAAAAGGAAAGATAGCGTTGCCCAATATCAAATCGCTCAGGCTTATAACCCTTTAATAAAAAAGGATAGTTTTTATTGTCGCTCTGATCAGTTATATTTCAAACATAGCAAGAAAGAATTGTCAGGTTGTCGCGATAAATCTGCCGATAAATATATCGAATTGTTAACAAAATCAGCCGAAAACCTATACCCTATCGCCCAAGCAGACTTAGGTGTTGCTTATATTAAAGGGGAATTAGTGTCCAAAGATATTAAAAAAGGACTTTATTGGTTAGAAAGGGCTGCTTCGCCGATTTCAGACAAAGCAAAATTTCGAATTATTGAAGGTACATTTTGGTTAGCACAACCAGATGGTAAAGAATTTGGCGTCGGCGAAGCCCATTATTGGTTAGGGTTGCTTTATCACGAGGGGACAGAGGTTAAAGCCGATTATGCTAAAGCAATCAAGCATTATAAAATAGCAAGTCAAAGCACCGATTGGGGGGATTATAACCTGGCACAATATCAACTATATAAACTCTATCAAGATAAGCTCAACGATCCCAAAAAATCACTCTATTGGCTTGAAAAGACTGCAAACAATATTAGTAAATATGCTGATAAACAAACGTTAGAAACGTCAACGCAAATGGTCAATTACTTTTTGGATGGGGGGCAACCTGACGGTTCAAAATTAAATACCCCTAATTACCTTTGGGCAGCCAAATGGTTACTAAAAATAGTCGAACAATCTGACATACCAGAAAAATTAAAACAAAAAGCCGCTTTCCAGTTAGGGTGGTTTTATTTAAATGGCTTAGGTGTAGAAAAAGATATGGGAGAAGCAGTAAAATATTATCATTTAGGTATAGAACAAGGTGACCTAACGCACCATCAGATGGACTTAACAAAATATAGATACGTTACATCTTCAACTGATATGCCATTGCAAGATCAATTTTTACATCAGTTTATTATACCATTTTATATAAATAAATTTGATAGTGCTGAAGCCCAAAAAGTTATCAATGTTGTTTTTGCTGATAACCCTAAAGATAAAGAAGTTTTTTATGAAAAACTGATAGAAAATCAAGTCGAAACATTTCAAGTTGACAATTATTTTTTCTTACGTGAATTTAAATCTATTCCTCTTTTGCTGGAACTTGCCCAACAACAGGAAATGGCTTATGGTTTTTATCGTGATGCTAGAAATATTGAAGGTAAAACAACCAATGAATTGATAGATCTTTATCAATCAGCATTAAAAATTGAACCCAACAATCCGACAGTGCTTTATCAATTTGGTACGTTATATGACTTTATTATTGAAGACGAAAAGACAGCAATAACCTATTACCAACAAGCGGCTGAATTAGGCAATTCAAAAGCGAATTATCGGTTAGGTGTCATTTATTATTTAGGTAAAGGCGTTGAGCAAAGTTATCATAATGCTTGGCAATATCTTGATTTGGCAGCTAAGCAAGGTTATCAACCTGCACAGGATTTTTTAATCACAATTGATAAGTCTCACCCTGAATTTGATTGGTTAACAACCCAATATCTTAACCACCAACAAATTTACCATTCCCCAACGGTTATGGTTGATGGCATGGATTGGTTACAAACTCAAAGCGAAGTCGAGCAAAACGATAAAGCCATATATCACCATGTAAGGCATGATACAAATGGGAATGGACTAGAAACGTATCAAAGTTGTAAAGCCGCATTGTCACTTGCTGCTAATGGCGATACTTTTGCTCAAGATGAGTTGTTAAGTCAAATGAATAACCGTGCAGATTCTTTTATTTGTACACCTAAGAAAGAGTTGCTCTTTAGTTGGATTGATAGCAGTGATAAAAATGATAAAAAGAAAGCTTTTTTAAAAGCACAATATTACAAATTATCAGAACAATATAAACAATTTGATACAATGCTTAAAGCTCAAATTGCAGATAATAATCCTTATGCAATTTTTGAACTAGCAAAAAAACAGGTTAATTTGCCAAATAATACCGTGCTACCTTATATAAAAACATTACTAAAATCAGGCAACCCAGCTGCTGCTAGGCTTTTAGCTTTTTATTGTGAAAATAAAAATAAGTCTGAATATATTAAATCAGTTTTGTTACAAAATGATTTAATGCAGTACTATTCAGATCCTGAATTTAGCGAATACTATCAAAAAAATCGCTTCTCAGAATACTTTGATGAAAATTTAAAATTATCTTCGTCTGATATTTATAAAATATGGTTTGAACTTGCACAAATGCATGAACAAGGAATAGAAATTCCGAAAAATAATATATTAGCTTTAGTTTGGTATCGTTTATTAGTTGAATATAATCAAACCCAAGCAATAAAAAAAGTAGAGCAAATCACTGCTCAATTAACTGAAGAACAACAACTAGAGGTCAATAATATATTCAATGACTATCGTAAGTTATATCGTTTTCTTCCGTTAACGCATTTGGATATTAATGAATAATAGACTAAGTGATAGTGCTTAATTAAAGTAAACCACCAAATTCAATACGGACTGGTGTTTAAATAGTTAATATAGGTAAATAAAGTATGAATAGTATTGTTATTGAAAACAAAAAAAAACCAATTACCCTCAAAATACTTTGGGCATTAGGCGCTATTTTTTTAGTATTGGTGGTTAGTGGTGGCTATTATTTTTTTAAGAATAATACTTTTGTTACTAGTCAACCAGTATCTCAACAACCAAAAAATATCAAAATTAAGTATGTTACACCTAAATTTTTTGGTTATTATCAGCATCCTATTGTATTCAATTGTATCAATTCTATTGAATACGATGAAAAGCTCATTGAAGTTCAAAAAATAGACAGCATCTCACACAGCAAAGAGGAGCTACAAAAAATACGCGAAAATTGCATACCTTTTTAGTAGGTCAAATTCATGTTAATCAAATAAAAATTTGACCACTTTAATTATTATAAATAAAAAGGACGCCATCTGCGCCCTTTTTTATATTGTTAGATGTTCAAAACTAAAGTGTCTTTAACCAAGCTTTAACATCGTTACCCAAACTTTTGTGGCGCATTGCATATTGAACAAAGGTTTGTACATAGCCCAATTTATTACCACAGTCATGGCTACGGCCTTTTATGCAATAAGCATCAACTGGATCTTCTTCTAGTAGCATTGCAATCGCATCAGTTAACTGAATTTCCCCCCCTGCGCCTAATGGCGTTTTAGCAAGTAAAGGCCAAATCTTTTCAGATAATACATAGCGTCCAACTACAGATTGGTTTGATGGTGCTTTGTCAATCGATGGTTTTTCAACAACGCTATACATTTGTGTAACATTGCCTGCTGATAGCGTTTCACCACGGCAGTCAACAATACCATAGGAAGAAACTAACTCTTTTGGCACAGGCTCTACCATGATTTGGCTGTGTTTGGTTTCGTGATAATTATTGATCATTGCAGCTAAATTATCTTGAGTCAAATCACTATCGTATTCGTCAATAATGACATCAGGTAAAACAACAGCAAAAGGTTCATTACCAACCAGAGGATAAGCACATAATACTGCATGACCAAGCCCTTTTGCTAAGCCTTGGCGAACACTTGTTATTGTGACATTTTTAGGCAAAATACCTTGTACTTCTTGCAATAACTGACGTTTAACACGCGCTTCTAGCATTGCTTCTAATTCAAAACTGGTGTCAAAGTGGTTTTCAATCGAGTTTTTTGATGAGTGAGTAACAAAGATAATTTCGGTTATGCCGGCGGCAATACATTCTTTAACCACATATTGAATTAGTGGTTTATCAACAACAGGAAGCATCTCTTTAGGAATGGCTTTAGTTGCAGGTAACATACGCGTACCTAAACCAGCTACGGGGATAACCGCTTTTCTTACTTTTCCGCTAACCGAACTTTCTAAATTTAATGTCATTTTATTTCCTTAAAACAAATTAGCCAACAATGGTATTGCTCGTACCTTCACACGGCGACCATTAACAAATGTATTTTTGACTCGTACTGACTTTAATATATAAGCAATCCAAATACAGGTATAAATGATTGCAATAAAACTACTACTAAACATAATAAAGAAGATAGGAGATTTATTACTTTTAATAAAATATAGATATGTATAAATTCTTAAAAGAAAAAATAAATAATTTAGACCTACTTCAAATAAAAAAACAATTTAACACAAATTAAAATTAACCCACCTTTTAATCCTTTAAGTCTTTTCCTTTAGTTATTTTTATTCTTATTTAATAATTGATAAGTCACTAGATTCAATTAGTAAAGGATTATCCCTGTCTTTGGCTAAAGAATCAATAGCGATATAAACGATTTGGCAATTTTGCAACACGGCTTGCCTTACTACAAATTTGGCCTTGCGATCACGCGCTTCTTTTTGTGTTTTGCGAATATAAAGATCATCATATCCATCGTCATATAAAGAAGCGCTTTCTAGTAGGCTTGGCGTTCGCCAAAAAGTTTCTTTAGGATAGTCACGGACTAAAGTTTGTCCCGTTAATTTGCCTTTTATGCCTGCATAATTAGATGGTAAGTGTTGGCTTACTCTACTTTGAGCAATATAAACATACTGATAACTTGGGGTATCTGCTGGGAGGGTATTTAATAAAAACTCAATACCCGATAGGTTTGAATATTGACAATTTTCCATAGTTAAAGGGGCAGTTCGTAAATTTAACGAACCGCACCCAACAAGTAAAAATAATATAACAAAAGACAAACTACGTGGCATTTTTACTCTAAAAAAAGTTAAAATGCTAAAATATTTCTAGACATATATAACCTTAGTTACATTTTATCACTTACTTTTTCGGCAGTATGTGAAATAGCCTTTCCGCCCGATTCAACATCTTGCCCAACACCTTTAACAGTGTTACATCCAACAACCAAAGTCGTCATAGCTATACCTAATATTAACATTAACACTTTATGGAACATAAAATATACTCCTTTTAGTAGCATGTTTATTTTAATGCAGCAAATGCTTCTGCCACACGATCAATATTATGGTGATTTAAACCCGCCACACACATCCTTCCACTGCCCACCAAATAAACAGCAAAATGATCTTTTAATTGTGTGACTTGTTCTTTTGTAAAGCCGGTATAGCTAAACATGCCTCGCTGTTTAACTAAATAATCAAAATTACGATTGGGTATAGCAGTTTTCAGTAGGTCGACAAGCATTGTTCGCATTGTTACGATACGGCTTCTCATCGCATCCACCTCTTTAACCCATTGTTCTTTAAGGGTTGGGTTATTTAGTATATAACTAACTAGCTGTGCACCATAAGCCGATGGGCTAGAATAATTGCGACGAACGGTTGCTTGCAGTTGCCCTAATACGCGGTTGGCGACGTTATTGTTATCACATAAAACCGATAAACCGCCAACACGTTCACCATAAAGTGAAAATGTTTTTGAAAACGAGTTACTAATAAAGCCACATAATCCTGCATCTGCCGCCTTTCGAATGGCATAAGCGTCATCGTCAATACTTTCACCAAAACCTTGATAAGCAATATCCATAAAAGGAATTAGATCCCGTTTCTTTAATACTTCAATCACTTTATCCCATTGAGCATGAGTTAAATCAGCACCAGTTGGATTATGACAACAAGGATGAAGTAATACGATGCTTTTAGCTGGCAATTGATTTAATGTTTCAAGCATTGCATCAAATTTTACGCCACATGTTTGTTCATCAAAATAAGGATACTGGTTGACCTTAAAACCCGCACCACTAAAGATAGCGATATGATTATCCCAAGTTGGATCACTTACCCATACTTGAGCGTGTGGAAAATAGCGAAATAAAAAATCAGCACCCACTTTAAGTGCACCCGATCCGCCTAGTGTCTGTATTGTTGCAATACGTTTGTCTTTATAAGCAGCGTGTTGTTCGCCAAATAATAAAGAGCCAATAGCTTGGCAATAGGATGATAACCCACTCATAGGCAAATAAAGCTGTGCCTCTTGATTGTGATGATAAATATAATCGCGAGCCGTTTTTACACATTCTAATTGAGGAACTATACTGTTTTCATCATAATAATAACCAATACTTAAATTAGTCTTATTATCTCGATTATCATTAATAAATTCAGCGACTAACGATAAAATCGGGTCGCCTGCATACGGCTCTACTTTTTCAAACATATTCACAATCCAGTTAAGACAAAAATAACAATAAATAATTGTAGATTATTGCACCAACTTTATTGGCAATCAATCATTAAATAGCAGTTTAACAACAAATAATTAAGTTGATTTTTGGTTAGAAAATTGTCGTTTTTTAATAAAAAATAAAGCGCAAAATAATTAAAAAATAACGTTTTTATATTAGTTTTATAGTCAAATACATACCAATTTGAAATTTTTTGAAAAAATTAGCACCTTTGGGTGCTAATCAAGTAAGTCAATTTATTTAGCAGCAATCACTTCTATTTCGACTTTAGCATCTTTAGGAATTCGAGCAACTTGTACACAAGAACGAGCAGGAAAAGTCGCATTATTTTCAATAAAAAAGGCTTCGTATACCGCATTTACCGCAGCAAAATCATTCATATCGGCTAAAAAAATAGTCGTTTTGACAATATTATTCACTTGATAACCAGCAGCGGTAACAATCGCTTTAACATTTGCTAAACTTTGTTTTGCTTGCTCTTTCACACAACTTGGCATTTCACCTGTGCTTGGGTCTAATGGAATTTGTCCTGATGCAAATAACATATTGCCTAAATCCATAGCTTGAACATAAGGCCCTATAGCGGCTGGCGCGTTTTCTGTGCTAATTATTTTTGCCATATTTAATTTTCTCCTTTTTAATCTATTGCATTATTTAGTTACCAATATGGTGAATATATTTGGTTTTTCTTTTTTTGTTTTACGTTCTCATTTCATCAGGAACACAATTTAGTGTCAAGCTAACGCAAAATTATGATCGTGGGACTTATTGAAATTTTCTGATATCATAAACATAATTTTTTTATTCATTGAGAGTTAATATGTTCGAGAATTTAACCGACCGTTTATCACAAACATTTCGTAATATCAGTGGTCGTGGGCGACTATCTGAAGATAATATCAAAGACGCATTGCGCGATGTACGTATGGCCTTACTCGAAGCTGATGTTGCTTTGCCTGTCGTTCGTGAATTTATTAATCAAGTTAAAGAAAAGTCTGTTGGATTAGATGTTAGTAAAAGCTTAACACCAGGACAAGAGTTTATCAAAATTGTTCAAGCGGAACTTACAGCAGCAATGGGTGAAGTTAACAGTTCGCTTAATCTTGCTACTCAACCTCCAGCTGTTATGTTAATGGCAGGCTTACAAGGTGCAGGTAAAACAACCAGTGTTGCTAAGTTAGCCAAATTTTTAAAAGAAAAGCAAAAAAAGAAAGTGTTAGTTGTTTCTGCCGATGTTTACCGCCCTGCAGCAATTAAACAACTTGAAACCTTAGCTAAAGCGATTGATGTTGAGTTTTTTCCATCTGATATTAATGAAAAACCTATTGATATCGTTAATAAAGCCATTTCACATGCAAAATTGCAGTTCTTTGATGTGCTTATTGTCGATACCGCGGGTCGTTTACATGTTGATAGCGACATGATGAATGAGATCAAAGCGCTTCATCAAGCCGTTAATCCAATAGAAACATTATTTGTGGTTGATGCGATGACAGGGCAAGATGCCGCCAATACAGCTAAAGCGTTTAACGATGCATTGCCTCTTACTGGTGTAATTTTAACTAAAGTTGATGGCGATGCTCGTGGTGGGGCAGCATTATCTATTCGTCATATTACGGGCAAACCAATTAAATTCTTAGGAATGGGTGAAAAAACTGATGCGTTAGAGCCATTTTTCCCAGATCGTATTGCCTCACGCATTTTAGGCATGGGTGATGTACTTTCGTTGATTGAGGATCTACAACATAATGTCGATCGAGAGAAAGCCGAGAAAATTGCCAAAAAACTAAAAAAAGGCGATAAGTTCGATTTTAATGACTTTCAAGACCAACTCAAGCAGATGCGTAATATGGGCGGAATGGGTGCTTTGCTAGCTAAATTACCCGGTGTTGGTCAACTTCCTGATCATATCAAAGCTCAGATGGATGATAAAATTACCATCAAAATGGAAGCTATTATTGGTTCAATGACATTAAAAGAACGTGCTAACCCTGAAATAATTAAAGGATCACGTAAACGCCGTATTGCTAACGGTTCTGGCACACAAGTGCAAGATGTTAATAAGCTATTAAAACAGTTTGAAGATATGCAAAAAATGATGAAAAAAATGAAAGGCGGTGGCATGATGAAAATGATGCGCCAAATGAAAGGATTAATGGGTGGAGGTATGGGATTCCCTCCTCGTTAAGGCGTCACAAATTCAAATTTTCAACAGCGATAACTATCATAATCTCTATTTCAAATTTCCCCAAAATATCGCACTGATAAACAGTGCGATATTGTTTTTAGTCGCTTAATTTTGTTACTTTATTTCACTATTTGATTTAATCGGTTTAATCTTTACTGGATGGTTCATAGTAAGTACTGTGCCTATGGACGAAATAATAATAAAGACAATGGCTAACCATTGATTACAAGTTAGCTGTTCGCGCAAAACCACCAATCCAGAAAGCGCGGCAAAGACAGGAGACAAGCTCATTAATGTGCTAAATGTTTGCGCCGGTAATCTTGGTAGTGCAATCATATCTAAGCCATAAGGGATTGCCGATGCTAATAATGAAACGACAAAAATAAGCGGAAGCAGTTCCAACGAAAACATTGTGCTACCACTTTGCCAAATTCCAATAGGGAATAAAAAGCACGCAGCAATAACTGACCCAACTGCTACGCTTGATGTTCCATAAATAGTGCTGGCTTTGCGTCCAAATAAAATGTAACACGCCCAACCACTTCCCGCTAATAACGCAAATAAAATGCCTATAGGATCTAAATTATCTGTAACTTGATAAAGAGGCAAAAGCATAGACAGCCCAATAATAGCAATACCTAGCCAAATAAAATCAAGTAGTTTTCTTGATGAGCACATTGCCACCATAATAGGTCCTGTAAGTTCAATAGCGACAGCAACCCCCAATGGTACTCTAGCAATTGCGTTATAAAACGCTAAATTCATGCTACCAATTGAAATTCCGTACAAACAAACATATTTCAATGCTTGTTTTGTCATTGTTTTACGCCATGGTTTGAGTATAAAAATCAACAGAATGGACGAAAAAAACAATCGCCAAGCCGTCATGCCCTCAGGCCCTAATACAGGAAACAGATATTTAGCTATTGATGCACTGCCTTGAACCGAAATCATCGAAATAAAGATTAATAAAATAGGCAAAGCTCTTTTAAACATGAATAATTACCTTAATTGAAGTTATTGTATATGAAACTAATGGCAAGAAGTTTTCAGGAAACTATATGATTAGATATAACGCCATGAATTTAGCTATAAAAATAGCTGTTCAACTGAATACTCATTTATTTGCGAATTGATTAATTAGTTTTCCCTTTTTACTGACAATAAGGCAAGATCTTGTAACGCTTTTTTATAAGGTGAATCAGGTAAGATGGCGATAGCATCAAATGCTTTTTGCGCTTCTTTTTGAGCTGTTTGCAATGTAAAATCTAGCGATCCACATTCATCCATGATTTTTAAAATACGATCTAACAAGTTACGTCCATTACCTTGTTCTATTGCTTGGCGAATTAATTTGGCATCTCGAGCATTTTTTGTGTGATGCATGGCGTGTAAAAGTGGTAATGTTGGTTTGCCTTCGTTAAGATCGTCGCCTAAATTTTTACCCAGTTTTTGGTTACTATCGGCACTATAGTCAAGCAGATCATCAATAATTTGGAAGGCTGTTCCCAAGTATTTTCCATATTCTTGTAAAGCCAATTCTTGTGTTTCATTAGCACCAGCTAACACTGCAGCCGAATGCGAAGTTGCTTCAAATAAACGGGCTGTTTTACGATAAATGACTTCTAAATATTGTTCTTTAGTAATGTTGGGATCGTTACAATTAATAAGTTGTTGAACTTCACCTTCGGCAATTACATTAGTTGCTGCCGACATGATAGTCAAGACTTTAAAAGATTCTGTGCGTACCATCATTTGAAACGAACGTGTATAAATATAATCGCCAACGAGTACACTTGCCGCATTACCAAAAAGCGCGTTTGCTGTTGATTTGCCACGACGCAAATCTGATTCATCAACAACATCATCATGCAATAAAGTAGCAGTATGGATAAATTCGATGAAAGCAGCAGTAATAATATGTTTATCACCTTGATAATTGAGTGCTTTGGCTATTAACAAAGCAATAACCGGACGAATGCGTTTTCCACCACTACTAATGATGTAATTGCCTAATTGATTAATTAAAGCCACATCAGAGTTGAGTTCTGCTTGTATAGCCTGATTGACTTTGATTAGATCTTCTTTAACAAGATCGAGTATTTGATTCATTGATGGAGTATTCATCAGTCTAACCACTACAAATAATAGATATTTGTTTTCTATTATCTGATAAATATCTTTATGCAACAAGGTGTCATCTATCATATTTTAAAAAACACTATAAATGATACTCATTTTCATTTAAAATACATGTCTTAAGTTGAAAATGATAATTGTTATGAAGATTAACTTTAATATAGACATCGATCATACCAAGGCTCCACAAAGCCCTACTAAAAAAAAACCAAAACACACCTATCTATGCACATCGGCTTCCATCCTGTCGCATCTTGTGTTATTGGTAATGCTATTTAGTTCTGCGTTACTTGCCCAAAATATTGCGGTTGATGAGGGGGATAATTCCATCAAAGCCGTCATGGTTGATCTATCACTATTAGCAGCACCTGAGCAATCCCTAGTAGAAGACACCCCAGACATACAAGGCGTAGAAAATAGTCCAATTATTGATAATCAAAAAATAGAAGAAGTTCCAACCGAGCCGGAAGCTGTAAAAGAAGAAACGCCAGAACCCATCATCGAAAAAGTTACTGATAAACCAACTATTGAGCCTGAAAAAAAAATTGAAATAAAAAAAGAACCAAAACCAAAGAAAAAGCGTCCACCAGTTCAAAAAGCTTCGCACAAACAAGTTAGGCAAGAAGTAAATAGTCCAAATATTGCCAAAACATCTGTTGCACCTAAGATTTCTGACAATCGTCAATATTCAGGAAACCCGTCGCCGATAAGGCGAAATCAACCTGAATATCCACGCCGAGCACTCGATATGCGCATAGAAGGTTATGTCGTAGCAAAGTTTGATGTGAACAGTGATGGACGAGTTGAAAATATTCGTATTATTGAGGCAATTCCCAATAATATATTTAATCGCTCAGTAATCAGCGTTATGAAAACTTGGAAATATCAACCCATTGCCACCAAAGACATGAAAATAAAAATTATCTTCAATCGTGATAAATCGATTCGTTTAGATAACAATTAATAATTGGATAATAAATAGTTAGGTATTAGCTTTTTGATAGTTAGCTAACTGGTAAGCCATAACCTTAAGCAAAGTGATTATGGCTTACCATTAATAATTTACTTATTTTTTCCCATTAACTTTTCAATTTCGTGCGGTTCTTTAGGAACATCACTGGTTAGAACTTCATTGCCTGATTCAGTGATTAAAATATTATCTTCAATCCGAATACCGATACCTTTATATTGCTCTGGCACATCAGCATCTTGATTAATATATAAGCCTGGTTCTACGGTTAAAACCATACCTGGCTCTAATATTCTAGCTCGATTGCTACCAACATCATGCACATCAATTCCTAACCAATGCCCTAAACCGTGCATATAAAATTCAATATATGCTTTATTGGCAATTAAAGTGTCGATATCACCTTGCATAATGCCTAATTTGACTAAGCCTTCAACCATTATTCTAACGACGTGATGATTCACGTCCATAATAGAAGTACCCGGTTTAAGTAATTTAATTGCTTGATATTGTGATGCTAAAACGATGTCATAAATTTCACGTTGAGCTTGGCTAAATTGACCATTAACAGGAAATGTTCGAGTAATATCCCCCGCATAGTATTGATATTCACAACCAGCATCGATCAAAACTAAATCACCCGCTTTTAACGGTTTATTATTATTTTCATAATGCAATATACAACCATTATTTCCACCGCCAACAATCGTGTTATAAGATGGAAAACGTGCCCCATGCCAAGCAAATTCGTGTAAAATTTCGGCTTCTAGCTGGTATTCAAACATCGCTGGTTGACATTTTTGCATAGCGCGAACATGAGCTTTAGCACTAATTTGACAAGCTTGCCGTAAAATAGTTACTTCAAAATCCGATTTAAACATACGCATTTCATGAACTAGCGATCGCCAATCAATCATGCAACTGGGTGCGAAAAGATTCATTTTATTACCTTTTCGCAACGTCTCCATTGCATTATCAACAATGTTATCAGCATATTCATATTGCTGATCAGCATGATAAATTGCTGTTTTACCATTCAATAAATCAGGTAATACGGTAGCAATTTCATCAAATGCATAAGCTTCATCAACAAAAATAGCATCTAACGCTGCTTGTTGTCCTAATCGATAACCTGTCCAAGTTTCAGCTAGTCGATCTCTTTTACGATTAAATAACACATATCTAGTAGAATTATCATTTTGTTTAACAATAATAAAAACTGCTTCTGGCTCAGAAAAAAGCGTAAAATACCAAAAATCACTATTTTGCCGATATGGGTAATTGGTGTCATTACTGCGTGTCATTTCAGGGGCAGCAAAAAAAAGTGCAACACTATTTGTGGTCATCTGGGATGATAGTTTTTCTCTTCGTGACAATAGTTCTGTTTTGATATTACTGTTTATCATAGTCATAGCCTTACTTAATGGGATGTAATTATTCATATTAATGAATGGTCGGAGCTATATCAGGCTCGTTAAACTCATCAAAACAGAGCATAGCTGTTATACGAACATACTCTTTAATTTCTTCAAATGCAAAACCAAGCTCTTTTTGATCTTCACTTTCATCATAACCCAATTTAACAATTTGGCGTAAATCATAAATCGCTTCGCCGACATCGCCTTTCAGACGGTTAATTTTAGGTTGTACAAGGCCAATACCAAGTAAAAAATGATTCACCCAACCAACCAAATCATCAATTTGCGTAAACAAATCATGATGACTAAGTAATAGCTCAAATTCAAAATCATCATTAGAAAATTGTTGCTTAGTTAACAGATAAAGCCTTTTTATTTGCTCAGCTAATGGTTCAACAATCGCTTGACCATTATTTAACATATCGCTAACTAAAGGATGCCAACTTTCATCATGATTACCACCTGCTAAAATTCCAGAAAGAAAACCATGCAACTCAGCAGCAGTAATACCAATTTTATTTTGGATTAATTGACGATTAAATTCGTCGTAATTAATAGCATCAGACATAAGCTCCACCCTAATCTTGTCATATCACTAAAAATGCACTCTGCACTTTCTTTGATTATTAGTATATAATCCGTATTCAATTATAAATAATAAACAGGTTACTGTGCTTTATAAAGGAATTATTTTGAACATTGTTAGATTAATTGCAAAATTATCTCTGCAACGATTAAGTCTATTATGTTTCTCAGGATTAGCATTGTCGTTAGCATCCTGTAGCTCATTTTTACCTAATAAAGGTGTCATTATCCTTGATGTACAGGATAAAATACAGACCAATGTAACCAGTCAAGATTTGCCTAAATCATATAAAATAGGTAATGGCGAACAAGAACTACAACGATTTGAAGCTTTTTGTAAAAAAGAAATTCGCGCCTCACAACTTGATGGCAGTGAAGAAATCGTGTTTGAAAATATAAAACATGGAATCCATGGGCAGGTAGAATTTAAAAAATGTAGTGATAAAATCACTCGCATCTACCGATACTGAAAAACATAGTTATCATAATAAATGTTAACTAATACAATTGACTTAATATAAACAATGAAATCTTACTAGCCTTTCAGGCAGTTTTTATTTATATTGGTCATTAATATGAGAATATTTTTGGGAGTAAAAAAATGTATACACAAGATGTCACTATTACTGCATCTAACGGGCTTCATACACGTCCTGCGGCGCAATTCGTTAAAGAAGCAAAAAACTTTAATGCAGAAATCACTGTCACATCTAACGGCAAAAGTGCAAGCGCTAAAAGTTTATTTAAATTGCAGACTTTAGGCTTGACACAAGGAACAACCATTAGCATTTCTGCCGAAGGTGAAGACGAAAAAGAAGCAGTAAAACATCTAGTAAAATTAATTCCAGAATTAGAATAATCACTCCCAATGAGATATGAACGGTTTTAAAATTGAATAAGGACTAAATGTTATGGTATCAGGTATACTTGTTTCCCCCGGTATCGCTTTTGCTAAAGCGTTATTACTAAAAGAAGAACCAATTGTTATTAATAATAGACAAATTCTTGATAACAAAATTGACGCTGAAATAGAACGCTTTAAAGAGGCTCGCCAAAAATCAAGCGAACAGCTAAACGTAATTATGGAGCGAGCAAAGTTAACACTAGGGGAAGATAAAGCCGCTATTTTTGAAGGGCATATCATGCTTCTTGAAGATGAAGATCTTGAACAAGAAGTGATTTCTCGTATTCAAAGCAAGCATTCAAGCGCAGACGCTGCGGTGCAATCAGTATTTGAGGCACAAGCTAAAGAGCTTGAAAATCTAGATGATGAATATTTAAAAGAACGCGCTGCCGATATTCGTGACATTGGCAAACGATTACTTAAAAATGTTTTAGGTATCGAAATTGTTGATCTTAGTGCAATCAATCAACCATGTATCCTAGTTGCCACTGACTTAACACCGTCAGAAACAGCTCAATTAAACTTAGAAATGGTATTAGGCTTTATTACTGATGCCGGTGGACGCACTTCCCATACATCAATCATGGCGCGTTCTTTAGAAATCCCTGCTATTGTCGGCACATCTAATGCCACTCAGGCGATCAAACATGGTGATTTTATTATTTTAGATGCAATAAATAATGCCATTTATATTAATCCAGATCACAATACTCAAGAAAAACTAAAACAAGTTCAGACAAAATACACAGCCGATAAAGAAGAACTGGCAAAATTAAAGGATTTACCTGCAGTCACACTTGATGGCCATCAAGTAGAAATTTGTGGCAACATTGGCACTGTACGTGACATCGCTGGGGCTGAACGTAATGGTTACGAAGGTGTTGGGCTTTATCGTACTGAATTTTTGTTCATGGATCGTGAAGCATATCCTGATGAAGAAGAACAATTCAAAGCCTACAAAGAAGTGGCTGAAGCAACAAATGGCTTATCAATTATTGTTCGAACCATGGATATTGGTGGTGACAAAGATGTACCTTATATGCATCTACCAAAAGAAGAAAACCCATTCCTGGGCTGGCGAGCTATCCGTATTTGCTTAGATCGCAAAGAAATACTACACACACAACTACGTGCAGTATTGCGTGCATCGGCATTTGGTAAACTTCGTATCATGTTCCCAATGATCATTTCGGTTGAAGAAATTCGTACATTAAAGACAGAAATCAATATTCTTAAAGAACAATTAAGTGCTGAAGGTAAAGCATTTGATAAAAACATTGAAATCGGCGTTATGATCGAAACCCCAGCAGCAGCTGTGATTGCACATCATTTAGCCAAAGAAGTAGATTTCTTTAGTATTGGTACCAACGACTTAACACAATATACTTTAGCTGTTGACCGTGGTAATGAACTAATTTCTCACCTTTATAATCCGTTTTCACCTTCTGTGTTGACATTGATTAAAAAAGTTATTGATGCTTCTCATAAGGAAGGAAAATGGACAGGAATGTGCGGTGAACTTGCTGGCGATGAAAGAGCTACCATCTTATTACTAGGTATGGGACTTGATGAATTCAGTATGAGTGCAGTATCTATTCCAAAAATTAAAAAATTAATTCGTAATACTAATTATGCAGAAGCGAAAAAATTTGCAGATACCGTACTTGAAAAAGCGACATCTAAAGAAATCATCGAGTTAATTGAAAATTATACTGCTGAAAAGCAAGTTTGTTAGGAGACAATAATGGGTCTATTCGATAAAATTAAGCAATTTGTATCTGATGATAATAAAAATAGCATCGAGATTATTGCCCCTTTAAGTGGTGAAATTGTCAAAATCGAAGATGTGCCAGATGTGGTTTTTGCTGAAAAAATCGTTGGTGATGGTGTTGCCATCAAACCATCTGGTAACAAAATCGTTGCACCATTAAGCGGCAAAATTGGCAAAATTTTCGAAACCAACCACGCTTTTGCTATTGAATCAGACGAAGGTATCGAACTTTTTGTTCACTTTGGTATTGATACCGTAGAACTAAAAGGCGAAGGATTTACTCGAATTGCAGAAGAGGGTCAACAAGTAAAAGTAGGTGACACAATTATTGAAATCGACTTACCACTACTTGAAAGCAAAGCAAAATCAGTGTTAACGCCAGTAGTTATTTCTAATATGGAAACAGTGACTGAGTTAACTAAATTATCAGGTACTATCGAAGCGGGTAAAACGCCAATAATGCGAATTAAAAAGTAACGCCATATATCTATAAAAAAACCTTCAGCCAAAGCTGAAGGTTTTATTTTATCCTCTATTCTAATAGTCGATTGACTAAAATAATCTAACGCCACTTTTTATATTGGTTGATCAAACTATTGGTCGAATCGTCATGAGAACTTACTGGCTTATCATCAGCCAATTCAGGTAAAATTCGTCCAGCTAATTGCTTACCAAGCTCTACACCCCATTGATCAAAACTAAAGATATTTAAAATAACGCCCTGAGTAAAAATTTTATGCTCATACATTGCAACCAATGCACCAAGTGTATAAGGAGTGATCTTCTTCACTAATATCGAATTAGTCGGCTTATTACCATCAAAGACTTTAAATGGAACGATAGATTTAACCTCATCAAGTGTCTTACCAGCGGCAATAAACTCTTGCTCGACTTGCGCTTTTGTTTTACCAAATGCTAAAGCCTCGGTTTGAGCAAAAAAGTTAGAAAGTAACTTAGGATGATGATCGCTAACTGGATTATGGCTAATCGCCGGAGCAATAAAATCGCAAGGAATGAGCTTAGTCCCTTGATGGATTAACTGATAAAACGCATGTTGACCATTTGTACCCGGTTCACCCCAAATAATTGGACCTGTAGTATACGGCGTTTTATATCCATTACGATCCACGCTCTTACCATTCGACTCCATATTTCCTTGTTGGAAATAAGCAGCAAAACGGTGCATATACTGATCATAAGGTAAAATCGCCTCGGTTTCAGCACCGCAAAAATTATTATACCAAATACCTATTAACGCAAGTAAAGTTGGGATATTTTTATCGATTGGCGCATTTTGGAAGTGTTTATCCATCGCATGACCACCAGCTAAAAATTGCTTAAAGTTATCAAAACCAATAGATAATACAATCGATAATCCTATCGCAGACCATGACGAATAACGACCACCAACCCAATCCCAAAACTCAAACATATTGGTAGTATCAATACCAAATTTTTCAACCTCTTTGGCATTAGTTGATAATGCAACAAAGTGTAACGCAACCGCTTTATCATCCTTAGCCGCATCAAGTAGCCATGCACGTGCTGTCTGTGCATTAGTCATGGTTTCTTGTGTAGTAAAGGTTTTAGAAGCCACCAAAAATAACGTTGTTTCAGGATTTAAACCTTTCAGTGCTTCAACAATATGTGTACCATCTACATTTGATACGAAATGCATGTTCAAGTGATTTTTGTAAGGTCGTAGCGCTTCGGTAATCATTACTGGTCCTAGATCTGAACCACCAATACCAATATTCACCACATCAGTAATCGCCTTACCAGTATAGCCCTTCCACTCACCTTCGATCACCTTTTTACTGAATGATTCCATCTTAGCTAAAACAGCATTAACATCATCCATCACATTTTTACCGTCAACATAAATTGGTGTATTTGATACGTTACGTAACGCTACATGCAGTACTGCCCGGTCTTCAGTGCGGTTTATCTTTTCACCACTATACATGGCCTGTGTTGCGCCAGCCAGATCACATTCGTCAGCAAGTTTATAAAGTAATGCTAGTGTCTCTTGCGTAATACGATTTTTAGACAAATCAACCAAAAATTCATCTTCAAAAGGAATGCTGAGCTTTTCAACGCGTTGTGGTTCTTCTTTTAAGATCTGAGCAATGGTTTTAGTATGATGCTTTTCATAGCTAGCTTGGAGCGATTTCCAAGACTCAGTAGTAGTTGGATCAATTGACTTTAACATAGTTTATTCCTTAATAATATGGGATTGTAGCCATGATATAACTATGCCTGACATGATGCAAGATAAGGATCCAGTCGATTAAAATGGAGTAATTTTTATAAAAAACAACAAAATAAAAAAATCAAATAAAATCAATAGCTTTCCTGACAGTCTTTATTAGATTAAGTTTTTCTTCATCTATACTTAGGACTACCAGTGAAAAATAACGAATGAACATGTCCTTTTAGTTAGGCTCGCTCTATCTATCTCATTTAGGTTACGGAGGGAAAAGTTAGTATCTCTTGTGTGGTTAAATAAAATGATATCATTAACAGAATTATTCAATATCAAATAAGGGTAAATTAAAATAAACCAATAAATTATAATTCTAAATTACTATTAGTGTACTGCTTTAGTATTTTCCTAAATAAAAATCCCAAAAGCAAAAAAGCCCAGCATCACTGCTGGGCTCATCTATTTAAAAGTCTGGCAGCACCCTACTCTCACATGGGTAATACCCACACTACCATCGGCACTACGGCGTTTCACTTCTGAGTTCGGCATGGGGTCAGGTGGG
>NZ_WTFA01000001.1:0-337534 GCF_009795755.1 Gilliamella sp. Pra-s60 | reverse complement strand
ATCATCATGGCAACCTAACAAATATCCCCCGATTGTGGATAGTGCATTTATTCAAGAGTTAAAAAACTATTTCAGCCAATAGCAGAGCACATGGTGCCCGATGGGGCTATTGTTTTGGGTGTGTTTTTGCTAAAAACACATCAAGAAAAACTTCAATAAAATCAACACCTTTCCTGACCGATTTTTTAACGAAAAATCAAGCCTTTTTTGTTTTTGTGAATAGAGTGGATTGAGTGCAGAGGTTTCGGACGTTTTGACCTTTGGGTGAACAAAATAGCTACAGTGACTTTTTTATAATTTTCATTTTGTTATTTGTTTTTATAAGTTAAAGAAAACAAATTTATAAAAATGTGGCATAGAACATTGGCATCGGACTTATGTCCTAGTTAAAAAGAAAAAATCATTATTATAATCATGGTTAATTCTTTAATTACTTAGGAAATATTATGACAGCACATATTAATGCAAAAAAAAATGATTTTGCTAAAACCGTTATTATGCCTGGTGATCCTTTGCGTGCAAAATTTATTGCTGAAACATATTTAACCGATGCAAAGCAAATTTGTAACGTGCGTAACATGTTAGGTTACACTGGAATATATAATGGTATTCCGGTTTCTGTAATGGGACACGGAATGGGAATTCCATCCATTACACTTTATGCGCATGAATTAATTAATGATTTTGATGTGAAGCGTATTATTCGTGTTGGTAGTTTAGGTGCAACACAGCATAACGTAAAAATGCGTGATGTTATTTTAGCGGTTGCAGCAGGCACGGATTCAATGACTAATCAAAAAAGAGCAAATGGCTATAACATTGCAACATCTGCTACTTTTTCTTTATTACATAGCGCTTATGAAACTGCCAAACTTATGAATTTGCCAGTTAAAGCGGGCAATGTTTTTAGTGGTGATCTTTATTATGATCCTGACGAATCGTTAATTAGCACTTTAGAAAAATCAGGTGTTTTAGGTATCGATATGGAGGTCGCAGGTTTATATGGTATTGCTCAACAATTCAACATTGAATCTTTAGCTATTTTAACTGTTTCTGACCATTGTTTGACAGGTGAAGAAACCACCGCAGAAGAAAGACAATTGACGTTTAATAATATGATTAAACTTGCCTTACAAGTTGCTATTAAACCTTAAATTATGCTGCTAAATCATTTTTCTGGATAATATTATGAAAAATAAACTATCCCTTACATTAATTAGTTTTTTAGCTAATTTTATTATGGCTGGTTTTGCTAGCCAATTTGGTATGTTAATAGAACCTATTGCTCAACACTTTAATGCTGATGTAAATACAATTGCATTTATTTTTTCTTTGTTAAATGGTGGGGCGTTAGTGGGTACGATTTTAGCTTTTTTCTTAATTGATATTATTGGTATCAAGCGCATTACTTTACTCAGTTATGTCATTATTGTTGTTTGTGCATTGATGTTGTATCTAACTAATTCTTTAATGATGTTGAATATTTGTATGTCGTTGATCGGTTTGTGTGGCGGTATTGGGTTATGTATCGCTGGAACAATCGTTGTTTCTATTTGGCAAGATAAAATTCAAAGCACAATGCTAGTCGTGCAAGATGCAACATTTAATATTGCTGGTGTTATTTTCCCTCTTATTACCACTTATGCTTTAACTCATTCTTTATCGTGGGCTACTAGTTATTTAACTGTTGGTATTATTGCGGTATTAATGTTAGCAATTATTCTATTTACCAATTTTGATTTGATGGTAAAGCCTAAAACAATTGAAAAACAAAATAATAACCCAAAGTCAGAATGGAATTTTGGTATTTTATCTGCTGGTATAGGGTTGTTTTTGGCTATGTTGGCTCTGTACACTTTTTTAACTTGGGCGCCACTGTTTGTTAGTCAAAAATTTGCAATTACATTTGAAGATGCCGGCAACATTATTACGCAATATTGGGCTGCTGCGTTAATTGGAGCATTAGTTTCAACTGCAATTGTTTCACGAGTTAAAATTCATCACTTTTTTATGACAATTATTTTGTTAGCCTTTGTGATAACTATTGCGATTGTTAATACTCAAGATCTTAACTACATCGGTTATTTTACTTATGGTTATGGATTTGTTTGCTCTGCACTGTATAACTCTTTTGTCGCTTATGGTGTCACTTTTGTTAAAAATGCATCAAGTAAGAATGTGTCGTTTATTCTTATTAGTGGTAGTGCTGGTGCAATGTTTAGCCCTGCAATTAGTTCTTTATTCCAAGAATATTTTGGTACGCAGATTATTATGAATGCCATTCCAGCTTTTTACGGGATTATTATTGTAATGTTGGTTATTTCTCAGTTATTGCAACGAAAAAAGTAACCTCAAGTGAAAGGAAATATCATGATGAATTATTATAAATTACTAAAATCAGTTTTAAGTTCTATTTTGATTTGTTTGAGTTTTGGTGCTGTTAATGCTAATGCTGCCGATTATAAAGATGGTGATTTACATAAGAATGATTATGGTTGGTTGCAGTTGAATTTGATGCAAAGTGTCGATGCTAAATTACCTTATAATATAAAAAATGATACTTATCTTGAAACGGAATTTGGTGCTAGGTATGGTGTTTTGGATTTATATGGTTACGTTGATATCTTTGATATTTTTGATCGTAAACACGATGACCGATATGGTGGTGATAATTTCTTTGCCAAAATTTCACCAAGGATCTCACTTGATGGTTTATTTCAATCGGATTTATCTTTTGGGGCTGTTAAAGAGTTGTATATTGCTAATGTAAATAATATTGGTGATCGAGAGTTGTTTGAGCAATATTTAGGAATTGGGGCTGATGTGGATGTGCCATGGTTTGGTATGATGGGCATGAATGTTTATGCACGTTATGTTCGTGAAAATTATAACGAACCTAATGAAGGTAAATGGGATGGCTATATGTATTCAACAAGTTGGTCAAAGCCGATTTATCAATTTTCTGATCAAAGTACAATTAATTACCAAGGTTATTTTGATTATCAATTTGGTGCAAACAAAATAACTAATAACTCTCTTTATAGTAATAATGCTATTGAATGGTACAATGGATTTTATTTACATACTGACCATATGGCGCTTGGTTATGGGTTAAAATATTTCCATAATATGTCGTTGATTAAAAATAATTCTGGTGCAGGAAAAACCAGTGGAATTGGCCATTATTTTAGCGTGAGCTATAAATTTTAATAAAAATAATTTTATATTTTTAAGTTTATTTTGAATAAAACGATAAATTGTTCGGTGGTGGCTAAAATTATATGCAGTTGAAGTCTTTAAATAAAGGTCGCTTTAGTACATATTGGGAAAATAACAATGATCTGATTGAATCAATTATTGAGCGATGTATTGTTGAAAAAAAAATTGTCGATGAAAAATCAATTCTATTTCGACAAGGTTGTAAAGTTAATGATTTAATCATAGTTTATAATGGCACAATATCAATTCGTTATGAGGCCGCTAATGGACGTCGTTTTCATCTTGGTACACTTGATTGTGATGAGCACGTTTTTGGAGAAATGGAATTCTTTACGGGCTATTTATGCCAATTTGATATTATTGCTGAAGAGGCGTTAACCTTGTCAATTGTTAGTGCTGATAAATTATATCAATCGTTGATAGAACACCCTAAATTGGCATTATTTTTTGCAAGTGCAATTGCTTTTGATTATCAAGATACGTTAGATATCTTTTTGAAAAGAACACTGTATTCAATTTGTTATAATATAGCTTTTGATCTTTATCAGCATCATTTAAATATACATTCAATAAGCAATTTTCAAAAAAGTTATCTAGAAGCAGAACGTTTTGGTACTACCGATCGTGTTTATCGTCGGGCTGTGAATGAGTTAATTAAACTAGATATTGTAAAAAAAAATGAAGGAAAATTAGAAATCAAAAATATGGAAAAACTAAAAGAATTTATTAAATGTAAGGGTAAAATTAAAGACTTGAAGGTTTAGTTACTAGCTTAAATAATTTTGATGGTTAATCAAATTAACACAATTAAAACATCCGTTAAAATTAATTATTCAATTGTTAGGCAAGACAGATTCTGTTATACTATTTTCCCGTCTGATTCATCATATATTGCATTGGTTTTTATCATTTAGCCATAGTGCAATATTGTTCTATTAAATAAATAATGGTCTGGTATTAATGGTCACGAATTATATTTTTGTTACAGGCGGTGTCGTTTCTTCTTTGGGTAAAGGCATTGCCGCAGCATCACTCGCTGCAATTTTAGAAGCCCGCAATTTAAAAGTCACCATGCTTAAACTCGATCCCTATATTAATGTCGATCCGGGTACGATGAGCCCAACTCAACATGGTGAGGTTTTCGTGACTGAAGATGGCGCCGAAACCGATCTTGATTTAGGTCATTATGAGCGTTTTATTCGTACTAAAATGACGCGAAAAAATAACTTTACTACGGGTCGAATCTATTCTGATGTGTTGCGTAAGGAGCGCCGTGGCGATTATTTAGGGGCAACAGTTCAAGTTATTCCTCATATCACAAACGCAATTAAGTCGCGTGTCATTGATGGGGCGAAAGGTTTTGATGTTGCGATTGTTGAAATCGGTGGCACGGTGGGCGATATTGAGTCACTGCCATTTTTAGAGGCAATTCGCCAATTAGCCGTTGATGTGGGACGTGAACATACGTTGTTTATGCATTTAACATTGGTTCCTTATTTAGGATCCGCTGGCGAAGTTAAAACCAAGCCGACACAGCATTCAGTAAAAGAATTATTATCAATTGGTATTCAACCCGATGTGTTAATTTGCCGTTCTGATCGTGTTATTCCTGCTAATGAGCGCGCCAAAATTGCTCTATTTTGTAATGTGCCTGAGCGTGCGGTTATTTCGCTTAAGGATGTTGATTCGATTTATAAGATTCCTGCATTATTAAAATCACAAAATTTAGATACGTTTGTTTGTAAGCGTTTCAATCTTGATTGTAAAGAAGCCGACCTTTCTGAGTGGGAGCAAGTTATTTATGAAGAGGCGAACCCTGTTGGCGAAGTGACGATTGGTATGGTGGGTAAATATATTGCGTTACCTGATGCCTATAAATCAGTTAATGAAGCGTTAAAACATGGCGGATTAAAAAATCGTTTAACGGTGCATATTCGTTATATTGATTCTGAAGATCTTGAGTCGCGTGGTACTGAGTTGCTTGAGGGCTTAGATGCGATTTTAATTCCTGGTGGATTTGGTTATCGTGGTGTTGAAGGTAAAATCATGGCTGCTCGCTATGCGCGTGAAAACAAAATTCCATATTTAGGTATTTGCCTTGGTTTACAAGTTGCTATGATCGAATATGCTCGCAATGTTGCAGGTATTAAAGATGCAAATTCAACCGAATTTGTGAAAGATTGCGCAAGCCCAATTATTGCTTTAATTACCGAGTGGAGTGATCAATCAGGCAATGTTGTGCAACGTAATGAAAACAGCGATTTAGGTGGCACAATGCGTTTAGGTGCTCAGATTTGCCATTTAGAACCAAATTCATTAGTATACGGTATGTATAAAAATGAATCGATCACTGAGCGTCATCGCCATCGTTACGAAGTGAATAATAATTTATTACCAGAAGTGGTTAAAGCTGGGTTAAAGGTGACAGGGCTTTCAACGGATAGAAAGCTAGTTGAAATCATCGAAGTCCCAGAGCATCCATGGTTTGTTGCATGTCAATTCCATCCAGAGTTTACGTCAACACCGCGTGATGGGCATCCACTATTTAGTAGTTTTATTAAGGCTGCCAAAACTTATCAAGAGCAGCAACAAAAATAGTTTTAAATTAACATTTGTAATATATCTGTCATATAGAGGAAAATAACATGGCAAAAATCGTTAAAGTACATGGTCGTGAAGTCATCGACTCTCGTGGTAATCCAACTGTTGAAGCGGAAGTTCATTTAGAAGGTGGATTCGTTGGTCTTGCTATTGTTCCATCAGGTGCATCAACAGGTTCGCGTGAGGCGTTAGAACTTCGTGATGGTGACAAATCTCGCTTTTTAGGTAAAGGCGTATTAAAAGCGGTTGAAAACGTTAATGGACCAATTGCTAAAGCTGTAGTGGGTAAAGATGCGTTAGACCAAGCAGCTATCGACCAAGTTATGCTTGACTTAGATGGAACTGATTTTAAATCTAACTTAGGTGCTAATTCAATTCTTGCTGTATCTTTAGCAACTGCTAAAGCAGCCGCTGCTGCTAAAGGTGTTCCACTTTATCAACACATTGCTGATCTTAACGGTACTCCGGGTCAATATTCAATGCCATTACCTATGATGAACATCATCAATGGTGGTGAACATGCTGATAATAACATCGATTTACAAGAATTTATGATTCAACCCGTTGGTGCTAAAACAGTACGTGAAGCAATCCGTATGGGGTCAGAAGTATTCCACAACTTAGCAAAAGTTTTACATGCTAAAGGCATGAATACAGCTGTTGGTGATGAAGGTGGTTTTGCGCCTAACTTAGGTTCAAATGCTGAAGCATTAGCTTGTATTAAAGAAGCAGTAGAAAAAGCAGGTTATGTTTTAGGTAAAGATATCACTTTAGCAATGGACTGTGCTGCGTCTGAATTCTATAACAAAGAAACTGGTAAATATGTATTGAAAGGTGAAGGTAATAAAGAATTCACTGCTCAAGAATTTACTCACTATTTAGAAGGTTTAACTAACGAATATCCAATCGTATCAATCGAAGATGGTTTAGATGAAAGCGATTGGGAAGGTTGGGCATATCAAACTAAAGCATTAGGTCACAAAATCCAATTAGTGGGTGACGATCTATTTGTAACTAATACTAAAATCTTTAAACAAGGTATTGAAAAAGGCATCGCTAACTCTATCTTAGTTAAAGTAAACCAAATCGGTACATTAACTGAGTCTATCGCTGCGGTTAAAATGGCGAAAGATGCGGGTTATACAGCGGTTATTTCTCACCGTAGTGGTGAAACCGAAGATTCTACAATTGCTGATTTAGCTGTTGGTTTAGCTGCTGGTCAAATCAAAACTGGTTCAATGAGCCGTTCTGACCGTGTTGCTAAATATAACCAATTAATCCGTATTGAAGAAGCATTAGGTTCAAAAGCACCATTCAACGGTTTAAAAGAAGTTAAAGGTCAATAATTTGTTTTTATAAACAACGTTATTGCTTAAAAACGGTGACTAGTTCACCGTTTTTTATTTTCATTTAATTTAATCTTACATAATCGCAGGAACAGTTGCGCCAACTGAGGTTGTGTTGTACTCTTATTGTTTGATTTTTTTATGGCTGATTATAAATTTCAATGCGTATTGATTTAATCACCTTGTAATTGACAGAATAACTAACTCGATTTTAATTTCTACTTATGAATAATATTACGAATATGTCTCGGCCAAAAAGTAAATGGCAACTCTTTAACTGGCTTTATACCGGTAAATTACCGCTAAACGAATTATGGCTTAATCCGACTTATCGTTATAAGTTTTTTTTCAGAACCTTATTTTTAAGCCCAATCACCCTAAAATGGCTTGATAAATTAAGACAGTACCCACTACTTGGCGATTATTTTTCGTGTCAAACAAATTTGCCATGTAAATTACAGCGTCCTTATTTAGCTTCTTGCCTAAGCCAAAAAGCGCGTTATGCTGCTTTGGCGTATCACTATGATTTTTTAGCCAAACAACCTGAAAGTGTAACTAAAGCATTTTATAATCCACAATTGCCTTTTGTATTGGCGGATGTAGCGGTTAAAAATGAACAAAATATCCAAATCGCAGTGCAAGCACGCAATAAGTTTGCAAGAGAGGGCGAAGTCAGCCTTTATTTTTATGATAATGATGGCATTGATTTAGCCACTTTGACGTTTTCAATCGTTGAATATCAAGGCAAGCCAACACTGTTTATTGCTGGTTTACAAGGCACAGGGCATGATGATGCGCGTACACGTGTGCAAAAAGCGACTAAAGCGTGCTATGGGTTGTTTCCTAAACGCATTGCGGTCGAAGCCGCACTAACAATTGCTCGTTATTACCAATTAACGCAAATTGTTGCTGTAGGCAATAAAACCCACATCTATAACAACTGGCGTTATAACAGTCGTCAGGAGCGTATTTTGTCTGATTATGATGATTTTTGGTTAACACTTGATAGCAAACAAGATGCTAATGGTTTATTTATATTACCCAGTCAAATTAATCGAAAATCTATTGAAGAAATCGCCAGTAAAAAACGTTCAGAATACCGAAACCGTTACGCTTTATTGGATCAACTTCAAGTTAATATTGAGCAAAAATTGGCATCATTAACGTAATGATTAGCAATAACATTTTAAAACATAAACTCGATCCAATAGTTTAAAAATAATAGTCAGGAATAGTAAGGAATAAAATATGTATTTTGGTATTCTTATTGCGTTAGTACCATTGTTTATTGGGTACTTAATTAAGATTAAAAATGATAATTGGATGACCAAAATTAACCAAACGTTAAGCTGGTTGGTTTACTTTATTTTATTTATTATGGGATCTGAACTTGCTCATTTAGATAATTTAACCACTAATTTGCGAACTATTTTATGCTACTCCAGTGTTTTGTTTGTTTGTACATTTGGTGGCAATTTTGTCGTTTTACTTATTTTTGATTACTGTTCTCCGGCTAAAACCGTTAAAGTAAATCAAACCTATGAATCACGTTTTAAAATGATTTTTGAGTCATTGCGTGTTTGTATTGCATTAATTCTTGGGTTTGTTTGTGGATTATTTCCTTTGTTTATCTGGCAATACGCCGAAATTACCACCCAAGTTGTGTTGGTTTTTTTATTGTTTTTAGTCGGAATACAATTACGCGGTAATAATATTTCAATCAAACATATTCTACTTAACAAAATAGGCATAACAACAACACTATTAGTTATGATAAGTGCCTTTTTAGGTGGAGTTATTGCCTCATTTATTCTAAATTTACCTGCGCGTGTTGGTCTTGCAATGTCATCGGGGTTCGGTTGGTATTCATTATCGGGTATTTTAATGACCGAAGCCCATGGACCCATTATTGGTAGTGCGACGTTTTTAAATGATATTTTGCGTGAGTTATGTGCAATTATCTTAATTCCAACACTAATTAAACGCTACCAATTAACCACATTAGGACTGTGCGGTGCAACATCAATGGATTTTACATTACCCATGCTACAAAAAGGTGGCGGAATAGCCATTGTACCTGCCGCTATTGCTCAAGGTTTTTTATTGACGTTGATTATGCCGGTATTGATTACGCTATTTAATTATGGTGGGTTTTAGTAACCATTCAGATAACCGCTAACTAAATCGCATTATATACATTATTATGATTATTTTTAGTATATTGTGCGTTTTGTAATTTAAAAAACTTTAATAAAATCAATACCTTTCCTGACCGATTTTTTGGCCGTTTTTGTGCTGATTGATGGTTTATATACGCTCATTTTTAGGCACAAAAAATGGTGTGGTGTCGATCCCTTCATGTTGTAGCAGTTTGATTTTTTTATCTATTCCACCTGCATAACCTGTTAAATTACCGTTAGTGCCAATAACACGGTGGCAAGGGATGATAATGGATATCGGGTTATGCCCAACCGCTCCGCCCACTGCTTGGCTAGACATACTTATTTTGTTTGTTTTTGATGCTATTTGTTTGGCAATATCGCCGTAAGTAATGACTTTGCCATAGGGGATTTTACATAAAATTTCCCATACTAAAAGCCTAAAAGGTGTACCGATAGGGGCCAGTTCTAATTGGTATAGATTCGGTTTTTTTCCTGAAAAATAATCATCAAGCCATTTTTTTGTTGAGTTAAAAATTGGTAAATTTGGGTTTTGTTCCGTTTGTTTATTGATTGTATGACCAAAATATTTTTCGCCTTCAATCCAAGCGCCAACAAGCTTATTTTGTTGGCTAGCTAGAGTAATTAATCCCATTGGGGATGAATAGTTGCATAAATAAAACATATTTACCTTATATTTGTATGATTACGATGCAAAATTATGCTTGTTTATGATGATAATTGCCATCAATTTATTGATTAATATTTCGTATAAATGCGGGTAAGTGAGGAATATGGCTCGTTGTTGAGCCATATATTGTTAGATTATTTAGATTGATTTTTGCCTTTTTCGACATAACTCATATCACCTAAACTTTCGACAATGAATTTTCCATCATCTGTATAACGAATTTTGGTGACACTTGCATTACCAAGTCCTTCTGTCACTGGTTTATCTAACCACTCTTCAACCATCGCCATGATAGCCATGCCATGTGATACCACTAAAACATTACCACCACCTTGTGCTTTTGCTGATTCAGCAATCGCTTTTAACGAGGCTTGCATACGTGTTTTTACTTTATTGTAATCTTCAGCTTCACCTGATTTTTCTACAGCCGCAATGGCATCCATCATTTTTTTAAGGTTAACTTTTCCTTTTGCAAAATCAGCCATTAGTTCTTTGTCAGAAGTATAACCTAAATGTTGCGCAGCAGGCGTCCACATGTTTGGATCAAGATCGCCTTCATATTCACCAAAACAAGTTTCGCGCAAGCCATCCATTTCGTTGATATTAATGGTTGTATCGCCTTTTGATTCTAAAACAACACGAGCAGTTTGCCGTGCTCGCCCTAAGTCGCTTGAATAAGCAGTGATAAATTTGACATCTTTAAGACCACGACCAAGTTGCTCGGCAACTTCAACTCCTGGTTTAGTGAGTGGTGTATCCGACCAACCTTGAGCTCGATGTACATTATTAAACATCGTTTTACCATGCCGAGTGACGTAAAGGTAAACATCATCAGCAAAGGCTTGCGATACGGTTGAGATAGTGATAATTAATGAGCTGATTAATATAATAAATTTTTTCATATTGTGTCCTTATTTATAACAAGTTAAATCGGTAATCAATAACCGTTTCCGCTGAAAGTGTTGGTGAACGTTGCGCTTTGCCATGTTTGTCGAGCCTTGGTGTAATATCTGAACCACTGATAGTTTTGTAAGACCAGCCATAACCTACTTTAGATAAAATCGATAGGTTTTTAAATACGCCACTGGTTGGTTTCCAGATGTTAAAAACGTTTATTTCGCCATTTTTTAATGTGTCATGTTTATAATTAAATTCACCATAGTTCATATATAATCCAGTACTATTGTCTTTGACAAAGTCGTAAGTCAACACACTGGTAAAAACAAGTTCACCATCACGCATATAGTCCGCACCTGCAGCGGCTAATCCATTAAAGCGTCCTCGAGTATTTTTACCTAAATGGCGATTATAATATCCGATAGCGTTATGTTTGTTGGCATCAGTGTAGGCAAGACCAAATTTCATACTCCAGTCTTGTTCTTTCCATTCTATATCGGTTGCATAGTGCCATGCGTGATCTTCAAACTCTTTTTTGTTTTGTTTCATGGCATCATAGTTATCAAGAGCATAACTTCCATAGAATTGCCCACCTAAAATTAGTTTTTGTGTTGGTTTATAAGATAACTCAATTACGTGGCGTTTTAGGTAATCTTTGGCAACACCATAGGCGTAATCTAAAGTAAGATTTTTATCCTTATAGGCGATCTCTGCTGTGGATATGTTATCGATAACTTTTTTACGGTCGGCTGTTAAAAAATGTACTTTTTTAGCTGATTCGCGGGGTAGGGTGCTATCGATATAAGCTAATGAGAAATAAATATCATCATATTTTAGCGTACCACTATAACCAAGATAACTATTGCGAGTAAGGTGTCTTGATGAACTTATTACCCCAAAATCTTTCAAACTATGCCAACCCGCTTTACCTTTGAAATTAATCGCTTCGTTACCAACTTTAATTTTGGCATAACGTTGAGTAAATTTATTAAAACCGTGAGCGTTGTGCTTATCATAACCTTTGCCATCATTATAAAGTAGGTTTCGAGTTGCGAAGTAATCACTGGCGCCTAGTTTTATTATGTTGTCATAGGTGACATCAAAACCAATGGTATCAAATAAGTAACCTGATTTGTAATCAAAGCTAAATGCTTGCCCCCAAGCGCTGTGTACTTCTTTAGGTTGGGATGCATTTTCTTTTAAATATTTCCAATGATTACGAGTAGAAAAATCAAGTTTAGAATCTTTAAAAAAAGTATTATGTAAAAATGAGTTATGAGTAATTTCATTTGCTAGTGTTGAATAGCTTGATAAGCCCAGCAATACTAGTGTAAGACATTTTATTTTCATTGTTATGTTTCCTAACTTATTTTTATTCATTAAAAATGAATTTTTTATTTAGTTAATTCCATTATGTATAAATAATATTTTTACTTTTCTAATGAGGCTTTACCTTTGTTGACATATTCCATATTGCCAATTTCGCTTATGCTGTATTGTCCATTTTTTAGAATCATAGGGGATCAGTTGTGGTAATCCCCTTTATTAAGATCAGATTACTATTTTAAATTTTCACCCCTAGATGAAATTACTGATTTGTACCAATAGAAGCTTTTCTTTTTATAACGATTTAATGTGCCAGAACCATCTTGGTTTAGGTCAACATATATAAAGCCATAACGTTTGGTTACTTCGGCTTTTGAGGCACTAATAAGGTCGATTGGTCCCCAGCTTGTATAACCCATAACTTCAACACCATCATTAATGGCTTCTCGGATTTGTACTAGGTGATCATTCATATAGTTAATACGGTAATCGTCATTAATCGTGCCATCTGCTTCTAATTTATCTTTAGCACCAAGTCCATTTTCAACAATAAATAATGGTTTTTGATAACGTTCATAAAGTAAATTAAGTAGGTAACGGATCCCTATTGGATCGATCTGCCATCCCCATTCAGATGCTTTAAGGTAAGGGTTAGGTACCATATCTAAAATGTTACCTTTAGTTTTTTTAGATTCATCAGAAGTTGCACAGCAACTCATGTAATAACTGAATGAAACAAAGTCGACTGTTTCTTTTAGATCGTGTTTATCTTGTTCAGTAATTTCTAGTTTGATGTTATGCTCTTTAAAGAATCGGTTCATATAGGTTGGGTAATAACCACGAACTTGTACATCACCGAAGAATAACCAACCATGATTTTCATTGTGCGCGGCCCAAACATCTTCAGGTTTTGGTGTTAATGGGTAGGCTACCGCACCTAATAACATATTACCAATCTTGGCATCAGGAATCATGTCATGACATAATTTTACAGCACGGCTACTGGCAACTAGTTGATGATGAATTGCTTGATAAATTTGTTGCTTTGTACTGTTTCTATCTAACCCTACACCAGTGAAAGGTTCGTGTAATGACATGTTGATTTCGTTAAATGTTAACCAGTATTTGACTTTATTTTTGTAACGTTCAAATACAGTTTTAGCGTAATGGGTAAAGAATTCAATGACTTTACGATTACCCCAACCACCATATTGTGTGACTAATGAATAGGGCATTTCATAATGCGATAATGTTACTAATGGTGTGATGTTGTGTTTTGCCATTTCATCAAATAACTTATCATAAAAAGCTAAACCATCTTCGTTTGGTTGTTGTTCATCACCATTAGGGAAAATTCGTGTCCAAGCAATTGATGTTCGAAGGCATGTAAAGCCCATTTCGGCAAATAGAGCAATGTCTTCTGGATAGCGATGGTAAAAATCAATCGCATTATCTTTTATGCTGGCAATATCATGTTTATTTCGATCAATAATATCGCCAAATAAGCCATTTGGCGTGCAGTCTGATGTGGATAATCCTTTACCACCTTCTTGATAAGCGCCTTCAACCTGATTGGCGGCAATAGCTCCGCCCCAAAGAAAATCATTAGGAAATTGTGTTGACATGTTTTACTCCTTATTTTGAGATAACGCTAATAAAGCATCACCATTTTCAATCGTGTCTTGTTTAAAAATACATTCTATATCTTGATAATTATCAGTATTTGTTATGATTATCGGTGTGATTATTTCAAATCCAGCTTGCTTGATTGCATCGATGTCAAAACTCACTAATAAATCGCCTTTTTTAACTTTGCTACCCGTTTCTACATGAGCTTCGAAATGTTGACCATCCAATTTAACGGTATCAATACCGATATGAATAAGTATTTCTGCACCTGAATCAGTTTGGAAACCAATAGCGTGTTTTGTTCTAAACAGTGAAACAACTTCACCATCATCAGGCGCTAAAGCTTGGCCAATAGTTGGAATAATAGCAATACCTTTACCCATTAATTCGCTGGCAAATGTGGGATCATTAACCTCGCTTAGTGGCGCTACCTTTCCTGTCATTGGGCTAAAAATAGTGACATTATTGGTATTTATTTGGTTGGTGGTGTTTTGGTTATTTGTTTGATTTTCAGAAATATCATTATTTGATATCATGCTAATTTTATCTTTTGGTATACCAAACAGATAAGTCGCGATTAAAGCAATAGCAAATGAGATAACACAGGCAAAAACAACTGCATAAAATTTATCATCAATGCCGTGTTCTGGTGATATTAATTGTAAAAAAGAGAAGACATTAATAAAACTGAAAGAGTAAATCACACTATGGTAGCAACCAATAATCGCACCACCAACAATTGCTGATAAACAACCAATCACAAATGGTCTTTTTAGGGGTAAGTTAATACCGTAAATAGCAGGTTCTGTTACACCAAAAATACCAGATAGTACAGAAGAGCTTGCTAATGCTTTAAATTGTGGATCTTTTGCTCTGAGCATAACAGCAAATACGGCTCCAACTTGTGCAAATACCGCAGGGAACAATATTGGTAATAGGAAATCTTCATGATTTGTTGCTACATTATTTAAGCAAAGTGGAACAAGTCCCCAATGAATGCCAAAAATTACTAATACTTGCCAAAGTGGCGATAAAATCATTGATGCAATAATTGGATTAAGTGTATAGAGATATTCAATTCCACTTGCTATATAACCGCTACCATAAGTCACTGCTGGGCCAATAAGCGCAAAGGTTAATGGTACTGTAATGATAAAGCTAAGTAATGGTGCAATAAATTTTTTAAAAGAATCATGCATGATTTTATTGAAGTTTCGTTCTAATAACGAGTAAAACCATGCAGCTAAAATGATTGGGAATACAGATGAGGCATAAGGAATTAAGTCAATTGGAATATCAAATAAATGAGTTTTTAGTAAGAACTCTCCTTGCGGTATCATATTACTAACACTTGGGTGAAGTAATGCTCCGCCAATTGCTAACCCCATATATGGATTACCACCAAATTTTTTAACAGCCGAAAAGCCTAAAATCATTGGTAAGTAATAGAGTGGGGCGTCGGATATGGCGTTTAAAAAGTTAAAAGTTGATGTTTTGTTGTGGACGACATCTATTGTTATTAATAGTGCAAGTATTCCTTTTAAAATACCGCCTGCTACCATAACAACTAACACAGGAATAAAAATATTGGATACTAAGTCGATCAGTTTAGATAATATACTTGATTTTTTATTCGGTTGTGTATTTGTGTTGGTTGTTTCATTTAGATTGGTTAACTGCATAATGTCACTATAAACGTCAGCAACATTGTTACCAATTACAATTTGAAACTGTCCGCTACTTTGTACAACAGTTATTATGCCTTTTTGTTTTTTTAAAACTTCGGGATTTGCTTTAGTTTCATCCTTTAGTACAAATCGTAAACGAGTTGCACAATGCACTAAGCTGATAACATTGTCTTTTCCACCAATATGTTGAATAATTGATTCGGCAAGTTCTTTGTTTTTCATACCTTATCCTTATTTTTGAACAAAAAAAAACCTAGCCCCCCAATAATTTAGGGTGCTAGGTTTTGCTTGCAAAGTCAGCGAATTTAACTTTGCAATAACAATCCAATTAATAGTTTGTTTAGGTTAGCATAAATTTAATAAAACAGATAAGACTTCTACAATGATGATCATCAAATTGTGATTTACTTCACATTATGAGTTTTTAAGTTCGGTTCGTAGTCGTTCAATATGCATGGTTAAATAAAGACTTTCATCATCAGAAAGCGGATGTTGATATTGCTGTATTAAATGCAGATCGATTTGTTTAGTACATAAGTGGGATTTTTTATATTTTTGACGAATGATTTCATATAACGAAACATCTTGTTGTGTTTGCGATTGTTGATTTAATATGCGGTGTGCAAAAAATTTTAAATGAGTAACAAAGCGTTGATAAGATAAGCAATCTTCATCATATTCAAAGTTAAAATGATATTTTACAATATTGAGTATTTCACGCATGATTTTGGTCATATTAACAATATTAGGCATAGTGCCATCAAGTTGTGCATTAATAATATGGAATGTAATAAAGCCTGCTTCGTCTTCTGGTAGTTCAATGCCTAAACGTTCTTTAATGACTGATAGAGCGTATAAACCAATTTTAAACTCTTTAGAATAGAATTTTTTGATTTCCCACAAAAAACCATTAGGTACATCAAAACCGTGTTTGTGGCGTTCAATAGCCGAATGAATATGATCCGTTAAAGAAATATAGATACTATCTTGTAGATCGCCTTCAATAAATTTTTTTGCATGGTTAATAATAATTTCAGACGTAGTTAATACCTCAAGTGGGATCTGAGACAGTAACTCGGTAAATTTTGATACAGTGTTTTTATCATCCAGTGAAAACTTTTTTTCGATAAGATTGGGATCAATTAAATCGCCTTCGCGTTTTTTAAAGCCAATACCCCGACCAGTAAGAATTAGTTCTTTACCTTTTTTATCTAGAGTAACAACAACATTGTTATTTAGTATTTTATGAACTTTCATTCTGTTTAATCTAATTTTTTAGATTTAGCTATTATCAATCCCATTGAGAAAATAGAAAGCAGAAATATAAAAAAGTGTGATAGATATCAAACTTTTACCTAATAACTTATTTGAAAATAATCAGTATAATAAAAAGCCTCGATAGGCTAAAGCGTATCGAGGCGATATTTTATTGTTTAACGTTATTATTGCGCTAATAATTTATTCATGGTTTGAATAAATTTGCTTGGATCGCTTAATGAGCCTTTTTCAGCAAGTAAAGCCTGATCAAGTAATAATTCAACCCAATCGTTAAATGCGCTTTCGTCTTGCGTATCGGCAATACGTTTAACCAATTTATGATCTGGATTGATTTCAAACGTGTATTTGATTTCAGGCGCTTTTTGACCTGCGGCAGCAAATAGTTTAGCCATTTGTGTACTCATTTCATCGGCTGCTGTGGTAACAATTGCTGGTGTATCAGTTAAGCGGTGCGTTAATTTGACCTCTTTTACTTTGTCACCTAATGCTGTTTTAACTCGTTCGATAAAAGGTTCAAGCTCTTTTTCAACTTGTTTTTGATCTTCACTGCTTTGATCGGCAAGTTTTTCAATAGATTCATCTGATTTGCTGATTGATTGGAATTGTTTACTATCAAATTCCGTTAAATTACTCATCATCCATTCATCAATGCGATCAGATAATAATAATACTTCAATGCCTTTTTTACGGAATAGTTCTAGATGAGGACTATTTTTAGCTGCACCATAGCTATCGGCTGTAATGTAATAGATCTTTTCTTGACCATCTTGCATACGGCTAATGTAGTCGTCTAATGAGACGGTTTGTACATCGCTATCAGTATGCGTTGAGGCAAAACGAAGTAATTTAGCAATCGCTTCACGGTTTGTAAAATCTTCACCGGTTCCTTCTTTTAGCACTAAACCAAACTCACTCCAGAACTGTTGATATTGTTCTTTGTCATCCTTGGCCAGTTTCTCTAGCATTTGTAATACACGTTTAGTGCACGCATTTCGTAAGTTTTGGGTGATTTTATTATCTTGCAAAATTTCGCGTGATACATTTAATGGTAGATCGTTTGAATCAATCAAACCTTTTACAAAACGTAAATAGTTAGGCATAAATTGTTCAGCATCATCCATAATAAACACACGTTGTACATACAGTTTTAAACCGTGTTTATTATCACGATTCCACATATCCCAAGGTGCTTTTGATGGAATATAAAGTAAACTCGTATACTCTTGTTTACCTTCAACACGATTATGACTCCAACTTAATGGATCGGCAAAATCATGTGATAGGTGTTTATAAAATTCTTTGTATTCTTCGTCAGTCACTTCTGATTTACTGCGTGTCCAAAGTGCTTGGGCTTTGTTGACTTTTTCCCATTTGACTTCTTTGCTTTCTTCGTCAGTGGTTTGAACTTCAACTGGGAGCGAAATGTGATCAGAATATTTACTGATAATAGAGCGTAAACGCCAATCATCTAGGAACTCTTTTTCATCTTCTTTTAAGTGTAAAGTGATTTCAGTACCACGAGTTTCTTTATTATCATCGGATATGGTGTATTCACCTTCACCGGCTGATTCCCACATAACCGCTTCGTCAGCTTTTGCTGTTGCTGCACGGGTTCTTACTGTGACTTTATCTGCAACGATAAAAGCGGAATAAAAACCAACACCAAATTGACCAATTAATTGACTATCTTTAGCTTGATCACTACCAATAGACTCTAAGAATGCCTTAGTGCCCGATTTAGCAATTGTACCTAGGTTTTCAATGACTTCATCACGTGTCATACCAATACCATTATCAGTAATGGTTAGGGTGCCGGCTTCTTTATTGGTTGAGATGCGCACACCAAGTTCGCCATCGCCAGCATATAAGTCTGGGTTTTCTAATGCTTTGAAGCGGAGTTTGTCAGCTGCATCAGATGCATTCGAAATGAGTTCTCTTAAAAAAATCTCTTTATTTGAATATAAAGAGTGAATCATTAAATGTAGAATTTGTTTAACTTCGGATTGAAATCCACGGGTTTCAGAACCTTGTTTACTCATTAACTAGTACCTCTATTATATTTAGTCATTCCAATCAATGCTAACAATAAAAATGAACTTGTTATAACAAGTTATAACAACGTTTATCGTTTTGCACCGCTTCTTAGTGCACGGTCAGTTAGTATTAATTGAATAAAATTAACATAATGGTTTGATTTATTGATGTATTGCTATATGGGAATAAAAAAGAGAATTTCAATAGAAATGAGTAAATTTATTTATTATTTAGATATTGTTTGGTTGTTTTTTGTTAACAATCCTAACTGAAACCACTACAAAAATGGAACAAAAAAAGCCTTGAACGAATCAAGGCTTTTTAACTCGAAAATATATTGTACTGAATGACAATTACATAAATCCATAAATAAGAATTAGGATAACTGCAACAGGAATAACGAATCGTGATAATAAAGTCCAAATATTAAACCAGAAAGGACTTAAATTTAATTCTTCACGGATACGTTTTTGATTCATCATCCAAGCACCAAATACCACAGTACCTAATCCTGTAAGCGGTAACATGATTTTACTGGTCAGGTAATCGAGTAAATCAAAAATATTTTTATCAAATAGTTTTATTCCAGCCCATTCATTAAATGCTAACAAACAAGCAATACCCAAAGCCCAAATAACAAGGCTACTTGCTATTGTAGCTGATTTTCTTCCTAGCGGTGTTTTTTCTTCTAATAATTCAACGGTTGGTTCAAGTAATGAGATAGAAGAGGTTAATGCCGCAAAAGTTAAGAAAATAAAGAATAATACACCTAAAATAGTACCACCGGCCATATTACCAAATGCAATAGGTAAAGTAACAAAAATAAGACCGGGACCTTCACTAGGTTGTAAACCATTAGCAAAAACGAGTGGGAATATAGCCATGCCTGATAACATTGCTACAATGACGTCTAAAATTACGACTGTACGAGCTGTAGATAACAAATTGACATCTTTTCCAAGGTATGACCCATATGCCATCATAATCCCCATACCTAAAGATAGACTAAAGAATGCATGTCCTAAGGCTGCTAACATAGCAGTACCATTAATGGCTGAAAAGTTTGGTGTAAATAAAAATTTAAAGGCTGCAGTAAAAGAGGGGCCACTCACATAGGCAGCATAACCAACTAATACTAATAATAAAATTCCCAGTCCAGGCATCATAATCTTACAGGCACGTTCTAAACCAGCACCAACCCCCATTGCAACAATAAATGCTGTAACGGCCATAAATACAGTATGCCAAGTTAATAAGTGGTTTACATTACCGAGAAAGCTTTCGAAAATTTTCCCTGTAATGTCACCATTTGCACCTTCGAAAGAACCTTGTGCAGCTAAAACAATGTAATCAGTCGCCCATCCACCAATAACACTATAAAACGATAAAATTAAAAATGAACCAACAACACCAATGATACCGACCCAACGCCATGACTTGGAATGACCTTCTGAAGCGGCAACGTCTTCCATCGTGTGAATCGGATTTTTTTGTCCACGACGACCAATTAACCATTCTAAAACTAAAATTGGTAACCCAATAACAAACATAAATAGCAAATAGGTTAGAACAAATGCAGAACCACCCATTTGTCCTGCCATATAAGGGAATTTCCAAATGTTACCCAATCCCACAGCAGAACCCGCCGCAGCTAGCATAAACCCCATGCGTGAGCTCCACTGAGAGTGGCTTTTTTTCATAGTACCCGTACTCATTAATATTTTCCTTTAATTTTAATTAGTTTAATTCAGCATTGTGAAAAAAGTGCGTCTTTTATAGTGAACTTTTAATCATGCCACGAAATAAGTTGATAAACAAGAATTCATTAACTTAATGAGTCATCTATACTGAAAAAAATAGACAAAATTTGACTATTGATTGATAAAAGTAATCACATAGCATATAGTTAAACTCAGATTTTTAATGATATAAAAGAGTAACCATGCCGCAAAACATTGATCAAAACGAAATTGATAAATTTTCACAACTTGCCGCCGATTGGTGGAATCCAAATGGCAAATGCAAACCACTACATATAATCAATCCATTGCGAGTGGATTATATACAACAAAAATGCGGTTCATTAACTAACCAAACCGTTTTAGACGTGGGGTGTGGTGGTGGGATATTGTCTGAGAGCCTAGCCAAATTGGGGGCAAATGTTACCGCTATTGATCTTGCTGAAGAGTCGCTTGCGGTTGCTAAAATGCATGCTGAGCAAAATGGTCTTACGATTAATTATCAGAAACAAACAGTTGAAGAACATGCACAGGAATACCCAGCGCATTATGATGTGATTACCTGTATGGAATTATTAGAACATGTACCAGATCCGTTTTCAATCATACAAGCTTGCGCAACATTACTTAAACCTGATGGAAAACTGTTTTTATCGACCATTAATCGCAATCATAAAGCCAAATTATTATTAATTTATGGGGCTGAATATATTGCTCGCTTAGTGCCTAAAGGTACGCACGACTTTAACCGTTTTATTCGTCCATCAGAATTAATGACACTTGTTGAACAAGCAAAATTAGATGTGGAAGGTATTGTTGGTATGGAATATCATTTATTTAAAAATCAATTCAAGTTAAGTTCAAATGTCGATATAAATTATATAGTAATGGCAAAAAATAGAGTTTAGTTTAAAAATGTGATCTAAATCTCAATTTTAATATTTTATTCAGTATTTTTTTTAAAGTTCACTATAATTCCGCATGTTACCGATAACACGGACTGTTTTATTTTAGAGGAACTATTTATGCCGTTAATTATAATTGCTATAGGTGTAGCTCTGCTACTTATTTTGATGTTACCACTCCGGATTAATGGATTTATTGCACTAATTCTAGTTGCACTTAGTGTTGGTGTAATGGAAGGGATGCCAATTATGGATGTCGTAAAATCAATTAAAAATGGAGTAGGAGGTACGCTTGGTAGTTTAGCCTTAATTATGGGCTTTGGTGCAATGCTAGGAAAATTACTAGCCGATTGTGGTGGTGCTCAACGTATCGCAACAACGCTTATTGAAACATTTGGTGACAAAAAGATCCAGTGGGCAGTGACGCTTACTGGATTTATTGTTGGTTTTGCACTTTTTTATGAAGTTGGTTTTGTTTTATTATTACCATTGGTGTTAACCATTGCTGCAACATTACGAATATCTCCTTTATATGTTGGTATCCCAATGGCTGCTGCATTGTCTGTTACGCATGGCTTTTTACCTCCGCATCCCGGACCGACTGCGATTGCTGAAATTTTTAAAGCCGATATGGGAAGAACTTTACTTTATGGTACTATCATCGCCATCCCAACAGTCATTTTAGCCGGACCGGTATTAGCTGGATTACCATTTATTCGTGCAATTAATCATCCAATTGAAGAAGGTTTATATAATTCTAAAAAATTTACTGATGATCAAATGCCAAGTTTTGCTGTAAGTGTTTTTACTGCTTTAATTCCAGTTATTTTAATGTCTATTCGTGCAGTTTGCGATATGACTTTAGATAAAGGACATGCAGTGTTACCTTATGTCGAATTTCTGGGTGATCCTGTTATAGCTACTTTAATTTCAGTATTAGTTGCGGTATTTACCTTTGGTATTTTACGCGGGCGCTCTATGGCTGAAGTTAATGGGACTTTGGTTGATTCAATTAAAATTATTGCCATGATGTTATTGATTATTGGCGGTGGTGGTGCATTTAAACAGGTACTTGTTGATAGTGGTGTAAAAATTTACATTGAACAAATGATGCATGCATCGAATGTTTCCCCGATTATCATGGCTTGGTTAATTGCCGCATTACTTCGACTTGCGCTTGGTTCTGCAACGGTTGCGGCATTGACTGCAGGTGGCATTGTTTTCCCTTTAATAGCATCAACAGGTGTAAGTCCAGAATTGATGGTTATTGCTACGGGCGCCGGTAGTGTTGTGTTTTCACACGTTAATGATCCAGGATTCTGGTTGTTTAAAGAGTATTTCAATTTAAGTATTACTGAAACAATGAAATCATGGTCATTATTAGAAACAATAATTTCTGTTTGTGGATTAGTCGGGTGTTTACTGATTAATATGTTCATTTAATTAAGCATTAATTGTTTGTTTTTTTACCTCATCAGTTTTATTTAACTGGTGAGGTTTTTTCGTTATGTTTTTATTTATTTCTTATTTTAATAAAAAATAAAATTTTGCTAGTCTTTTTTATTAAAAGCAGATAGAATGCTCCAGCAATATTTTATCAACAATTCAACTCAATGGTGAATATTGTCATGTCTCGCATAATTAAAGAAGCGCTCACGTTTGATGACGTGCTATTAGTCCCAGCTCACTCAACGGTCTTACCTAATACAGCTGATATCTCTACTCAATTAACCCAAACTATAAAGCTCAATATTCCAATGTTGTCAGCAGCAATGGATACTGTCACCGAATCAGATCTTGCTATTGCATTAGCGCAAGAAGGTGGAATCGGTTTTATACACAAAAATATGTCAATTGAAAGTCAAGCCAATCACGTAAGACGTGTTAAAAAACACGAAAGTGGCATTGTACAAGATCCCGTATCTGTTTTACCAACTGCTACTATAGAGCAGGTTATTGAATTGGCTAAAGAGTATGGTTTTGCTGGATTTCCTGTTGTGACCGAAAGCCAAGAACTTGTTGGTATTATTACCGCTCGTGATGTACGTTTTGCCACTGACTTATCTTTACCTGTTACTGCTGTTATGACACCCAAAGAGCGTTTGGTTACCGTTAATGAAGGTGAACAACGCGAAATTGTACTACAAAAAATGCACGAATACCGTGTTGAGAAGGTTCTTGTTGTTGATTCACTATTCCATCTCAAAGGAATGATCACAGTCAAAGACTATAACAAAGCGGAACAAAAACCGAATGCCTGCAAAGATGAAAAAGGTCGTTTGCGTGTAGGCGCTGCTGTTGGTGCTGCAGCAGGTAATGAAGAACGCATTGCCGCATTAGTTGAAGCTGGTGTTGACGTATTATTAATTGACTCGTCACACGGACATTCAGAAGGTGTGCTTGAACGTATTCGACAAGCAAGAAACACCTATCCAGATCTCCAGATTATTGGTGGTAATGTAGCTACAGCTGAAGGGGCTAAAGCTCTAATTGATGCTGGTGTTAGCGCTGTTAAAGTTGGAATTGGACCTGGCTCTATTTGTACAACTCGTATTGTTACTGGTGTTGGTGTACCACAAATTAGTGCTATTATGGACGCAGTTGAAGTGGCGCAAAAACACAACATTCCTGTTATTGCTGATGGCGGAATTCGTTTTTCTGGCGATATTGCTAAAGCGATTGCTGCAGGTGCATCTTGTGTCATGGTTGGTTCTATGTTTGCTGGTACTGAAGAAGCTCCTGGCGAAATTGAATTATTCCAAGGCCGAGCCTATAAATCATACCGAGGAATGGGATCGCTTGGTGCTATGGCTAAAGGATCTTCTGATCGCTATTTCCAAACCGATAACGCTGCAGATAAACTCGTGCCAGAAGGTATAGAAGGGCGTATTGCCTATAAAGGACAATTAAAAGAAATTATCCACCAACAAATGGGAGGATTAAGATCTTGTATGGGATTAACAGGTTGTGCAACGATTGATGAATTAAGAACCAATTCTAAATTCTATCGTATTACGGGGGCAGGTATGAAAGAAAGCCACGTTCACGATGTTCTTATTACCAAAGAACCACCTAATTATAGAGCTGGAGTATAAAAAAGAGGGGAAACCCTCTTTTTATCTCTTTGATTATCTTAAATTTAACATAAAAACCACAGAATAAAAACTTCAATAAAATCAATACCTTTCCTGACTGTTTTTTTGTTATCTTTTATTGTAAGGTTTTGGACGATTTTAATTAATATGATTTGATTATCATAGGTTGCTACGCCCAAATGTTAAGTGATTCAGCTATCTTTTAATAATCTTGCAATTTCGTTAATGTCGTTTGGTGTTGTTTGACAGCACCCACCAATCAACGTAGCCCCTAGTTTTGTCCAGATAGGTAATTGATTGGCAAAGGTACAATCGTGATGATGATTTTTATGCCATTGTTTGGTGCTTGGATCGTATTGTTCTCCAGAATTGGGGTAGACAATCAGTGGTTTTTGCGTGAGTTTTTGTAACGATTCTAACGCAGCGGTAACACTTTCTAAGGCAATGCAGTTAATACCAACACTGACCACTTGTTGGCAGTGATTAAGATATTCGATAACCAAAGATAGTGGGGTGCCGTCGCTAAGATGATTGGCATCTTTTAATGTTAACGAAAACCAGCTCGTTATAGTTGAAAATTTTTCAAGAAGCTTTGTGAGAGCTTTGATTTCAGCAAAAGAGGGGAGTGTTTCGCAAGCGAGTAGATCGACTTTTGCTTCAACCAATGCTTTGATGCGGTCATAGTGAAAATCAATAAATTCTGATTCAGAAAGTTGATAATCCCCCGTATATTCTGAACCATTTGCAAGATAAGCACCATAAGGACCAACTGAACCAGCAATTAGTAGTGTTTTATTTTGTTTTGTTTCATCAAGGTATTGCCATTTCGCTTGCTTGGCAAGCTCGACACTGGTTTTTATGAGTTTGATGGATTGATCTAGTGTGATCCCCTTTTTAGCAAATCCTAATGGTGTGGCCTGATAACTGGCGGTAATGGCGCAATCTGCGCCAGCACTAAAATAGTCATAATGAACTTGGCGAATCAGTTCGGGTTGTTCTATTAATACTTTTGCCGACCACAAACTGTCGTTAAGATCGCACCCACGGCGTTGTAACTCGCTCGCAAGTGCACCGTCAATTATGATATGCTTTTTCTGCTTTAGTAATTCATTAATAGGATTGTTATTGATCATTTGGTGCCGCCTGCTTTGGATTAGATTGGGTAAAATGGTGTGCAATAAAACACAATACTACAAATGGAATACCACAATAGAGTGCAATGCGTTGTTCAGGATCAAATGCTAAACCAATGCAGGCAATTAAGCACAAAATAAATCCTAAAATAGGCACAAGCGGGTAAAACGGTGCTTTATATTTTAAGGCATTGAGTTCTGTTTCCGATAGCTGTTTTCTAAAAAAGTAGTGTGAGGCGCAAATACTCAACCAAACGGCCACCACGGCAAAACCTGAAATTGCGGTTAAGGCAACAAAGACGGTATCAGGTGCAATAATACTTGTTAACAATGCTAATAAGCCTCCTAACATACTAACCAGAATAGCAAATGCGGGGATACCTTTTTTAGTGAGTTTGCTAAAGCTTTTAGGTAATGTTCCTTGATTAGAAAGCGACCACAACATGCGTCCAGAAGCATAAAGTCCCGAATTTGCAGCCGATAAAATGGCGGTTAAAATCACAAAATTAAGAAAATCAGCCGCATAAGGTAGACCAATATTTTCAAAAACGGTCACAAAAGGACTTTCGATAACGCCAGCTTGATCCATTGGCAATAATGCTGCTAAGACAAAAACGGTGCCAATAAAAAAGATGATAAGCCGTAAAATTGTGGTTTTAATGGCTAATGGGATTGTTTTTTCTGGCTCTTTTGTTTCACCTGCGGCAATACCTATAAGTTCAGTCCCTGAAAAGGCAAAATTGACCGATACCATCGTCATAATAATCGGGGTGATGCCATTAGGGAACCAACCATTATCGGTGATATTATGTAAAAATGGGGCAGGGATGTCGTTCTCCATTGGAACAAAACCAAAAATAGCCGCGGCACCAGCAATAATAAAGATGATAATGGTGATCACTTTAATGATCGAAAACCAAAACTCACTTTCAGCAAAAAACTGTGCTGTAATGATGTTTAGCGCAAAAATGACTGCGCAAAAAATAGAACACCATAGCCAAATAGGTGTATTTGGAAACCAATGTTTCATACAAAAGCCTGCTGCAGTAATGCTTGAGCCGAGAGCAACAGTCCAAGTTAACCAATACAACCACGCAACCGTGTAGCCTGTTGCTGGACCGATAAATCGAGAGGCATAAGTGTGAAAGGCTCCTGTTTCTGGCATGGCAACAGCTAATTCACCAAGGCATAACATGACTAAGTAGACCACTAAGGCGCCAATTAAATAGGCGATAATCGTGCCAATGGCTCCTGCGGTTGCAATAATATAGCCTGTGTTAAAAAAGAGACCTGTACCAATAACGCCACCAAGTGATAGCATAATAAGATGCCGCGTTTTCATGGTACGTTTGAATTGGTTTTCGTTTGATGAGTTTGACTGTTGTGTATTCATAAGCTGTTTTATTCAATTCGTTGTTATTATGTTTAAATTAATATCCCACCAATAAATTGGTAGAATGCTTTTTTTGTTAATTGTTATTAATTATTTTCAAAAACTTTTTGTAAAAAATCCTGCTTTGATAATGTTTGCCCGTTTAATATTGCTTCTTGCTTATCTTTGGCATAATCCACCTCAGAATAGATTCCTTCAGTGTTATTTTTTTCAAAAGTAAATAGAGGCATTTTGCTAAATTCATCTTTTGTTATTGATTTTATTGATAAACTCTCTTTTTCGATTTGGTCAGGTGTTAGTGCTTCTTTCTTTGGGTTTTTTAGTTGAGCTACGGTATAAGCCAATACGTTAAAAGGTGCATCAACGTTTAGTTTAAGACTATCAATATTGTCAATATCAACCATAAAACGTTCTAGTCTTGATCGTATTCCTGATAGGGTGACAAAAGCGTTGGCATTCACTTCGCCTACAGGTGTTTTTAAATTTAATTTATTTAGTGAAATTTGGGGATTTAATGATGTTTGTTTATCATCAAAGTCGGTGTGATCAAAATGATTAGATAGTATCGAGACAGGAATATTTTTGTAACTAATATCTAAACTAGCGCTTCCCAAATTTGGCAAACCGAGTAATAATGATTCTGCATTGGCTTTTAATAAACCATCAACGGTATTGTTTGTTGGAGTGAAAGTATTTTCTTGATCGACCGTTAAATTGTTAATGATGAGCTTTTGATCATCTGAAAGGGATTCCGAAGAGGCATTAATTACAAATGTGATTTTGCCTATTTCAGTGTGTTCATTCGGAATTATAGCACCAGTTTTATGAAAAATATCGCCTTGGTATTTCAGATTATCAAAAGTAATATGCGGTTCGGTATAGTGATTGTGAGTGCCGAATGCCATTTTATCGGCGTTGAGATTGTAATGTATTCCTGTTTTGTCTGAATTTGGGTAGGCTGATAAATTAAATTTCTGTAGGGTGACTTGCGGTTTTGAGAAGTCTTTATCGTTTTTATAAATAAATTTATCGATATTCACGTGGGCATATAATTGAGAAAGATCCTTATTGAATTCAATATTAATATCACCATCAGACACCTCTAACGAACCACCAATAAACCGCCAAATTTCAGTATTTTCATCGGAATCTGAATCAACAAGATTGAGCGCTTTATTAGTTAATTTTATGGTGAGATCTTCTCGATAGTTTATGCCGATATTGGCGGTAATAAGTGGCTGATTACCTGCTAATTGCCAAAGTTCTGGCGATAGTGTTTCGCTCATTGCATATTCCACCCATGCCATTTGTGGGGCGAATTTTCCCTCTGCAAGAGCAGTAATTGGAAATGGACCATGGTGAATGGTGATGTTATCATTAAAAACCGTTTTTGTATCGTCAATCAACAAGTTTTTTGATGCTAGTTTTACGGTAAGGTGTAATTTTGTTGAAAAAATCGATTGTTGATAATTGCTATATTCAATTATTACATTGAATAGATCTTGGTCATTGTCAATTTTTTGTGTAATTTGTTCTATTTTTTTGTCAATGTTGTGTTTGATTATATTCCCTGTATACCAAGATGAACCAACGTATCCTAATATTGCAATAAGACCTATAGCAATTATACCTTTTTTCATTGTTTTCTCTCTTTTATTGGGGCATTTTTAACAATTTTAATTGATTTGCTTCTTATAGGCGATAATTTTTTGATTATTTTAAGTTATTTTATTGAAGGAAAATATGTGAATTTTTATCAATTTGTTTTTTTAGTTGCGTTGACGAATATCCGCCAGTAAAGGCTGGCGGACTAATTAGTTAGGTTAATTGATTGTTCAGCTATAAATTATCAAAAAACTCCTCTTTTGATATTGTTTTACCATTGACTTCAACGTCATCACTATCTTTAGTTAGGCTAATATCTGAATAAAAGCCGTTGGTTTCTCCATTACTTAAAACTATAAATGGCATTTGAGATGTCAGCATTGCAGCTGCCAATTGTATCGATTGATTATTTTTTGTTATTTGTTGTTGTGTTACCTTGTTATCGTAAGGGTTTTCTATTTGTGCTGATATATGTGCTAACGCGTCAAATGGTGCTTCAAGCTTGAATTTTAACGCGTTAATTTTTTCGGAATTGTCTTGAATAAGAGACAAATTATCTATATCAAGTAGATCTAACATTAGCTTAATATTAATATCACCAGCAGCTGTGTGCCAATTTAATTTATTAAGTGAAAATTTGACATTCTGTTTTGGATTAGTATCGGTTAAATCTGTATGTTTCATATCAAATGTGTTACTGAACCAATATTTATTTAAACTTTGAAAGTTGAAATCGATCGCAATATTACCTAAATTTTGTTGACCATAAATTACTGAATCAATATTAGCAAAACATAAACTATCGATGATATTTGTTGCCTCGTTTAGGATATTTTTTTGATTCATAGTAATGTTATTGAAAACGAGTGGTTTGATATCTAAAGAATATGGTGATGGAGCACCTAATGTCATTTTATCGATACTACCTTGCAAATCGCCATTTTGAGTTTTGTAGTTAAAGTGACCCGTTGATTTGATGTTATCAATATTAAAATCTGTTGATGAGTATTTGCTAGTACTGATATTACCAATATTTAATTCATAATTTACTTCTTCTAACGTGTTAAGCGGTTTTAATGACAGACTTAAATCACTAAGTGTAGTATTAACGTCGTCTGATAAAAGAGATAATTTATCTAATTGCAATTTAGCCACCATATCAGAACTATCAATATAGCTACTAACGGTAAAATAACCTTTACCAATATTGATATCTTTATCCACTGCTTCAATTGCTTTGTTTGCCAGTTTGGCTGTGATATATTGACCATAGCTTATTCCCATATGTCCAGTAATAAGAGGTTGATTACCTGCTAATTTCCAAAGTTTTGGGCTAGTTTGTTCGGTCATTTCATACTCTAACCAAGCCATTTGTGGTGCAAATGTTCCTTTGGCAAGAGCTGCAACAGGAAAAGGACCGTGATGGATAGTGATATCATCATCAAATAGGGTTTTGGGTGTATTTATTTGTTCAGAAGCATCTTTTTGTGACGCTGTAACTTTTAAATGAGCTTTAGTTGACAATATACCTTTGTCGTAATTACTTTTTTCAACTGTAAAGATAAAATCGTTTTGAATTTGGTTAACCTTGTTTGTGATTTGAGCTAATTGGTTGTCAATATTGTTTTCAATTATGTTACCAGTGTGCCATGCCGTACCAACGTAAGCGATTCCTAATACGGCAACGATTCCTATAGCGATTGTTGTTTTTTTCATTCTTGTTCTCTTGGTTATTTATTACATTTAAAATTATCGTTCTTGATGTTCATCAGTTTGCTTTTTGGGAAATAATGATGAAAAGTAGCAATAAAAGCTAAATTCCACCAGTCATACTGGTGGAATTAGTTTTAACAATAAATTGGTTAGTTATAGGTCATCAAAAAACTCTTCTTTTGATACGGTTGTATTATTTACCTTAACTTCGTCGCTATCCTTAGTTAAACTAACATCAGAATAAATGCCTTCAATCTTACCCTTATTTAAAATCAAAAATGGATAGCTCTCGGCTATAGATCTCGACGTTAATTGTATATTTTCCTTTGCGTCGGCAATTTGTGAAGTTATGTCATCAATATTAGGGTTGGAGATTTGTGCTGATAAGGTAGCTAACACGTCAAATGGTGCTTCTAGCTTTAAGCTAAATGCGTTTATTTTATCGTAATCTTCATTAGAATATATGTTCTTTTCACTATCAACATCAAACATAAAGCTAGTATTAATATTGCCAGCAGGTGTTTTCCAATTGAATTTATTTAATGAAAATCTGATATTATGTTTTTTGCCGGTATCATCTAAGTCAGAATCAGGGTAATTCATACCTATTTGATAGCTAAATAGTTGTTCATCAAATCCTTGGAAATCAAAATCCAATGAAAAGGTTCCCAAATCGTGTTGACCATAGGTAATTGAATCAATATGACTAGAAAACACCCCCTCGACTGTATTTGTGTCGCTATTTAAATCGACATTTTGATTCATAACGAACTTGTTGACCACCACCAAAGTAGGATCTGCTCTAAATAATTGGAAATGGTTAAATGAGAACTTATCGATATCTATTTTAGAGCTAATGTCCTTACCACTCGTATACCCGCCAAAGGTGTAACTACCTTTGCCAAGAAACAATGTACCATTGAGAATTGGGACTTCGTTTTGGCCGATCTCGATGGCTTTGTTTTTCAACTTAACAGTGAGATATTCGCCATAACTCATACCAACATGCCCAGTAATAAAAGGCTGATTACCGGCTAATTTCCACAGTTGTGGGCTGACTTGTTCGCTCATTTCGTATTCTAACCAAGCCATTTGCGGAGTAAATGTTCCTTCTGCAAGTGCCGCAATAGGAAACGGACCATGGTGGATGGTGACATCGTCATCAAATAGCGTTGTTGGGGTGGCGTCTTCGCCATAAAACGAATTGTTTTCTGACACGGTTACAGTTAGGTGTAATTTAGTTGAGAAGATACCCTTTTCATAATGACTTTTGGTAATAGAAAACGTTAAATTTTCTTCAACTTGGCTAGCTTTGTTGGTGATTAGTGCTAATTGGTTGTCAATATTGCTTTCAATTATGTTACCAGTGTGCCATGCTGTTCCAACATATGCAGTTCCTAATATAGCTACGATTCCTATAGCTAATGTTGTTTTTTTCATTCTTGTTCTCTTACTTGTATTTTAAATTATCATTCTTGATTTTCTGCAAAATTGGACAGCAAATTTTTAATATATTCAATACGTTCATTTCGTTGTAATTCTGATTTTTGCAATTTTAATCGATTTGAGTTTTCTAAGCGATAATTTTTTGGCTCTTTTTGGATTATTTCAATCAAATAATCAACGGATACTTTATTATTACTGCCAAATTCAATATAACCACCTTTTTCGCCAAATTCGATTTTAGTAATACCGAGTTGGCATGCATGATGGCGGATTTTGGTCGTTTCTAATAAAAATAGCACAGCATCGGGTAATTGCCCAAAGCGATCACGCATTTCAACTTGAATATCGGTGAGCTCATCAAGGTTATCAACGCTAGCAATCCGTTTATAAAGCGATAGTCGTGTGTTGACATCAGGAATAAAGTCATCGGGAATTAATGTTGGTAATCGTAATTCTACTTCGGTGTATTGACTATTAAGTAATGATTCGAGTGTCGGTTCTTTTCCCTCTTTTAGCGATTTAACAGCGTCATCAAGCAGTTCTATATAAAGGTTAAAGCCAATGGTTTCGATTTGACCACTTTGATCACTGCCAAGCAGTTCACCTGCACCACGAATTTCAAGATCATGTGTTGCTAAGGCAAATCCAGCGCCTAAATCCTCGAGCGAGGCTATTGCATCAAGGCGTCTTTTGGCATCTTTGCTGAGTAATTTGGGATGTGGCGTTAATAGATAAGCATAAGCTTGATGGTATGAGCGACCAACTCGTCCTCGTAATTGGTGTAGCTGAGCTAAACCAAATTTATCGGCACGATCAATAATGATGGTATTCGCATTAGGGATATCTATACCTGTTTCGACAATGGTTGTACAAACCAGTAAGTTAAAACGTTGATGGTGGAAGTCATTCATAACTCGTTCTAAATCACGTTCGTGCATCTGTCCATGTGCGATGGTAATACGTGCTTCAGGGACTAATTCAGCCAAAGTTTCACTGACTTTTTCGATATCTGATACATCATTATGTAAATAATAAATTTGCCCTCCGCGTAAGATTTCGCGCAAAATGGCTTCACGAATAACTAAATCGTCGTACTCTCTAACAAATGTTTTCACCGCTAAACGGCGAGCTGGTGGTGTAGCTATAATTGAAAGATCACGCATACCACTCATCGCCATGTTTAGGGTTCGAGGAATTGGTGTTGCAGTAAGTGTTAGAATATCAATATTGGCTCGCATTGCTTTGATGCGTTCTTTTTGACGAACGCCAAATCGGTGTTCTTCGTCCACAATTAACAGACCAAGATCTTTCCATTTAATCTCTTCTTGTAATAATTTGTGCGTACCTATCACGATATCGACTTTCCCTTCGCTAAGGGCTTCAATAATAGCTTTTTGTTGTTTGGCCGTTTTAAATCGCGATAAGCTTTCAATGCGTATTGGCCAGTTAGCAAAGCGATCGCAGAAACTTTCATAGTGTTGCTCGGCAAGTAGGGTAGTTGGTACTAAAACGGCGGTTTGTTTATGATTAATAACGGCTAAAAAAGCAGCACGAATCGCTACTTCCGTTTTACCAAAGCCAACATCGCCACATACTAATCTGTCCATGGCATAAGGCGAACACATATCGCCAATGACAGCACCAATGGCGTTTTGTTGGTCGTCAGTTTCTTGGTAAGGAAATCCTTGGCAAAATAGTTCATACTGTTCACGGTCTTGTTTAAATTCAAAGCCGGGTTTGCTTTCACGTTCTGCGTAAATATCAAGTAATTCTGCTGCGACATCACGCACTTTTTCGGCGGCTTTTTGTCGTGCTTTACTCCAAGCATCAGTGCCTAATTTGTTGAGTGGTGCGTTTTCTTCATCACCGCCAGAATAACGACTGATTAAATTTAGTGACGAAACAGGCACATAAAGCTTAGTATCATTAGCGTAAAGTAAAATTAGGTATTCCGCTGTAATGCCACCTGTTTCTAACGTTGTGAGTCCTGCATAGCGACCCACACCGTGTTCTAAATGCACAACGGGTTTACCCGGTGTTAGCTCAGCCAAACTACGAATGAGTGAGTCAGTATTAATTGCTTGTTTATTTTCTTTTTTACGACGAATAATACGCCGACCTAATAGTTCGTTTTCAGTAATAAAAGCGTAATTTTGTTGCTGATCAATAAAGCCTTGCTCACTGGTACCAATCATTAAACAAAAACGGTTATCCACCTTTGTTTGTTCATCAAGTTGGTGAATAGATGTTGGGTGAATACGAATTCGCCCAAGAATTTCTTGTAAAGCCTCTTTGCGTCCTTCTGATTCAACTGAAAAAATAATTTTCCCCGAAAAATCAGCAATAAATTTTTGAAATTGCAAATAAGGATCTTTTTGTTGGATTTGAATGGCAATTTCAGGCAATGCACAATAAGGTAAATTAATATTTCTATTTGATTCAGCTATTGTCGTATTTGATACAACTATTCTTGGGTAGTGTTTGAAATTGGCAAAAATCTCATCAATTTTAGACCAAATAATTGCTGGCTCAAGTAATGGGCGCATAGGGTCGACTTTGCGGTTTTCATAACGTTGTGTAATATCTTGCCAATATTTGTTAGCATTTTGTTCAATATTAATGGTGTTAATGATTAAGGTATTGGCTAAAAAATAAGAAAATAGTGACGTTAGTGGCTCGTTAAAAAAGAGGGCTTGCCAATATTCAATGCCAGTTGGCAAAATATTTTTACTTACTTGTTGATAGATGCTTTCGGGATCTAATCTTACTTCAAACTTTTCTCGCCACTGACTACGAAACAGTTCGATTGATGTTTTATCAAATGGAAATTCGTGTGCGGGTAATAGTTGGATTTCTGCTATTTCGTTAAGGGTTCGTTGGCTTTCAACATCAAAGGTACGTATGCTGTCTATTTCATTGTCAAAAAAATCGATACGATAAGGTCTATCACTGCCCATTGGATAGATATCAAACAGCTCGCCACGAGTGGCATATTCGCCATGCTCCATAACTTGGCTAACTGAACGATAGCCGGCATTTTCAAGCTGTAAACGCAAGTGTTCACGACTAATTTGTAGCCCTTTTTTCATCATAAATACATGTCCGCCTAGGTAGCTTTGTGGGCAAACTTTTTGCATTAGCGTATTTATTGGTAAAATCAATGCACCTTTCGTTAAATGTCCAAGGTGATAAAGGCAGGATAAGCGTTCTGATACAATATCTTGATGTGGTGAAAAACTATCATAAGGTAATGTTTCCCAATCAGGAAAAAAGATAGCAGGAAATGGTGAAAATTGTTTGAGTTCCCCATGTATACGGGCAGTTTGTTGCATATCATCAGTAATAATCACCACTAAACCATCGTGTGCGTCTATTGCTTGGGCACAAAATTGTGATAACGAAGAACCAATAAGTTGCCCAATTTGCTTAATTTCACCTGGTTTTTTAGGCATTAATGTTGAGATATGTTGTGTTTTAGGCATGTGAATTCGTCGATTTTGCTGAAAAATTATCTCCAGATTATAACGTAACTACATGGTTGTTTTCTATAACTGTTTAATCCTGTATGATAAGCATCTTGTATTTAACTAGCAAAACTTTGTCAAAAAAGTTTCAGGTAATCTATACGTTTATGTCAAAAATATTTCGTCCATTAGTCTTTTTTATTGGTTTGCGCTATGTGTATGGGCAAAAAACGGATGGCTTTGGTCGCTTTGTGTCATGGTTGTCGATGATTGGTATTATGCTTGGTTCTATTGGTCTGATTGTAGTTTTATCAGTCATGAATGGGCTTGAAGACCAGATGCAAGGCAGTATCTTGAAGTTTTTACCTCAGGCACAGATCACAAGTTCACAGGGTCGTATTGATCCTAACGTTGTTACTGGTGAGCAATTTAGCCATATTCAAGGCGTTAACCATATTAGTCCTTTAGTCACTGGTGATGTGGTTTTGCAAAGTGAACAAAGTATCACGGTAAGTACCTTAATGGGTATTAATCCAGAAGATAATGATCCAATCAATGATTACATCTATAGCGGTTCTGTTTTAGATTTGCAAGCAGGGCAGTACAATGTCATTATTGGGCAAACATTAGCTAATCAATTAGGCGTAACAGTTGGTGACAAAATCCGCTTAATGGTGACTGATGCTAGTCAAATTACACCAGTTGGTCGTATTCCTTCACAACGTTTGTTTAATATTGTTGGACTATTTTCAGTTAATCATGATATTAATCAAGCGCTCATTTATGTTAATCAGTCCGATGCTAGAAATCTATTACGTTATCCTGCCAATATGATAACCAGTTGGCGTTTGTTTTTAGATAAACCACTTGATATCGCTACGGTAACGAATACTCAATTATCAGACGGATTAGTTTTTAATGATTGGCGAGCTAAACGTGGTGAACTGTTCCAAGCTATTAAAATGGAAAAAAATGTTATGGGCTTATTGATTAGTCTGATTGTTATTGTTGCCGCTTTTAACATTATCACCTCGCTAAGTTTACTTGTTATGGAAAAGCAAGGCGAAGTTGCGATTTTGAAGACGCAAGGCTTGTCTCGCTTTAAAATTATGCTGATTTTTATTATTCAAGGAGCAAGCTCAGGGGTAATTGGCACGTTATTAGGTAGTACAATTGGTCTATTAATCGCTTGTTATCTAAACGAAATTATGCAAGTGCTTGGTTTATCGTTTGCAGGCATTCAATTACCATCATTGGTTGAACCAACACAAATTATTTTTATTATTATTGGATTGCTTATGTTATCGCTAATTTCAACTATTTATCCTGCATATCGTGCAGCCAATATCCAACCAGCCGAGGCTTTACGTTATGAATAATTCACAAATATTGCTTAGTGCCAAGAACCTTTATAAAACTTATAACGAAGGAAAAATGGTCACCGAAGTACTAAAAAATGTCACATTTGATATTTACTCTAAATCATTACTTGCCATTATTGGTAGTTCAGGCTCAGGTAAAAGCACGTTATTACATCTATTAGGAGGACTTGATAAACCCACTTCGGGCGAAATTATGTTTAAGTCTAAACAACTTAACCAACTATCCGAAGTCGAAAAGGCACAGCTACGTAACCAAGAAATCGGCTTTGTTTATCAGTTCCATCATTTATTACCTGATTTCACCGCCTTAGAAAACGTTGCAATGCCATTATTAATTGGTGGTGTATCGCCTAATGAAGCAAAAAAACGTGCTATGGTAATGCTTGAAGCGGTTAATTTGGCCAAACGAGCCAACCACCGTCCATCTGAACTATCAGGTGGTGAGCGTCAGCGTGTGGCAATTGGGCGAGCATTAATTAACAACCCAGCACTGGTCATGGCTGATGAGCCAACTGGCAATTTGGATAAATCAACCGCTGACGCAATTTTTGATTTGCTTATTAAACTAAATCGGGAACATGGCACCGCATTTTTGGTGGTGACGCATGATCTTGAACTTGCCAATAAACTTGATAAACAAATGGTGATGAGAGATGGGCAACTATCTGTGAATACATCATCAGATAATCAATCAATGGATAATTAGCATGAATTTATCTTTAATTACCGCTATTAAATTCCGTAAAGGTCGCCGTAAAAGTGGTATGGTATCGTTAATTTCGATCATCTCAACACTCAGTATTGCCATTGGTATTGCAGCCTTAATTATTGGATTAAGTGCGATGAACGGCTTTGAGCGTGAGCTACATAATCGTGTTTTATCTGTAGTTCCACATGGGCAACTATATCCTGAATATGGCAATTTAGATAATTGGCAACACATTCAACAAGAACTCAAGAGTAACAGCAATATTGTATCAGCCTTACCGTTTGTTAATTTTACTGGATTAATTGAAAACGGTAGCAAACTTGGGGCAGTACAAGTGCAAGGGCTTGATCCCAAGCAAGAAGCGCAAGTTAGTGCACTGCCTAATTATGTTCTGAATAATAAATGGCAAGACTTTAAGCCCGATAGACAGCAAGTTATTATTGGAGCAGGGCTTGCTAAAAGCTTGTCAGTAAACGAAGGTGGGTGGGTTTCTTTATTAATTCCTGTATCGAGTGGACCAAATCGACTCAAACCGCCTAAACGTGTTCGTTTACAAGTGGTGGGCATTTTAGAGCTAAGCGGTAGCTTAAGTAACAATATTGCATTGATCCCCTTAACGGATGCACAAAAGCTACTCAATATGGACGATAGCGTTACAGGTATTATGGTTAATGTGAACGATGTCTATCAAGCTAATAACCTTATTGGGCAAGCTGTATTAGCACTTGATGAAACTCTGGCATTTAATAGTTGGGAACAGACCTTTGGCTTTATGTATCGTGATATTCAAATGATCAGGCAAATTATGTATTTGGCTATGATTGTGGTAATTGGTGTGGCATGTTTTAACATTGTGTCAACATTAGTGATTGCCGTTAAAGACAAACAACGTGATATCGCCATATTAAAGACCCTAGGTGCAACCAATCGGTTAATTCGACATATCTTTATTTGGTATGGTGTGATATCAGGGTTAATTGGTAGCGTAATGGGCGTTGCTTTAGGCGTGGTATTGTCTTGGCAATTATCAAATATTATGAGCGGAGTTGAATCGTTACTAGGGCATAAAATTCTAAATAGTAATATCTATTTTATTGACTTTTTACCTTCTGAAATTCATCTATTTGATGTGGTCATTGTGTTTATTACTGCCATGTTATTGAGCTTAATTGCTAGTTACTATCCAGCTAAACGGGCTTGCAAAATTGAACCTGCACGGATTTTAAATAGCTTTTAATCGTGTTTTTGCATAAAAAAGGCGCTGTTTGATGATAATCAGCGCCTTTTTATTGCTAATAATAGATGTAATAACTACTCGGCAAAGCGTAGTGCATATATTGCGTATAGATCCCTAATATTGTTACAGCAAATATAAGGCTAATCACAAGTAAACTTAGTTTACTTGGATATTTGAACATTTTAAGACATAAGCAAACCGCTCCACCAAGCACAAACCCAGCGCAAGCGCCACCGATATGAGCCATATTATCGATTGAAGGTAATAACCCTATCCCAGCAGTTAACACTAAACTAATTAGCATTGCTTTAACAGGCATTTCTTGTATATTGGTTTTAAACACCAAACAATAAGCTAGCAAAGCGGTAATAATGCCTAAAATTGCCCCGGATGCTCCACAGCTGATTACATTTTGATTGATGGTAGCAATATCGCTTGATAAGCTCCCCACTAGTCCTGAAAGGAAATAAATACCAATAAAAGCAACACGAGGAACACGCTGTTCTAAAATCGGTCCTGTACTCCATAAAGCGAGCATATTCATTGCTAAATGTGTCACACTGACATGCATAAATAAATTAGTAAACATCCGCCAATACTGACCGGAAAAAGTCAACTCTGCGATATCAGCACCCCAATCAATCAAAAATCGGTTTTCATTTAGTGGCGAAAATCCACGACTATCCACTAGCCGAAATGCAAAAAAACATAAAATATTGATGACCACCAACGTCGTGGTCATTTTAGATTGACTAGCGTAATACTTGATATCATTTAACGTACTCATCAAAAAGGTCCTTTTTAGTGTTAAATTGTATTGATAATGTGGAGTTAATCTAATCGTTTGCCTAGTATCACCAAATCGCGCTGAATATTGTCAAGCTCCGCAACATTTGGAAACAATCCCCATTGTTCATACTGCATCTTTTTAAATAGATTGATACTAGGTGTGTTATGACCAAATATATAACTTAGTATAGTTTGTATACCAGCTTGTTTAGCAAATTGCTCAATACTGTTAATCATAAACTGCCCAATTTGCTTACCCCGATAGTCTTGATGAAGATATAAGCTAATTTCAACGGTTTTGTTATAGGCAGGGCGACCATAAAATGAAGATAAACTTATCCAACCACAAGGCTTATCTTGATATTTTATTAGCCAAAGAGGACGGTTTTGTGGGTTATGTTGATTAAACCAATCTAATTTGCTTTCAACAGAAACGGGCTGTGTATCAGCAGTGACTTGGCGGCTAGCAATGGTTGAGTTATAAACATCGACAATAAATGGTAAATCGTCTAACAAAGCATCGTGATAAGTGATCATCTTCTTTGTGGTAAGTGATAAAAGGAGATTATTGTAGTTTTATTATGTGTTATAGGCAATAAGGGATATTTTGATTAAAAAAACAAATAAAGGTTGATGATGATTTTTTCATTTAAAAAATCCAATAAAATCAATACCTTTCCTGACTGTTTTTTTATGTAAAAAACACATAAATTACAATCACACATTACAACCAAACAAAGGTATATTTAATTATAGATTTTATTTTTTGATTTCCTAAATTTAAAAAAATCGTATAAAAATCGGTCAGGAAAGGTATTGATTTTATTAAAGTTTTTTCTGTGCGTTTTTTTGAACACAAACCTCTCCAAACCCTTTTTTTTACGATAATTTAAAACTCAATAAAATCAAAATATTAGAAAACAGTTTAAAAAAAGGGTTTTCAAAGGCAAAATTGTTGTTTATCTTTATATAACAAGATTTATTAAATCTTGAGTTCTACCTTAACGCCGTATAGGTGGTTTAGAAAGATTGTTCATCATCAGAAACAATAGATTTTGGCCTTAACGCCGTATAGGTGGTTTAGAAATCTATCTGGAGTGTCGGCTGGCAGAATGCTTACCTTAACGCCGTATAGGTGGTTTAGAAATTTCATACGCTATAAAACCAACATGTTGGCCACCTTAACGCCGTATAGGTGGTTTAGAAACGGGCACATTTGGCAACAGCTATGGCCTCGTAGAGGGAGTATCAGGATGATACGAGTAGCGTAGCCGAAGGCTACATTCTGCAGCCTTGCGAGGGTTTTTAGGGGATTTTGCAAAAAATCCCCTAAATCGGACGAGATCACAACAGCTATTTTATCCACCCAAAGCCTAAACGTCCGAAACCATGGCACACAACCCATTTTATGCACTAACAAAAAAGAACTATTTTGATAAAAAAGCGGTCAGGAAAGTTACTGATTTTATTAAAGTTTTTTTGAAAATTATTTTAAGTAAAATCAGCTGTTTATATAAACTCGTATTAATCAATGGTTCAAATAAGAGATAATTTTTCCTCAAATTTTTCAAAATAGTACATCTATTTATTTCATATTTGAAGTTTTTAAAAGCGACATAAGTCGCTTTTAATCTTTGAATTAGTCAGTCCATTTTCCTGTATTAGTTGGTCTATTAAGACTAATCATTGCTTTGTGAGAATTTTGGCAATTTAAACTATCACCGTGGATTTCACCGTTCTCACATTTTTTACGGTATTCATCTAGTAGTTCTTTGTTATTTTTGAAATCTTCTACTGTGTAAGTTTTTTCATTACATCCAAATAAAAACAAGCCAGTAATGAATATTAATATTTTTTTCATGGAAATTCCTTACAATTATTAGTTAATATTTAATTATGATTTCCCTACGCATATAGGGAATGTTTTAATTATAGTTTTTTATTTTGTTATTAAAATAAGAATTTGTTTTTATTTAACAATTTTTGTTTTTTAAGCTTAAAATTGATTTTATAGCTCAATAACTACTCGTCCACGCGTAATGTCACTAATGGATTTTTGTAGGGGCGGTGATTTGTCTTTTGTTATAGCGATATCTACTTTTACGCCTTCGGCATCAAATTCTTGATTTTCAATTAATGCATCAAGTTCTTTTAGACGGTTTTCGATAATAGGCCATTCACTATAATAACAGTGAAATTGCAGTGGAATACGAGCAATAAGTTCGATCAGTTCTGCTTGTTGTAAGCAGTGGCTGGCCGATCCGCCATAGGCACGAATTAAGCCACCAGTGCCAAGCTTTATGCCGCCAAAATAACGTATTACTACTACGACAACTTGATCGCAATCTTGCCCTTCAATAGCAGAAAGGATAGGGCGACCTGCTGTGCTGGTGGGTTCGCCATCGTCATTAAATCGATATTGTTGACCAATCTTCCATGCCCAGCAGTTGTGGGTTGCATTGGGATCGCTAACGTGATCGATAAATTGCATTGCTTGTTCGGCTGAGGTGATCGGCGCCGCCTTGACAATAAAGCGGCTTTTTTTAACTTCTTCTGTTAATTCAGTTGGATTTGCTAATGTATATGGCATATTAATTCTGGTAAAATCGTTTTATTGCGATTAATCATACTCAGCAGATTTAAAATGTCTATTAATTTACAACAATTAAAGCAAACACAACAGACTTTGGCCAAGCAGATTAAATGCGATGATGACTTTAATTCCACAGTAAATTATGTTGGTGGTACCGATGTTGGCTTTGAAGATAATGGCAAGGTAACTCGAGCGGCAATCGTCATTTTGCATTATCCAACCTTCGAAGTTGTTGAGTATCATATAGCTCGAATTGAGACTACATTTCCTTATATTCCAGGTTATTTGTCTTTTCGGGAATATCCTGCGCTACTTGCCGCTTGGCAGCAGGTAAAACAAAAACCCGATTTACTGTTAGTTGATGGGCAAGGTATTGCGCATCCTAGGCGGTTAGGTATTGCGAGTCATTTAGGCTTGTTGTTAGATATGCCGACTATTGGTGTGGCTAAAAAAAGGTTGTGTGGTGAGTCTGAATTGTTAGCAAAAAAAGCTGGCAATGTTACGCCTTTGTTTGATAATAAAGAACAGGTTGGTTGGGTACTGTGTAGTAAAGATAATTGTAATCCGCTGTTTGTTTCGATTGGACATCGAGTAAGTCAAGATAGTGCTTTAAAATGGGTTAATGCTTGTTTACGTGGTTATCGTTTACCAGAACCGACCCGTTGGGCTGATGCAATTGCTTCTAATAAACCATTATTTAAAAAGTTCCTCCATGCAAAATAATCTATTACCCTTAAAAAAAGGGGGGTTTACCTTTAAACGTTTTTTTGTTGCTCATGACAAAAGTCCAATGAAAGTTACAACCGATAGTTGTTTGTTAGGGGCGTGGGCTCCCATTGTATCTGAGCCTAAAAAAGTGTTAGATATTGGCTGTGGTTGTGGTGTGATTGGGCTGATGTTAGCTCAGCGTTTAGAATATTATTCTTGTCAAATAGATGCAATTGATATTGACGCACAAGCAGTGATGCAATGTCAACAAAATAGCGTACAGTCAGGCTTGACTTTGATTAATGCAATTCATACTGATATTAAGCAATTTTCACCGATCGATGAGGTTGGTTATGATTTGATTGTGACTAATCCTCCTTATTTTGAACCAGCCGTCGATTGTCGAAATAGTCAAAGGCAATTAGCTCGTTATACTGAAAGCCTTAATTATCAACAGCTTATTGATTCAGTCAGGCGTTTATTAAATCCTGAGGGTTTATTTTGTTTGGTGTTACCATATCATTTATCACACCAGTTTGTGCAATTATGTTTGTCGAATGGATTATTTTTATTTAGAGTGATGAATGTTAAGTATAGTGTAGGTAAAGATTTTTCGTTGTCGTTATTAGTTTTTTCATACAATAAACCAAATAAAATCGATCAGCAACAATTGTGTATGCGTGATGATGATGGGCGTTATTCTCAGGCTTTTAGAGAATTATTAGCCGATTTTTATCTATTCCGTAAATAACTGTCTAACATCATTAAATCGGCTTTAATTGGGTAAGATGTAAAAATAGATGATAGCTATTAGTGCCAAGGTGATGATGACAATAGCATACACTTTATCGTGTAAGTAACTAAAGGCCGATAAAGATCGTTCCTTTCTGGCATAAAGGTAAAAAAGTAGTCCTACACTATAAAGTATCATTGATAGTAATAGGTAAGATACCCCCCCTGCATAAATGAGCCATATGCCATAAAGCGATCCGCATGCACCAATCATGATTAAGTAGGCATTGCTTTGTTTTATGGCTAATTTAAAAACAAAAAGTGCAGAAAGTAAGTAGGGGATAAGCACCATTGAGGTTGATAATTGTATTAAGGTGTTGTATCCAGATTGATAAAAATGGGCAAGAATAATTAATACGGTTATTAGGCTTGTTGTTAGCCATAATGCGTTGGCAGGTGTCCCTGCTTTGTTGAGTTTCCCAAAAAAGCTTGGTACGGTATGTTGTTTGCCTTGACCACTTAAAAATAACATTTCAGCAGCAAGCATTAGCCACGATAATAATCCACCACTTACTGATACAATTAAGCCAATATTAATTAAGGTTGCTCCCCAACTACCAATTACGTGTTCAATCACTAAGGCCATTGATGGATTTTTCATTTGTGCAAGTTCTTGTTGTGGTACAATACCAAGCGATAACACAGAGACACAAACAAGTAATAAGCTAGTAATGGCAAAACCAAAGAAGGTGGCACGACTGATGCTGATCATGTTTTTTGCTCTGGCAGCATAAACGGTGGCACTTTCAATTCCTAAATAGACCCAAACGGTATAAAGCATGGTGTTTTCGACCTGCTGTATTATTGATCCTAACTGCGGTGATCCCCAAAAATCCACTTTAAACGTCGATATTTTAAATGCAAGGCTAACACAGACAATAAATAAACCAATCGGTACAATTTTTGCTAATGTCACTAGACAATTTAATAAAAAAGCACGATATATTCCTTTTAAGACAAAATAATGTACTATCCATAAAAATACGATAGCTGTAATAATGGCAGGTAAAGTGGTGCCATGACCAAAAAAATTAAAACAATCAAAAGATCCCAGTGCACTAAATAAGATCACTAAGTAGCTGGTACACGACATCCACGCCGATATCCAGTATCCCCATGCGGCATTAAAGCCGATATAATCACCAAAACCTTCACGGACATAGCCATATAGTCCATCATTGATTTTGTAAAATCGAATCGATAAATACTGAAATATTCGCGTTAGCATGAACATGCCGAATAGGGTTATCACCCATGCAATGAGAATGGCTCCAGTACCTGAACCTTCGGCCATGTTTTGTGGCAGACTAAAAATTCCACTTCCTACAATACTGCCAACAACTAATAGAGTAAGGGGAAGTATGCCTAGCTTTTTTCGTATTGGTGTATTCATCGATTCACTTATTATTTAGTTAAATATTAGTTAGCTTTCATTGGGTTATTTTAAAATCTTAATGACATGCAACTTACGCCACCATCAATTTTTTGATATTCAGAGGTATCCACTTCAATTACTTGGTAACTTAGCTTTTCGATTTTTGCTTTTGTTATTGGGTAACCCGCTGGCATAATTACTCTATCATTTACCCAAATACAATTGGCTGCATAGCTTTCTTGTTCAGGGATTTCAATAATATTAAGGTGCCTAAATTCGGGTTTAGTTATAAATTCCCCTGTGGCTAATAAATTGTTATTTTCCAAATAAGCAAGCCCAGTTTTTAGGTGAAGAACTTTTTCTAGTGTTACGATAGATCCCGTTAATCCATACTTTTCTAAAATAGCAATCATTTGTTTAGCACCAGCTTGGTTGGTTCGAGCTGATAAACCTATGTAGTAGTGGTTTTCAACCATCATTATATCCCCCGCTTCAACGGTTCCAGGTGCGGTAATTCTTTCTATTTTATTTGGATAAAATCTTTCAATGGTATCGGCGATGATTTCAGTTTCTTCCCTGCGGCTTTCAGCTCCTGGTCTTGTTATAATGGCACAATGTGGTGTACAAAGAACGGCATCTTCAACAAATACGGAATCAGGAAAGCGTTCGTCAGCAGGTAATATGGTGATATCGACATCGCACTGTTGTAATGCTCGAATATAATTATTGTGCTGATCTAAGGCTTTTTGATAATTTGGTTTGCCTAAATTAGCCGATGTTAAACCATTAATTAGTGATTTAGCTGGTGTTCTTGCAATAATATGACTAAATTTTTTCATTTTTAACCCACCTTTGTTTTATAATTATGCTGTATTTTTGAATAATAATTCACTAAAAAAACTAAATCAAGCTTAAATTTGATTTTTTATGCAATTTTGTTGTTGTGGTGTTTAGCTCTGAATTATTGTCGATTTTGAATTGTTGCGGATATCGCGAGTAGGTTACCAATTGATAATTGTGTGTTGGTATAGAAGTAATAGGGGATATACAAAAAAGGGTAATATTAAATTACCCTTAAAAAGATATTTTTAAATAGGTGGGTTATTCACCTTCAAAATCGACTAATGTAAAACAATTAATGCCCATATTAGTGAGTTTAGTTTTTCCCTCTAAAGTGGGTAAATTAATTACAAAGGCGGCATCTTGGGCAATGCCGCCTGCTTTTTGGATCAATTTTGCTGTTGCCGCAACTGTACCGCCAGTTGCCAATAAGTCATCGATGATTAATACGCGTTCACCAGCTTTGATAGCATCTGAGTGAATTTCGAGCGTGTCTGTGCCATATTCTAGTTGATATTCTTCTTTAAATACGTGACGCGGTAACTTATTGGGTTTTCTTACTGGTACAAAACCAATATTTAATGCTAATGCAATTGGAGCGGCGAAGATAAACCCACGCGCTTCGGTGCCAACCACTTTATCTATTTTTTTATCTTTATAGTGATCGATTAATAGCTCAACCGAAGTACGAAATGCAACAGGATCTTCAAGCAGGCTAGTAATATCACGAAATAGAATCCCTTTTTTAGGGTAATCTGGTATGGTGATAATACTATTTTTAATAAGTGCAAGTTTTTCTTGTAATTGAGTCATATTAAATGTTCTCTATATCATTTCTATAAGAATGGACAATTTTTTATTATATACTCTCGCCATTTGGCATGGCAATAAACAAAAAGCAATATCGGCATAAATTAAAATCCTTGACTTGGTTTTTTACATTTTTTTACAAATAAATACAATATTCAGACAGTTTATTTTGTAAAAAGCAGATAATTGAATAAATTTCATATAAAAAAGGAAATAACATGAAATTTATTAAATCACTTATCTTTATTGGACTTTCTGTATTGGGTTTTTGGGGGAATGCCAAAACAAATAATCAAATACAAATTCGTTCTGAGAGTGAATGCTTTTAGTTTTTATCTGAATATTTTTTTTCGTGTTCAATTAGCCAACGTTTTCGTTCTAATCCTCCTCCATATCCCATTAACTCACCATTTGAGCCAATGACTCGGTGACAAGGTACAATAATCGCAACTCGATTAAACCCATTTGCATTTGCAACGGCACGTATAGCTTGTGGGGTATTGATTTTTTCTGCTTGTTGTTTATAGGTGGTTAGTTTTCCATAAGGAATTTGTTTTAAACAATCCCAAACGGTTTTTTGGAAGTCTGTTCCTGGTGTATGCAATTTGACATTAAAATGTTGTCTTTTCCCTTGGAAATATTCATCAATTTCTTTTTTTGTTTGTTTTATATGGTTATTATCACCAAAAATAATTTTCATTTTTAGCTGTTTTTGTAGTTGTTCGAATTCAGTTTCTAGCATCCTTCTATCTACAAATTCTAATAAGCAAATACCTTGATTGGTAGAGCATACAAACATGGGACCTAATGGCGTTGTTAAGCGATTAATTAAAATAATGTCTTGATCAATACTTTCTAATGGTGTGTTTTTGATGATTTTTTTATAAGTATATCCAAAACCACTTAAAGATTCATATCCCGTATTATAAGCGGTATTAATAACCTTTTTTTCGACTTTAAGCTCTTGAAAGGCTTGATTAATTCGGTACATCCTTTGATAAGTTTGGAAGGTGATTCCGTAATGTTTTTTGAACCAGCGTCTGACCATTTCAGGGCTTATTTGATGTTTTTTTAATATGGTATCAGATACTTTTGTTTTAGGATTTTCTGTAATTAATGTTATTGCTTTAGCAACGTCAATGGGGGTTTCATTAGCATTTTCAGTTGGTTTACAAATTTTGCAAGGTCGATATCCTGCATCAAGTGCAGCTTTAAATGTAGTAAAAAAGTCAACATTTTCAAATTTTGGTTTTCGTGCTCTGCAAGTTGCAATACAAAATACAGATGTCGTTTTAACCCCTGCATAGAAGATTCCCACATAGTTTTGATCTTTTGTGAGTAAAGCTTGATAATATTCTCTTATTTTGTCCGCATTACTAATAACCATAATTTTTTTAAGCCTTAATTTTATTACATCTAATAATTAGTATGCATATTAAATAATATAGTAGCGGCTGCAACCGAAAAAACGACAACTATTTTTTATATTGAAAATTTGTCATAAAGAAAGACTTTAGAATAAAAAACTTAACCATTTAATGATGTGTTGGTTAAGTTTTTTGTTTAATTTGTGTATAAAGGCGAATTGTTTAACGATTTTGCGACAAAACTATTAACTGATAGTGCTGCATTAAGTTTGCCTTGAATAGCTAATGCTTGTTGCTTTGATTCACATTGGGTAAAAACACATGCACCAGTTCCTGTTAATCGAGTAGTGCCATATTGTGAAAGATAAGTAATTATATTGTTTACTTTAGGGTAGCGTTTTCGAACAACATTCTCACAATCATTTTTAAATTTGTTAAACGGCAGAGAAAGTAAATCAGCGATGTTTTGGGCTGGTGTATTACGGGTGAGTTCAGGATCATTAAATATCTTAACTGTGGATATTTCAATATTGGGGTAGGCGACTAAATACCAGTGTTCAGGAATGTCGACGCTTTGGAATTGATCACCAATGCCTTCAGCAAAAGCTGTATGCCCATGGATAAAAATAGGTACATCAGCACCAATTGTACGTCCAATTTTGATTAATTCGTCAGTTGATAAGTTAAGTTGCCATAACTGATTTAGTGCAACTAATACTGTTGCAGCATTGGAAGAAGCTCCACCAAGTCCGCCACCCATTGGAATTGTTTTATTAATTGTAATATCTACACCAATATTTTTTTTGTTAGCATAAGACTTTAGTCGTTCCGCAGCGATCATAATTAAATTCTTATCGTCAGGAATGCTGGCAAATGGTGTTAATAACTTTATTTTATCATCTTGACGGACTGTAAACGTCAAGATGTCATAATAATCTACAAATTGAAATAGCGTTTGTAGATTATGATAATTATCAGCACGACGACCTGTAATATATAAAAATAGATTTAATTTAGCAGGTGATAACCATTGTTTCATAAATATAATCCGTTATCGTAGAACCCAGTCACTAATTTTTAAGCGGACAATTTCATCATCATGGGTAAGTTCAATAATTGCAGGTAAATCAATTTTTTTATTTTTATAGGTATAAGTTTTATAACTTGGAATTTTTAATGTCCATTTATTATTACCTTGCATAAAGGTGGTTGATATTAATCGCCCTGAATTATCTAATTTGTCAGCATTAATATTGTCTGAAAATCCTTTTAACCAATTATGTAAAGAATTTAATGGTATATTTACGTTAGAGATTTTTTTCATTAGATTTTCAACGTTGACATCTTGATAACTTCCGCCGTTTTTATCAATAAGTTGTGCATAATTAGGCTCAGCTTTTAAGGTTAAAATATTGGTACCAACAGGTGTAGTTAATTTGACTTCGTAATTATCTGTTGACTGTTGGATAATTAAAAATCGGCCATAATTACGGGACTTATCGCTCATATGAGCAATACTGCCGTTTACTTGGAATGCATTTATTTGTTGTAGATTTTGTTGGTGAGCTTGCCATTGTTGCTCAACTGAAGTGGAATTTTGCGATTTAGTTGCTTGGCAAGCTACAATAAATAAAGATAAAATGATAACAAAAGTATATTTGATATTAGACATGAAATAACTCTTTAGTTGTTAATGTTTGTTGTCAGTGATAAGTGCATTATAACCGATAATTATTTGAATAAGAAAAAGTAACTATGCAAATTAATCTTTATTCTTTTTTATGTATAATATAAGTTAGAGCACGTTTAATAAAATAATTATATCTAATATAACCTTCAAAAAAGAAGTAATGCAATGTCAATTACAATATTTGGTGTTAATCATAAAACAGCACCAATCGCTTTAAGGGAAAAGCTAGCTTTTCATACTGAGATTGTCGATAAGGCACTATATAGCTTATACCAACATCCTTTAGTTGAAGGGTGTGTTATTTTGTCTACCTGTAACCGAACAGAAATTTATCTTAGTTATGAACATCAAACTGATTATCTGAAATTAAAACAATCGGTTGAGCGTTGGTTAGCACAATTTCATCATATTGATCTTGAGCATTATCAAAATTCACTTTATTGGTATGATGGTCGACAAGCTGTTGAGCATTTGATGTCGGTTGCTAGTGGTTTAGACTCCATGGTCATTGGTGAACCGCAGATCTTAGGGCAGGTTAAGCAAGCATATTGTTTTGCACAAAAGCAAAATTGCTTATCAGTTAAATTAGAAAAATTATTTCAGACCATATTTCATGTTGCTAAAATTGTTCGCAGTGAAACTAATATTGGAGCCAATACAGCATCGGTTGCTTATGCGGCTTGTTTAGTTGCTCGTCGTCTTTTTGTTGATGTGTCATGTTTAAATATTATGCTTGTTGGGGCAGGGGAAACGATAGAGCTTATTTCTCGTTACTTAAAACCCCATGGATTTAATAAAGTTTTTATAGCTAATCGCACCCGTGAAAAGGCATTAAAACTTGCCTCTAATATTGATGCAGAAATCATCTCATTACCAGATATTGCTAACCGGTTAAAAGATGTTGATATTGTGATTAGTTCAACCGCAAGCCCTTTACCTATCATTGGTAAAGGAATGGTTGAACGTACCTTATGGGCTAGAAATAATCGTAAAATGTTGTTTATTGATTTAGCAGTTCCCCGTGATGTAGAGGGGGAAATTAGTAACCTTGAGAATGTGCATCTTTATACTATCGATGATTTACAAAAAACGGTTGAAAATAATCTAGAACAACGGGCTATTGCTGCCAAAGAGGCACAATATATCATTCAAGAACATGCAGAAAATTTTATTGATTGGCTTAAAGCTAGACATGCTGTTGCTTATGTTAAGCAGTATCGTAGTAATGCAGAAACTGTTAAACGTGAGTTGCAAATAAAGGCTTTAAATGCGATCAAGCAAGGTGCTAATATTGATGAAGTGCTTTCTGAATTTTCGCATCGTTTAACCAATAAATTAATTCATGCACCTACCCAAACATTACTCAACGCAGCTACACATGATTGTGATGACTGCTTTAAAGTGCTGAGTAAAGGCTTAGGGTTAAAAGAACATTAATAAATTGACAGTCTTCTTAGCTGGATAAGTAATAAATTGGATCAGATTGAATTTTTTGACATTCCAAGCCCTTGTAAGCGCATTTGTGAAACAGATAAGCAAGGCTATTGCGTTGCGTGTTATCGTTCCAGACAAGAAAGATTCAATTGGTTGACCTTTAATGATAGCCAAAAGAAAGAAGTTTTACGCTTATGCAAACAACGAGCATTAAAGCGTCATTATCTATTATTACAGCAGCAACGCCAAAAATTAAATTCTATCCCATTACAAATTGAGCTTAATTTTTAAAATCTAATTATCTATTTTTAAACTGTGTATTGTAATATTATCTAACTCAGAGTAGGATTTCACTTAAATAAGTATGGCATAAGTTTGCTAACTTTTTAATTTAACTGGAATTGATAAAATATGAAAATGTGCATTGCTTGTGGCATGCCAATGACCAGCATTGGTGATTATCCATTGCTGGATATGTCAAAAAACTACTGTAAGCATTGTTCCAATAAAGATGGAACAATGAAAACATTTGAGGAAAAATGGCATGAGGTTGCATTACACTATGCTAAAGACCACTATATTGATAGCTCTGTGGCGAAACAGACTGCTTATGTTATTTTAAAAAAATTACCTGCTTGGAAAAGGAAGATTTAGACGTTTTTTTAGGCAGATAAGTTGCTTTGTAGATAATATCTGTTGCAGATATTACAAAGCTTAGTATAATGCCAACGTTTACTTATTTACACTTCAAATGCCAGTGTGGCGAAATTGGTAGACGCAGCGGATTCAAAATCCGCCGCCCTTAAAAGCGTGTCGGTTCGAGTCCGACCACTGGCACCAAGCTCACAAAAAACTCCAGTTTAAAGTTATTTTTTATATCTAAATCCTTATAAAAATTTAATCTATCAATCTATCTCTAGACTTAAGTAACATTGGAAAAATTTGCTAACTATCAAATTAGTAGGTAAGCAGAAAATGTAATTTTTATTTAGATATAACATAATCAGTAAATAGTTAGTAATTTAAAAATAGAAAACAAAATTCTGAGTGATTTAGAGAGAAAATGCCTAATAATTTTTAAAAGACTATTTTAATCATGAAATGAAAACAGATAGGCTTCTCTCTGTAGTATTTTAGATTTATGGTCTTACTACAAATAATATAAAAAGTGATAGCTAAAATAGTTGTTTTATCGGGTTTATGATAAAATTTTTTTCTTTTAAAAACTTTATAAAAAATTACTGCGATGAAAAAAATAAAACATTCTTTGTTGCTAGTTTGTAGCATAACATTGGTCGGTTGTTTTGGTTCAGGTACCACTTCGTCTAGCTCTGTTGAGCGTATGATTGATAATCCAACACCAAATGAAATAAAAGTAATTATTGATGGAAATGAATTAACTATTCCTGCAAAATCAAGTGTGAACTATACATTTGAATACGGTAAGCATACACTGTCTTACGGTAATCAGTCGTTAAATTTTATAGCTAAACCTTCAATAACTTATAATTCTGGATTAATTAATCCTACTCAAAGTAACTATTATTTGTTCACAACTTTCTATACAACTTTGAATGTGAGTGATGAAACTTATGATAAGTTGATAGCCAAATATTTAAAGCTAGTTCCTGTAATAATTAACGGTGAAGAACAAGCGCTTGAACTACCTGTAAAAGTTATTAATGATGTTTTTATTGAGCGCCAAAAAGATTTTTGGGATTATTCAGTAGACGAACCTTATCCAGCTCAAGTGACATTGCGGGGAAAAGGGCAATTTCAATCTCAAAAAATTAAATTATTTCGAGAAGATAGTTTTATTGAAGCTTTAAAAGCAGAAGGGCTTAATGAAAAAGTTGATTTTATAAATGAACATCCTAAATTTTCTGAGCTTAAAAAATATACTATACCAAATATTCAGCTAGATGCTATTGCTTGTAAGAAAGGTCGCGAATTTGTTGAAACGCAGTTAAATGATTGGAATAAGCTTTTTACTCTGACAGGTAAAGATTTAGCCTTGTTATACAAACAGTTAACATCGTCTGAAACTTCTCACACGGAATATGACATCATGACAGAATGTAAGAGAGAAGTAGATCCAAATCAAAGCTATCAATTCGCTACAAGAGAACTTGATGGGGCATTCTATGAAACCAAACAACTTAATTTTTTTATTACTCAATAAACTAATTTAAGTGAAGGAAAACGTTTAGCAAAATCGATAATAGTTATCTTTTCTTTATAATATAAGCACCATATTTCTTGTCAGTGATATGGTGTTAGTTTTTTTATGTATATTCTTTATAGTGTTTTTTTTAATCACTATAAAGAAAGCGAGTAGTCCTTGCATTTTTATGCTTTTTTATTTTCCTTTTATTGAAAACCCTCTTTCTAAGTTACTATTATCCGCAAATACCGTTGCTTGTATATAGCCTATTTGTGCTGTCAAGGTAAAATTTTATTTGTAAAATTAAAAGCTTGAATATAAAAATTTTTTATAAGACTAATATCAGAATTTTCAAAACTCGATTTATAATTATAAGGAAGTAAATTAGCCGTGTCTTTTTTCATCTTTAGTAAAAGCATATAAGACCAAAATATATTATTGTTTCTCTTATAAAAAACGGGCTATAAGCCCGTTTTAGTGAGTGATTAGCTGTAAAACAACTATTGTTGTGAAATAATACTTATTTTTTGTCCTCCTTTTGATACAGCTTGCACATCACGATCATACATTGCTTCACCAAATGCAGGTGGGATGCTGTAAGTTCCTACATTAGTTGCTTTAATCTGATAGGTGAACTTCTGTATTTTATCATTATGTGTCGAACCATAGATGATAACACGATCTTCACGGACATCCGCATATTCTGGGTACCAAGTGTTTTCATCTGTTTTTATAGCAATTGGCGAAACCCAGTCATGATAACCATCGTCTTCATCGTCTTCATCGTCTTCATAGTCTTCATAGTCTTCACATTCTTCACACTCATCATCATATTCTTGCATATATTCGTCATTGTTATCTTCTTTAGGGGTAATTGCTTGTTGCACAACTTCAAATCCAGCAGGTAGTAAATCGACAATAGCAATGTTAGTCATGCCTTCATTAGCTAGAGCACGAATTTGGACTGTAACATTGATTTTATCGCCGAGTTTGACTTGCTCAACAGGTTTACCATCAAGATCTGTGTACTCACGATATACTTCAAGGCCTCGTTTAATTGGTTCGTTAGGTGGCGTTTTGTCATATCCTTGCTCAGAAAGCATATACCAAGCAGGTAAGTTTGATTTATTAATGATATTTAATTGTTCATCTTGAACACTAAATTTTCCTTTAGCTAAAATTCCATTTAAATTTGCAATGATTTTTTGTTTTTCTGTATCTTTGGATACTGCATTAATTTGAAGAGTATCATTAGATAAATTTAATTTATCGATACTTAATGAATAACTACTTAAAGCCAATATTGTCATTGCTGCTGATTGAGTAGTATATTTTTGTTTATTAAGCATGATAACCATATTTTCTAATGCTTGCGCAGGAATATCTTTTGCTTTTTCAGGAAAATGTTTACTGATTAAATGGATTTTTCCCGCGTTAACAACTAGTGGATCATAATAGTTGTTGGTCCACCAAGCATGGTTGTATGCAGTTTCTAACTGTTGCCAAACTGGTTTGATTAATTTATTTGCTTCTTTATCCATTTTTAGCATTTTATAAGATGAAGCTAAATACATTGCAGTTATATCTTTTTTCCATGAGTCTTCTTTTTGATTAAGATCACGCATGATAGAGGCTAAATAGCTTGTTGTTACTTGGTTTTGCCTTGTTAATAAATAGATAGCATAAGAGCGAACTCTTAAACCATAAGTACTAGTACTACTAGATTCAGCAATTGTTTGTAAATATTTATTAGCATTATCAAGCATTTTTTTAGGGACTTTATAGCCCATTTCTTTTGCTTCAAGCATAAAGTTTACTGCATATAATGTAATAAATGGATTAACATTGTAAGTTGAATACCATAAGCCAATTGCACCTTCACTATTTTGACGAGATTGCAAAACTTGGAATAATTCTGATAACGGAGCTATTCCTTCTTTTGAGGCCAGATCAAATTCCTTATATTTACTAGCGATCAAAATAGGAATTGCGCGACTAACAATCTGTTCAGAGCAGTAGTGAGGGTAATCTTGTAAATAGGTACTTAGTCCTTTACTTAATATAAATGGTGAATAAGACGCAGCTGCTTCACGTTTACTTAAGTTACTATACATGTCTCTAAAATCAGTAAATGTTTGTTTATGGTCTGCCATTCTTCCCATTCTAGTGATTAATCTGTATTCAGTTAATGGTCTTATTGAAAGGCTTATATCACGAGTAATTGTTATATCATTATAGTTGGCGGAAAAGTGAAGATCGCCATTGCCAAGTTTATCAGTTGCCTTAAATCTAAATTTTAAAACTCCCGTTTTAGCATTAGCTAATTCAATAGTTTTTTTATTGTCATCAATAATAGATAGATTAGGCGTGGTTGAAACTTTAACATCAATTGGAATAACTTTATCGCCAATGTTTTCAATCAGGTTAGTTACATTGAGTGAAACTTCAAACTCATCATTTGGTGCAGCAAAATATGGGGCGTTAGGTTGTAAAACAATATCATTATGTACTGTTGTTGACATTTGTGTATGTCCCATTGTTTTGTCACCAACTGATACTGCCATGATACGAATCTTGCCATTGAAATAATCAGGCACTTTGTATTCAACGGTTTTATCACCATCGACGTCAATAATACCTGACCAATAAGCTACAGGTTCGTCTATTTTTCGTTTAAATGGATTTAAATGATTTGATAACACATCATCATTATCACCATCACCACCTGGAGCCGAGGCTGTTATTAAATGACGAAATTCTGGCAATATAAGATCTAAAATTTGCGATGTTCTTACCGATAGTGCTTTTTTGCGTAAGAAGCTATTTAATGGATCTTTAAGTTTATAATTTGAGACCTGTAAAATCCCTTCGTCTACCGCAAATACAACTGCTTTTTGTGGTGTATTTGTATGTAATGTAATTGGTAGTGTATCTCCTGGTTTTATTAATGATGGTACTTGCAATACGATTTTATCATTAAATTGTTCATTTGAAATTTTGAAAGGTATAACACCGTAACTAAGTGGACTCATAAAAATTTCATCTGAATTTGGGTCACGAATAAATTGGACATTAATATAACCATTACCGCCAATGTCTTTTGGTAGGGTTATTTTTTGTATTGAGCTTGTTGTATCTGTGTGGAACCACTTCCAAGCATAAACTTTGTCTCGCTCAATGGTAATAATACCACTACCAACATAAGGCGCTGTAATTGAGACTTCTATTTCATCACCCGGGTTATATTGTGCATCTTTAATCTTTAGTGAAAGCTCAGCATTACGGTCTAAATCACGAGTAACATTAGCGGTTCCCACAATTGAGTATTTGCTTTGGTAAAGTAATTCGTCCTTTTTATTTTTGATTTGGATAATATAGTTACCAGGATTTTTACTATCTAATTGATATCTAGTCTTATCTTGATTAATCTTGAACGGTTGTTCTGATAGTAACGACTCCTTACGGCGTGATTCATATTTATAAACCCCCGAAGATTGTTTAACTAATACCGATAGATATTTTTCTTCGATTAAAACAAGTTTTAGATCAGATAATTCTATTTTTTCTAAAGCTGGATTAATAGCTATAAAATCAATATGGCGGACTGAATCTTTATTAATGTATCTTAAATTACCATCCGTTTTTGCACCAACCAAATAATCGTTTGGTGATACAAAGGTGCTTGCTGTCGCAGCAACACTTCGACCGCTATCAGGTTCGAAAACATCGGTTAACATTCTTAGCGTGTAGTTGCCTTCAAAGCTTTGCATGTTGTCATTAAGATTAATTTTTACTATGCCGTTTTCATCTGTCGTTTGTTCATCTAATTCAACTTTAAAACTATTTCTTACCCCAGAAGTATTTTGATAAAAATAGTAGTCTTCATATTTTTTAAAATAAGGAGTTGAAGGTTCAAGAATCAACGTATTTGTTACCCTGCGATTAGCAGCATCAGTACCAAATAAATTTTTGGCTTTAATTTCAGCCTGAATTTCTTCTGGTTTTAACCATCCTTCTTTTATTTCCGGTAATAACTTGAGCGATACGGCGGTTTTATCGGGTTCAAATTCACGAACGGAAACAGAACTTGAACCTAATAGGATTCGTGATTCTTCATCATCATTTTTCAAATATAAATTAATATACCAATCACCAGTAGGGGATTCATAGTTAGTTTTATAGCTAAGTTCATTAAAGCCTGATTTATCTAATACAATTGATTTTTTAAGTACCAAATTAGACTTAGGATCGTAAATTTCAGCTTCTATTGTGATTCCTTCTAAAGAATTAGTCCATTTTTGGGCTCTAACTATTGTACCTATATGGAAGGTGTCGCCAGGGCGATAAATACCACGATCTGAAAAGATGTGAGATCGTAACTCCCCACCTTCAAGCGTTTCACGAATACCACCAATATCAAAACGTGATAAATTTAGATTTCTTTCATAACTTTTGATTGGTAAAAATGATAAATCACGTTCTTTTTCAACAACATATAAGAGAGGTTTAATACCTTTATAGTATTCAGACAATGGAGCAAAATGAACGTGACCATTACTATCTGTTTTTTGGGAAGTAATAGTGATGCCATTCATTCCTAAAACAGAGACTTTTGCTCCACTAATTGGCGCTCCTGAGTTTATTGATTGAATAAATAGATCATTGGATTGATCGAGTGATTTTTTAGCTATAATTCCCAAATCAGTTACAACAATAAAGCGAGAAGCCATAAACTCATATTTAGTATCTTTTTTATCTTTTCCATAAAGTCTTAATAAGAAGACACCTCGATTTTTATTCCCATTTGTGTTAGCTGTTAAGTAACGAGTTAAATCGACATTTGTATATTTAACTTCTTCAGGAGCCCCAGTAAAATCTTTAGTTATGCTATATTTTTCAACAAAATGATCATTATCTAATTCACCAAAATTCATATCATTAAATTCATAGCTTTCATTAAATGCTACTAAATGTTGAAGCTGTGAAGGGATAACGCGATCTATTTCTAACTTCATCTGCTCTATATTGCGCGATACTATAGGTAGTTTTTTATCGCCTGATAAAGATAATAGTGAACCAGAAGCAGCAAAATCAAGATAAGTTGGATAATTAGGTACAGTTAATATTTCTTGATACTGTCCTTTTAGAAAGTAACCTTCTTGAGATGATAAAGGTTGGTTAACTTCAATATATAATTCAGAATTTTGTTCTGTTTTTAATTCAAAACTAATTTGGTTTTGATAAGCGAGTTCAGTATCAATTGGTTTTATTGATAAAGGTGTTGCTTTTTTAAGTATTTCTGGTGTTACATTGAATTTTGTTTCATAACTACTAGAATAACTGTTGTAATATCGTTCTTTATATGGACTATCTGGATTTTTAGGCAATTTCCAGACTTTAACTAATTTCGATAAATCCTCAGATTTTACCGCATGAGTTAATGATAAAACTAATACTTGTTGTATCTTTTCATTACTTTTTTCAACCAATGTAAGCTCTGATTTAGTAATGTTTAGATGATATTTATCAGGTATATTTACTGCGTTAGATATATTAAAATCTAGTGGATTTCCTCCTAACGTTGAAGTAACTCCTTTATTAATTGTCATTCTCAAATAACCAGCTTTATCAAGCAAAGGAACATCTGCACTTTTTACATATGCAATCTTGTCATTATTTTCATAAGTAACTTTAAAATCAACATTTTTTAAAAATGTATTATCTTCATAAAGTGATAAAGTAATATTTTTTTCAAAACTATTTCTATCAACAGGATGGCTGAATTGGATTGTATTAATAACGTTTCTTATTTTAAGCTCTGTAGGGTCTGAGTAAAGTTCTCCATAATTTTTAAAATTATATTCAAATTTAGGGGTGGTAAAGGTAAACGTTTTATTTTTTCTTATTAGTTCACAATTTTTATCTAATAATTTTGATGGATCTAATACCACTGTATAAATAGCTCCAATTGGCCACTTTTTATCTTTTGGTGTGAAACTTATTGTTGAATCATCCGACCATGTCCATTTACCTTCAATGTTAGGTAAAATATTAACACCTTCGGTTATTTCTTTTTTCTTGACCGATTTTATCGATGATGGCGGACGGTTATCGCCAGTAAATGTGATCAATAGTGTGTAGTCATCTGTGCTAGGTGAGTATAAATTAGCTGAGTATTTATTAATTACTATAGGCGCCGGTTCAATTGGTTTTGGACGGTTTAAATACCAGTGGTAGGCATAATTACCAGAAAAATAAGCAATAAAACTAAAAATAATACTTGCACCAATGAATGTTTTTATTTTGTTTAATGTAAAACCTATTGCATAGTAAAAATTTTTTACATTAGGTAACCAACTTGGTGTTGACCATTTTATATCACCAATAATTGGGCTAAATAACCAAAAAATTCCTTTTGCTAAAACTAATAGAAAAAGAAGAAAATAGCTGACTATTTCCCAAGCTTTTTGCAAAATATAAAAAGGCAATTGCAAGATTAATTTTAGTAATCCCATTATTTATTTCCTATTCCTAAGATATTAATTTTAAAATTAATTGTATTTTATTTTTTTATACTAATTATTAATAATATAACACACTACGCAAAAATACCAATTACAAAAAACAAAATGTAGATATTCAAACATATCGGATAACTATTTTAAATTATAGGTATTTATAGTTATCAATTCAGTTTATTTTTTAGCGATAAAAACTGCTCGCACTGGGGCAGGGTAGCCTTCAATGGTTTTGCTTAAATCATTTGAATCTAAAAAATCAGCTAGTGAATCAGAAGTCATCCATTCTGTTTTTCTTTGTTCCTTTAAACTTGTTGGTGATATATCGACCATTTTTACGTCCGAAAATCCACATTTGCATAACCAGTTAATCATTGTTGGAACGGATGGAATAAAGTAAACATTACGCATTTGTGCATAACGCTCCCCAGGCATTAATGCTTGATGTAATTCACCATCAATGACTAACGTTTCGAGAACTAATTGTCCACCGTCAACAAGTTGATCTTTTAATTGATAAAGGTGATCGAGTGGCGATCTTCGATGGTATAATACCCCCATTGAAAATACAGTATCAAAGGCATTAAGTTTTGGTAGTTGTTCAATTCCAAGAGGTAATAAATGAGCTCGCTGATCATTACCTAACAGTTTGCGAATTGCTTCAAATTGGCATAAATAAAGCGCCATAGGATCGATTCCAACAGCGAGTTTGGCTCCTGCGCCAATCATCCGCCATAAATGGTAACCACTGTTGCAACCAACATCTAAGACGGTTTTCCCTTCCAAATTATCTATATAATTAATTAACCGTTCCCATTTCCAATCTGAGCGCCATTCAGTATTAATATCAATACCATACAAGTGAAAAGGGCCTTTACGCCAAGGCATCATATTTTTTAGTAATTGGGTAATTCTTTGTTGTTCGCCGGCAGAAAGTGGTTCTTGCGCTTTTACTGTTACGCTATGCAATAAATCAATTTGATAAGGCGTAATAGATGGTAAATGCTTAATGCTATTGAGCCATTGATTAAAGCGGTTATCAATATTCTGTTTTTGCCAGTTTGCGAGTTGTGCGGGCAATACTTCAAGCCAGCTACTAAGTTTATTTTTTGCAATAATCTGGTAAAAATCACCAAAATCAATCATTGTATGTTCCTTGTCAATTACGCTTATATCAAACTGTTATTTTATGGCAATAATCGAGCCAAAATTAAAACATTGAAACCAAGTATTAATGTGGGAGAAACCTGCATCAGCAAGCCGTTTTTTATGAGTTTCAATTGTATCTGTAAGCATCACATTTTCTAGCATATTACGCTTTTGGCTGATTTCCAGTTCACTGTAGCCATTAGCTCGTTTAAAATCATGATGCATATTAAATAGCAGCTCATCGATAGTGGAATCATTAAAGCTAAATTTTTCAGATAGTACCAAAATGCCATTTGGTTTTAACGCATTATAGATATTATTTAAAACACGTTGACGATTTTCCGGGGTTAAAAATTGTAAGGTGAAATTGAGTACAACCATTGATGCATTTTGCATGTTAATATGACAAATATCATCACAAATTACATCTACAGGGGTGTTTGCTTTGTAAGATTCGATGTGTCGTTTACAACGCTCAACCATTGGTAAAGAATTATCAATGGCAATTATTCGACAATTTTCTTGATTGACATTACGACGAATAGAAAGGGTTGCCGCACCTAAAGAGCAACCTAAATCATAGATCATCGAGTTTGGTTGGACAAACCGTTTTGCCAACATTCCGATCATTGAAATAATATTGGAATAACCAGGAACAGAACGTTGAACCATATCCGGAAAAACCTCGGCGACTTTTTCGTCAAAAGTCCAATCCCCTAATTTTTCGATGGGTACGCTGAATAATTGGTCTTTTTTGAGATCCATAAAAGTTAGTGGTACGATAAAAAATAATTCTGTTATTATATCATTTTTTGTATTCAATTGTTCTAATAATTATGGGCTTTATTAATTTTGCTGTTCCTTTTATAGCCATTATTATCTGTATTTTAATAGCTGTGTATTTAGGGAAAAGATGGTTATTTTGGTTTAATTTTCATTTAGCAGGTTATTATAAAATCATCTATTGGGTGGTTGTTGTGACCGCAGGATTATCTCTCGTACTTTCTAGGGTATTTGACGGTACTTTTAATAAACTATCTCTGGTTTTTAATTCTATTTTTGCAGTAGTGCTGTGTAGTATTTTTACACTATTGATTTTTGATGCAATCTATCTGTTTAGTAAAAGAAAATTAAAACCTAATTTATGGCTTAAAATTGTTTATATAAGCGCTGTTTTGTCACTATTTTATTGGGGCCATAAAATGGCAATCAGTCCCAACCCCGTTTATTATCAAGTAAAAATTGACAAACCAGCCCATGTTGAACATTTACGTATTGTGCAGCTTAGCGATATTCATATTAATGAATTAACGTCGACTGAATTTATTCAGCAAATGATTGATAAAGTAAACCAATTAAATGCTGATTTTATTGTCATTACTGGTGATACATTAGATAAACGTTTAGCACCTTTTATTGAACATGGTTTTGATAAGCAATTGCAACAACTAAAGTCAAAATATGGCACTTATGTTATTTTTGGTAACCATGAATATTTAAATACTAGAAAACAAAATAATCGTGAAGAAGATATTATTCATGCTTTTAAACAAGCAAATATGAAAGTTTTGAAGGATGATATTGTCTATCTTGATGATGTGGGTATTACACTAATTGGGCGAGATGATTTTTCTTCAGCTCTTTATGATGTAAAAAGAGCAACATTGGACGAGCTGATGATGTTTGCAAATACAAATACACCTGTTATTTTATTAGATCACCAACCCAAAGATCTTACTGAACCAGAAAAGCTAGGTGTTGATTTAATGATTTCTGGGCATACCCATGCAGGGCAAATATTTCCTATTAATCTTATAGAAAAATTAATGTATAAAAATGCTTATGGTTTGTATCAAAATGAAGAGCATCATTTCACCAGTATAGTCAGTAGTGGATATGGATTTTGGGGACCGCCCATTCGCTTAATGACCCGTTCTGAAATTGTGGTAATTGATGTTGCATTTGAAAAGCACATACAATAAATTAACTTACCTTATCTGAATAGGAATAGGAATTTGACTTTGTCTTATCAACTTATTATTAATGATGATCAATTAGCTGATTATTGTTCTAAAATCGAAAATAGTTCGGCGATTGCGTTAGATACTGAATTTATTCGAACTCAAACCTTTTATCCTCATTTAGGGCTGTTACAAATATTTGATGGAGAACATGCGGCATTAATTGACCCCATAGCAATCAATGATTGGAAGGATTTTCTAATCATTTTAAGCAATCCTAAAATTGAAAAATATTTTCACTCGTGTAGCGAAGACATCGAGGTTTTTCTCCATTATTTCGGAATAGTACCCACTCCTATTATAGATAGCCAAATATTGGCTTCGTTTTTAGATAATCCACTTAGTTGTGGTTATGCTAATTTAGTAAAAAAATATTTAGAGATAGAGCTTGATAAAAGCGAAACTCGAACAGATTGGTTAAAACGCCCATTAACTGAAAGACAATGCGAGTATGCCATAAATGATGTGTTATATCTTTTTCCCCTAATAAACATTTTAAAATCACAATTAAGCGCAAACAATTATTTACAAGCAGCTTATCAAGAGTGCCAAATGGCAGTTATGCGTAAATGTGAAGTTATGGATCCCAAAGATGCTTATTTAAATATTAAAAATAATTGGCAACTAAAAGGTAAAAGTTTAGGTCGATTATATAAATTAGCTAATTGGCGATACAAGCTAGCTAAAGAACAAGATATTGCTTTGAATTTTGTTATACATGAAGAAGTATTATTTAAAGTTGCACGTTATTCACCTACATCATTAGCTGAACTTAATAAGTTAGGCATGAAAGGGAAGGAAATTCGTTTGTATGGACAAACAATTTTAGCTATTTTATCTGAATCAATACCCGACATTCCACCTGTATTTAAGGTGAGTAGTTACCCTAATTATAAGTATATTTCTGATAAATTAAAGGAAGCGGCTAGAGAACTAGCTAAGCAGACTGGACTTAATCCTGATTTATTAATTTCTCGTCGGTTAATTAATCAATACGTAAAATGGCAAACTAATAAAAACGATGATAAGCCTGAAATATTAATAGGCTGGCGAAAAGCTTTATTTGAAAAATATTGTTTTGACATTGATGATGCTTAGTATTTTTATTGATAGCAATTGCCAATCTTAAATATGATTGGCTTTTTTGGGAATACACATCATTTTAAAATGTAGTTTATGCAAGCTCACTTAGCATTGATTCAACAATAAGTGATGATTGTGCAGCTGCTAATTTTAAAAATGATTCAAAATCAACGGCGGACTCATTATCACCATTATCTGAAATAGCTCGAACGACAACAAAAGGGACTTTAGATAACCAACAAACATGACCAATAGCTGCTGCTTCCATTTCAACAGCGATTGCTTCAGGAAAGGTTTGTTTTATTTTTTCCAATGTAGCTTTACCATTGATAAATGCATCGCCGCTACCAATTGATCCTTCAATCGCATTAACACCATGTTTTTTTATACAACTTTGGGCGAGTGATTGATATTTTTGATCTGCCTTAAATGTAACAGGGCAACCCGACATTTGTCCTGGTTTGTAACCAAAAGCTGTTAAATCAACATCATGATAAAAAACATCTTTTGAAACAATAATATCACCAATATTAAGAGTAGCAGATAACCCTCCGGCTGATCCCGTGTTGATAACTGCATCGACTTTATAGTTATTTAATAGTACAGTAGTGCCTGATGCTGCAGCAACTTTACCAATACCCGATTGAAGCAAAACTATGTCACATCCTGAAATTTTTCCAAGATGAAAAACATAACCTAAATGATGTTCAACGTGGTAATGAGTAATTTTACTTTTTAATATGGCTACTTCTTCTTCCATTGCTGCAATAATGGCGATTTTCATAGGATCCTCTTGGCTTATTTGCATAACTTAAATTTAGATGTGCTATCATAATTGCTGGAGATAAACTTGACAATATATGAATTAACGGAGCTATAAAATTGCGAACTATTTTTATTACGGGCTGTTCGAGTGGGATAGGTTTAGTGTCGGCCATTGCCTTAAAAAAACGAGGGTATCGCGTTATTGCGTCATGTCGCAGACTATCTGATCAAAAAAAACTTATTGAGCAAGGTTTTGAAACAGTTTTGCTTGATTTAGATAATCCCGACTCAGTTGACCAAGCAGCTCAGGAAGTTTTAACCTTAACAAATGGTAAATTAGATGCATTATTTAATAATGCAGGTTTTGGTGTGTATGGGCGATTAAATACTATTAGTCGTGAGCAGTTGGAATCACAATTTTCAACTAATTTCTTTGGGATTCATCAATTAACTCAACTGTTACTTCCTGCGATGATTGAACAAAATGAAGGACGAATTATTCAAACAAGTTCAATTGTTGGTATTATCGCTACTCCTGGTCGTGGTGCTTATTCTGCAAGTAAGTATGCATTAGAAGCGTGGTCCGATGTACTAAGATTAGAATTAGCTAATACCAATATCAAAGTTAGTCTGATTGAACCAGGACCATTAAAAACGTATTTTTCAAATAATGTTAATCAAACAGAAAAAGAAAATATTGTAAAAAACCCACCTATTGCCAAACGATTTACGTTACCACCAGAAGCTGTGTTACCTTATTTATTTCATGCGCTTGAAAATAAAACCCCTAAAATACGTTACAGGGTAACAAAAATAACTAAAATTGCTGCCATTGCTAAACGTTTGCTTCCAGATAGATTAATGGATAAAATTTTAAAGAATAAATAACCATATACCTAGGACATAATATGCAAAACCAATTTATTTTTGATGTTAATGAACAAAATATTCAAGAGATTATAGAAAGATCCTCTCAATCCCCTGTATTGTTTTATTTTTGGTCTGCAAGAAGTCCAAATTATGAAGCAATGACAAACGTATTGACAAAATTAGCTAATGAACACCATGGTCAATTTATTTTAGCTAGCCTTAATTGTGATGAAGAACAAATGCTAGCAGCTCAATTTGGTTTAAGAGCAATTCCAACTGTTTATCTTTTTCAAAATGGTCAACCTGTTGATGGTTTTCAAGGCCCACAGTCAGAAGAAACGATCAAAGAATTTTTAATAAAGTTTTTACCTAACGAAAATGAACTAAAACTTATTGAGGCAAAAAACTTATTTAATGAAGCAAAATATGAACAAGCATTACCTTTATTAAGACAAGCTTGGAAAGCGCTTACTGATCATCTTGGGAAACCAAGAACAGATATTGCTTTAATGCTAGCAAAATCACAAATAGAACAAAAACAATTAAGTGAAGCTAAAGATGTGCTTGCAACAATTCCTCTACAAGATCAAGATTCCACTTTTCATGGTTTACAAGCTGAAATCGAGTTACTTGAACAAGCAGCAAATTCACCTGAATTGCAATTATTACAAGCTGAACTAGCTAAGCAACCTGATAATGTTGAACTTATGATTCAGTTATCATCTCAATTAATGCAAGTTGGACGTCATGAAGAGGCATTAGAGTTATTATTTAAACCACTTACCCAAGATCTTAATGTAGGCGAAGGGCAGGTGAAAAAAACATTACTTGATTTGCTAGCTGCTCTCGGCACAAGTAATCCATTAGCAAGCTCATATCGCCGTAAACTTTATACTTTATTGTATTAAAGTTTATTAAATGAAGAGATTCAACAATAAGCTATTGTTGAATCTTTTTTTATTTAGTGTTCAATAATACGAGGGAAGTTTTCATTACTACGCAATGTTAAGACTTCAACTCCATTGTCAGTAACTAAAATAGTATGCTCATATTGAGCGGAAAGCCCATGGTCTTTAGTTTTGACTGTCCAACCATCTTTCATAGTGCGAGTACGCCAATCACCTGTATTTATCATTGGTTCAATCGTAAATGTCATCCCTGGTTTTAAAATGACACCGCCATCATCAGCATCATAATGTAAAACTTGAGGCTCATCATGATATACCTTGCCAATACCGTGTCCACAATATTCACGAACAGATGAAAATCCAAATTTATCGACATATTTTTGGATTGTTTTACCAATTTCTTTTAGACGAATACCTGGTTTTATAATTCTGATCGATTCATATAAGCTTTCTTGCGCTACTTGACACAGCTTTTCACCAACAATTGTCGGTTTACCTGCTATGTACATTCTTGATGTATCACCATGATAACCATCTTTAATCACGGTTACATCAATATTAAGGATGTCACCATCTTTTATTTTTTTATCAAAACTTGGAATGCCATGACAAACCACATCATTAATTGAAATACAGCTTGTATGTTGATAACCGCTATAACCAATATTTGCAGGAATCGCTTTTTGAACATTAACGATATATTCATAGCAGATTTTATCCAGTTCTCCAGTACTAATACCTGGCTTAACATAGGGTTCAATCATTTCTAATACTTCAGCAGCAAGCTTTCCTGCTATGCGCATTTTTTCGATTTCTTCGAGGTTTTTTAACTTAATAGACATTAAATTTTTCCTATAATGTTGATGGCAATATCCTATCATACAGCTGTGTTTCGTCAAATCATAACAGATGATTAACTACACATTTTATCTATATTCTTATAATTTTTTTGTAAAAAGTTTTCTGAAAAACATGTGTTTTAGTATAAAATTCGAAACTATTTATTATATTAGTTCAATTTTATATATAATATATTTATTATAAAAAAGGCCTTAATCATAATGCAATGTCACTTTTATCAACAAAAAAAATGTTCGTCATGTCAATGGATAAATCACCCTTATCAAACACAATTAGAACAGAAACAAACAACTCTGATTCAAAAACTAAGTAAATTTAATCCTATAGAAGTGAAAAAGCCTTTTGCCAGCAAAGAATCTGCTTTTCGTAATAAAGCCAAAATGGCGGTATTAGGTACGGTTGAAAAACCGATATTAGGTGTTCAGAATGGTAATGAGGTAGTTGATCTTTGTGATTGTCCGCTCTATTCAAATAATATGCAAAACATTCTGAAAATAGTGAGAACTTATATCAGAAAACAAGGCTTAGTACCTTATAATATTAATAAGCGAAAAGGCGAGCTGAAGTTTGTTATTATTACAGAAAGCAGTTGCAATGAGATGAGTAGTTTTATGTTGCGCTTTGTTTTAAGATCACACAAATTTGTCGAGAAAATTAAGCGTTCTTTTCATCAATTGCAAGAAAAAATTCAAAGTCTACAAGTCGTTTCAATTAATATTCAGCCTAATCATTCAGCTATTTTAGAAGGAGATGAAGAGATCGAGCTAACTGAGAATTCCTTTTTATCGATAACTTTGAATGGGATTCCATTGTTTATAAAATCTAAAAGTTTCTTTCAAACAAATACCTATGTTGCTAACAATCTTTACAAGACAGCAAGTGACTGGGTCACAAATTTAAATGTGAAATCTATTTGGGATCTATTTTGTGGAGTAGGCGGATTTGGTTTAAGCTGTGTTAGCCATTCTACTAAAAAAAATATTCAACTAACTGGTATTGAAATTAACTCTGATGCAATTGAATGTGCAACCTTATCAGCAGAAAGGCTCGGTTTTAAACAGCTAGTTTTTAAGTCTTTTGATGCAACACAATATGCGATAGCTCAACAAAATGTACCCGATTTAGTTTTATTGAATCCTCCAAGACGAGGGGCGGGAAAGATACTTATACAGTATTTAGAGCAAATGGCTCCTAATTATATTTTATATTCAAGTTGTAACTTATTTTCATTAATTGATGATTTATCATTATTGTCAATTTATCAAATCCAAAAAGTACAGTTATTTGATATGTTTCCACAGACTTCACATATGGAAGTGTTAGTTTTATTACAAAAAAAGTCTAAGTAAGCTAATAATAAAAACAAAAATACTATTTCCTATCTATGAAATAGATATTATTTAAAAGTATAATTAAAATTAGATATTTTGGGGTAAACATAAATAATTACAATTTGTTGAATTGCCTCTTTCACAAAATACTACTAATTTTTATTTTAAACGTTATTAAATTAGCCCATAGTTAATACATAAATTATGTTAATATAAAAAATCAAATAACTTCATTTTAAGGAAGTATAAATATGATTCCAGATGTATCAAAAGCACTTAATTGGTTAGAAAAACACTATACCATTTTACAAGGTATTCAACGTGGTGTAGAACGTGAAACTTTACGCATTTTACCTGATGGATCATTATCGAAAACTTCTTTTCCTTCTAAAATTGGCGCCGCATTAACACACCCATGGATTACCACCGACTTTGCTGAGTCGATGTTAGAGTTTATAACACCTGTTAATACTAATATTGATTATATGTTAACATTTTTACGAGATTTACATCGTTATGCTAGCGTAAATATTGGTGATGAGATGATGTGGCCATTGAGCATGCCATGTTTTGTAGCTAACGAAGATGATATTATTTTAGCGCAATATGGTTCATCAAATGAAGGACTTTTCAAAACGGTTTATCGGGAAGGTTTAAAAAACCGCTATGGTGCAATGATGCAAACGATATCAGGTGTTCATTATAATTTTTCATTGCCGATGGCATTTTGGCAAGCAAGAGATGGTGTAAAAAATTCAGAAGAGGGTAAGGTTGTTATTTCTGAAGGTTACTTTACTTTGATTCGTAACTATTACCGATTTGGTTGGGTTATTCCTTATTTGTTTGGTGCATCGCCATCAATGTGTTCTTCATTTATTCAAGATCCACAAAAAGCCAAAGCCTTTATTGAACAAACAAATGGCAATTGTTATTTGCCTTATGCGACATCCTTAAGATTAAGTGATATTGGGTATACAAATAACGCACAAAAACAGCTAGGCATTACATTTAACCATTTAGATACATATGCTGAAGGATTAAAACGTGCAACACGAACAAAATCAGCTGAATTTACACAATTAGGCATAAAAGTTAATGGCCATTATCGACAATTAAATGATAATATTTTACAAATAGAAAATGAGTTTTATGCACCTATTCGCCCTAAACGAGTGCCAATGGCACAGGAATTACCTTCTGATGCTCTTTTACGAGGTGGGATTGAATATATTGAAGTTCGGGCATTAGATGTTAATCCGTTTTCACCAGTGGGAATCACTGAAGAGCAAGTTCGCTTTATCGACCTATTTTTAATTTGGTGTGCATTAGCACCAGCCCCTGAAATGAGCAGCCAAGAACTAGAGTGTGCTAAATTAAATTGGAATAGAGTTATCATGGAAGGGCGAAAGCCTGGACTTGAAATTGGTATAGGCTGTGACAGCCATCGAGAACCTTTGGCCAAAGTTGGGCATGAGTTATTTAAAGATTTATTACGAGTAGCTGATGTTTTAGATCATAAGGATGATAAACAACAATATCGGAAAGTTTGTGAACGACTAGATTTAATGTTTGATCAACCTGAATTAACTTTATCAGCAAGAACACTGCAAGCAATAAGTGATTTAGGTACTGCAAAATTTGGTTTAGCTTTAGCAAACCAATATAAAAAACAGCTTCTGTCTGAACCTTTATCATTATTAACAGATGGTGATTTTATTCAGCAACGTAATTCATCTATTGAAAAACAAAAAAAGAAAGAGCAGGGCGATACTTTATCTTTTGATGAATACTTAAAACAAAAATTGAACAATAAAAATGTTTAAAAAACGGTGTTATACATTACGATATCAGGCAAGCAACGAGGTTGAGTTGATTTTGCCTAATCACCCAATAACAATAAATAAACCGTTAATCGAACAATCATCATTTTCGATTTTAGTTTGGAATATTTTTAAACAAAAAAGAGTTGATTGTATTGATGTACTTAAACAATATGCGGATAAAGCTAAACTAATTTTATTGCAAGAAGCCCAGACAACGGCTCAATTACTTAATTTTATTTCACATCATAATAAAATTGCAGATCATGTTCCTGCTTATTGTTTGAATGGCATCTATGCTGGCGTAATGACAATCTCTGATTCATTACCGACCTCAATTTTTTCTTTTAAAGAAAAAGAACCATTAATTCGAGTACCTAAATCTGCTTTGATTACTATTTATCCTATTAGTCATTCCAAACAAAAATTATTAGTTGCAAATATTCATTCTGTAAATTTTAGCATTGGTGTAAAAGTTTATAGACAACAAATACATATGCTATTAAATAGAATAAAGGAACACGATGGTCCAGTTATTTTAGCTGGAGACTTTAATGCTTGGAGCAAGCAGAGACTGAATTTATTATACCAACTTGTAAGTTCAATTGAACTTAAACCAGTTAATTTTTCAGTTGATATTGATATTCGAAAAAAATTTATGGGTAGGCCACTTGATTTTGTTTTTTATAGAGGATTACGATTAGATACGGCAGACATTATTAAAACAACAGCATCTGATCATAATCCTTTATTAGTAAAATTTAGATTGGATTTGTATCCACAATATTAATCGTCAAAATATCACCTTCTTGTATACGGGCATTTTTTAAATTATTCCACTGAAGTATATCTGTAATTTTAACTCGATAATTTTGTGCAATAGAATATAAATTATCACCAACTTTAACCTGATAAGTTATTTGCTTTTTACCTGTAGATTTAGTATTCGAGGCTAAAATAGAGTTTGTTTTTTTGTTATTTGTTGAACTATATTTTATTGTTGTAGTTGATTTAACTTCAAACGGCATATTTGTATGTGGTACATCTTGTAAAAGCTCAGTAACTTGGTTTACCACTAGATTTTCTGCTTTTAATTTTTTGAATAAGTCTTGAGCATGGGCATATGGTACTAATAAATGAAACGGACCATTGACTTTTTGTTGAACATATCCCGCATTATATGTTGTTAAATCATTTAAAGATAAACCTGTATATTTGGCAACCTTATCTAATGAGATATTTTTTGACATATCAATTCGAACAAGTGAATTTTCATAATTACAATCAGGTAATTTAATACCGTATTGTTTACTATTTTTAACAATATCAATAATTGCTAAAATTTTAGGTACGTAGTGCATTGTTTCATTTGGCAAATCTAGAGACCAATAATTGGTAGGTAAACCACTTGCCTGATTTTTTTCGATAGCTTTTCTGACTCGCCCTTCACCAGCGTTGTAAGCGGCTAATGTTAATAGCCAGTCACCATTAAAGCGATTATTTAGATTTTGTAATAATGAAATAGCTGAAGTTGTAGATGCGATAAGATCTCGACGTCCATCAAAATAGCTATTTTGTTTAATACCGTATTCTTTTGCTGTAATTGGTACAAATTGCCACAAACCAGCAGCTTGAGCTGGAGAAGTTGCCAATGGGTCATAAGCACTTTCAATTAACGGAATTAAAGCTAATTCAACTGGTAAATCATTTTTTCTTAGTTGATTAATAATATAATAAACATAAGGTTCAGAACGTAATGCAACTGTTTCAAATCCTTGTGGATTACGTAACAAACGTTCTCTTTCAGCTTTAATACGGTTATTTTCTGGAATTTTCACATTGATCTGCGTAAGCATGAATTGCCAAGGATTTTGCGTGACCAAAGTGTGACTAATACCACCACTTTTAATGCTATTAGTAACTACTGATTTTGAGTTAGATTTTTTATAGACATTATTATTATATTGAGGGCCATGATTTTGACATGCGCCCAAAGATAAACATAACACTGTAAATATTAATAACTTTTTCATTAGTTCGTAAATTTTCACTCAAATTAAGTACGATATTATACCTAAAAAATGTCTTTTTGGCTTCTAAAAAAAACAAACAAGTCTAATTCTTTGTTAAATTTAAATTTATTTTGCAATTTTTGTTCATGACATCTTAAAAATAAGTTAATTTGTTTTTCTTTAGACAAAATAGACGGTAATGTTATTTGTTTTTTCGAAATCAAATTTAAATAATCTTTGATATTTTTATCATCGGGCAACATTTGAAGTGCAAATGCTAAATTTGATAAAGTATATTCATGACTTGCACAGATTAAAGTATTTTCAGGTAACTGTTTTAATTGCTTTAGCGAATCTAACATTTGTTGATAAGTACCTTCAAAAACTCTTCCACAACCAGCCGAAAATAAAGTATCGCCAGAAAATAAATAGGGGCTACAATAATAAGCCAAATGACCAAGAGTATGCCCTGGTACAGCGATTACATCAAAACTAAAATCACCAATATCAACTTTATTTTGGTTAATAAGATAATTAATTGGTAAATCGATCTCATTGGGGCCGTAAACATCAATGTTTTGATATTGTGCTTTTAATTCACACACCCCACCTGTGTGATCAATATGGTGATGAGTAAGTAAAATTCCAAGAGGGGATATTCTATGTTTGTTTATATAATTAATGACAGGTTTGGCTTCACCAGGATCAATAATTATGGCTTGATTGGCTGAATTGGTTAAAATCCAAATATAATTATCTTTTAAAACTGGAATGCAATGAAGTTGATACATATTATTTTTTACCATTATTTATGAGTAATTGATTTAAACCAAAACTTTTTATATAAATATAAGTTGCCTAAAAAGCTACTTTTTATTTTATCAATTCAATTATCCTGCATAGATTGTTCAAATACAGTATCTTGCAAAGTAGGCGATTGAGCTTGTGTTTTGGCTATAATGTCGCAACGTTCGTTTTCAATATGGCCAGCATGGCCTTTGACCCAAATCCACTCAATTTTGTGAGTTTGTACTAATTGATCAAGTCTTTTCCATAAATCAACATTTTTTACAGATTGTTTATTAGCGGTCTTCCAACCATTTTTTTTCCAACCATGAATCCAATTGATAATACCATTACGCAAATATTGGCTATCAGAATATAACTCAATTTGGCAAGGTTGCTTTAATTGTTCTAAAGCGGCAATCGCAGCTAATAATTCCATTCGATTATTTGTTGTTTTAAAAAAACCTTCTGATAATATTTTTTCAATTTGTTTATATTTTAATATAGCAGCATAGCCACCAGGACCAGGATTACCAAGACATGAACCGTCTGTATATATTTCGATTTTTTTTAACATATTGTTGATTCTTTGTAACTATTTAAATTTATTAATTATCTCAATTAAACGGCAAGTTAACGGACTTTAATTTATTTACTATATACTCTATAAATTTAGCCAATTGTCTACTACCTAGATTTAGGTAGGTATCAACATTAAAAGGTTTTAGTGCTAGACTATATCATTAAAAATGCGTTTCCCCAATTGTTGATATAAAAAGAGAAGAAAGTGACACATAATTATACACGACAAATCGTTTTAGATACTGAAACAACCGGTATGAATCAAGATGGCAATAACCATTATGAAGGGCATAAGATTATTGAAATTGGCGCGGTTGAAATGGTTAATCGCCGTTTAACAGGCAACCATTTTCATGTTTACATTAATCCAGAACGCTTAATTGATGAGGGAGCATTTAGTGTGCATGGTATCAGTGATGATTTTGTTAAAGATAAGCCAATTTTTAAAAAAATCGCACATGATTTTATTAAATTTATTGATGGTGCTGAATTAATAATTCACAACGCCTCGTTTGATGTGGGGTTTATGGATTATGAATTTCGTCTTTGTGGGCTAGATTTTAAAACAGCCGATCATTGTCTTGTTACTGATACCTTGTCGATGGCAAGACGGTTGTTCCCTGGTAAACGTAATAATTTAGATGCATTATGCGAACGCTATCAGATAGATAATTCTCACCGAACATTGCATGGTGCTTTATTAGATGCTGAAATTTTAGCTGAAGTTTATTTGGCTATGACTGGGGGACAAACAACTTTATCTTTTAATTCCGAAGAAAATAATTTATCTTCATCTGAACCAAATGCAATAAAAAGAGTAGAGCGTAGTGGCGTGCCTTTAAAAGTAATAAAAGCAACGGAATATGAACTTTCTGAACATGAATCTGTTTTAAAAAAAATTGATAAAAAAAGTGGTGGAGCATTGTGGAATTTGAATTAATGATTATTTTGCATTCAGTTAATCATTTATTTAAAAAAAATTATTGACGTGAATAAAAATAATCTTTAATATCACGCCTACTTTAATGCTGTAGCATTAAAACTCTCAAACAAAGCGGAGCGGTAGTTCAGTTGGTTAGAATACCTGCCTGTCACGCAGGGGGTCGCGGGTTCGAGCCCCGTCCGTTCCGCCAATTCTTAAAGAATGTTCAACATGACTTGCTATTTTTTATCTCGAAGTAGTTTAATTTCTTTTATTAAATGTAATAAAATATAAAAGTGGTATAAATTAAATAACGACATCATAAATAATGAAATCTTTTTTTGCAACAATATACGCAATATTTTGTTTTTTTATTATATTCGTTTTTTCAACTAACAAACATGAATATTGGTTAGAACTATATCCGGAAGAATTTTTGAATTTATGCATGCTACCAACAGACAATGATAATGATCCGCAAAGTGATATGTATATAGTGTTAGTTTTTTTATTACCATTATTAATTCCACTTTTTCTATCTAAAAAGAAAGAAAAGTTATTTATCTCAGTTATTATTTTGCTGTTATTCGCATTTTGGGTTTATTCATTTATTATTAGGTTTAGTTGTTAAAATAACATCCTGTCTAGAAAATATGGAAAATTATTCTATTGAGTTGAATTTATCAATATTAAAAAAATGGTTTTTTATTATTATCGGTAGTCTTTCATTTATATTGGGAACAGTAGGCATTTTTGTACCACTTTTACCAACTGTACCATTTTATTTATTAACGGCTTATCTTTGGTTGAATAGCTCAGTTCGTCTTTACCGTTATTTTACTAAAAGTCGTTATTATCAAGATTATATTCAAAAAATACTAATAGAAAAGGAAATAACAAAATTAAATTTATTAAAAATGATAATCATGGTATTTGTTGTTTTACTTATTCCTTTTATTCTTTTTGATTCTTTACATGTCAGAATTATGTTAGCGATAGTATTTTTAGCACATCTTATTTTTGGTTATTCTTATTTTAAAAAAAAGTGATTGCCATTTTGTATTTATTCGATCATAAATACAGGGCAAAATGCCCCGTACTTTTAATATTTATTAGTCAAAGTTAAAGACTCTTTTTTATTTCTATCGCAAGGAGTGGATTCCACATAGCACCAGTTGCACTCATAACAGCATCAGCACCATTTTTTATAAATTGATGATAATGTTCGCTAGAACTAACTCCACCAACGCCCACAATAGCAAAGTTTAAATCCATTTGTTCACGATATTTAGCTAAACGACTTACCATATCTAAACCAGCCCAACGGATTGCGTCACCACAAATACCGCCTTCTTTTCTATTTTCACCTAAAGCAGGGGTTCCTTTAGCATCAACAGGTTTAGCTGATAGTGTGTTGATTGCACTTAAACCATCGATAATAGAGCCTACACGGGTTAATAAAGAAATAATTCTTTCATCATCAGGAAAATAAGCTAACTTTAAGATAAGTGGACGATCAGGTACTTCAGTTTTAATTTCATTAACAATTCGCTCAACTTTATCAACATCAAAGCAAAGTAATTTGCTAGCCCCTTCATTTGGGCAACTTAAATTTGCTTCAAGAATAGGAGCATTTGTTTCGCGGACTAATTTCGCGGCTAAAGCATAATCTTTTTCAATTTCACCGTTACCTTGTGTACCTTGAAAACTACCAATAACACACTGCCCATGCCCTGCATATTTGACTGCATTAGCCATGTCTGGTTGCCAAACATCAGGCGAAAAAGAGGGAACTCCAAACGAATTGGTTATTGACAATGGTTGATTGTAATTGGTATCGGCTAGCACAGTATCTAAATTAGATGATAATTTACCGTTAGGATGGACCGCCAAAACATTCGGTAATGGATGGCATTTATGTCCTTTAGTTCTTACTGTTTTATATACACATAAATCAAATCCATAAGCAAAAGCAGCTTTGATATAATTTGCGTTTAATAACGGGCCTGCTGGTTGGCCAAATGGCAAATTGACTTCAACATTTAAGAATTTTGAAGGTTTTGTTGATATTTGTTGTGCTTTATCTAATTGTTTAAAGAGTCCAAATGGACCTTGAGCATAATTATCTTCGTAACTTATAGTTGGATCATAAAAAGGGGTTAAAGATTTCATACTGTCTCCTGATTGTGCGTGTTCTCAATATAAAATTGATTATTAATATGTAATAAAAGAAAAATAGATAAATATGTTTTTTTAAACCCAAAAAAAATCCTCCATAAAGGAGGATTAAAAAATAGAATAACTAGAAAATCGAAAGTTGATTTTAACTTCTTAATTGGTATTACAAACATTCCGATACTCTCTTTGCGTTATATTTCAGAGTATTTTATCTCAGACAATTTAAAGTTCAACATAAAAATTAAAAAAATATATAACTAAATGAAAAGGTTATAGTGTTTTTTTTTAGATTTTTAATTGTGAGTTTGACAAATAAAGTACGATAAAACATCAAAAATTGGCAGAATTTTATTTTAGTTATATCAATAATTTTCTAATTGACTAATAAAACTAAAAAAGTTTTGTCGAAAAAATGATACTCATCGCTATTTACTATTAGTAAAACAGGTATTAATGAAATTAATGTAATTGGAGGATAATTATTGTTAATGTTATCATTATTGGTAGTTATGAAGATTAGATAATAATGATTAGGTGTATAAAAATGAAAAATGGAAATATTTTTAAGTCGCTAACACTGCCTAATGGCGTTGAACTAAAAAACCGTATCATGATGGCTCCAATGACAACTTGTTCCGGTTTTTATGATGGTTCAGTTACGCATGATTTAATTGAATATTATCAAGCAAGATCAGGAACAATTGGTACTATTATTGTTGAATGTGGATTTGTTGACGATAAAGGGTTAGCTTTTCCCGGCGCTATTGGTTTAGATAGTGATGATAAGATTGAAGGCTTAGCTAAAATTGCTAAAGTGATCAAAGAAAAAGGTTCTAAAGCAATTATTCAAGTTTATCATGGCGGAAGAATGGTTGAACCTAAATTAATTGGAGGACAATCACCAGTAGGTCCTAGTGCTATTGCAGCTCCACGTCCCAATGCGCCTACACCCATTGCATTAACGGCTGAAGAAGTAGATGAAATGATTGACAAATTTAGTCAAGCAGTACGTCGTGCAATTCAAGCAGGATTTGATGGGATAGAAATTCATGGGGCAAATACTTATTTAATTCAACAATTCTATTCACCTAATTCAAATCAACGAAAAGATAAATGGGGAGGAAGCCGTGATAATCGAACCCAATTCCCTTTAGCCGTTTTAGAAATTACCCACGCTATGGTTAAGCAATATGCAACCCCTGAATTTATTGTTGGATATCGTTTTTCGCCTGAAGAATTAGAAGTCCCTGGAATTCGTTTTGATGATTCCATGTATTTGCTTGAAAAATTGGCTGAAAAGGGGCTTGATTATATCCATTTTTCAATGGGAACAATACTTAGGCCCTCCATTGTTGATACACAAGATCCAACGCCATTAATTAAAAAATATGTGACAATGCGATCTGAAACATTAGCAAAAATACCAGTTGTTGGTGTCGGAAATGTTATTAATCAAAGTGATGTGGAAGATGCCATTAATAGTGGTTATGATTTAGTTGCGGTTGGTCGTGCTTGTATTGCTTATCCCGATTGGATTGACCGTATTGAAAAAGGTGAAAAGCTTGAACTTTTTATCAATAGTGATAAACGTGAAGAGCTAAATATTCCTGAACCTTTATGGCATTTTTCGCTTGTTGAAAGCTTGATTCGAGATGTTAATCTTAATGTCAAAAAGTTCAAACCAGGGAATTACCAAGAGAAAGTTAATGATGAGTCTTACGAATTTTTGATTAATGTTGAATTAGGAAAAGATTTTATTAAAGATATACAACTAGTTAATGCTCAAAATTTTGATCGAGAAATATTAAATAATTTTACTGAAATCAAACACCGAATTATTGACTCCAACAGCCCACATGTTGATGCTATTTCAGGCGCTACTACACAATGTGAAGCTTTTAAAAAAGCCGTAACTAAAGCGATGGCCAAATCTAATAAAGAGGCTATTATTGCCGAAGGTGGTGATCCTAATGATCGCGCTTTTGATGTTGTAGTTGTTGGTAGTGGTGGAGCAGGACTTTCTGCGGCGATTCAAGCACATGATCTTGGTGCAAATGTTATTATTGTCGAGCAAATGTCAGTGATTGGTGGTAATACTAATAAAGCTTCGGCAGGTATGAATGCTGCGGAAACCAAATTCCAACAGCTAAAAGGTATTGTAGACAATAAAGAACTCTTTTATAAAGAAACAATGACTGGTGGGAAAAATAAAAATAATCCTGAGTTATTGCATTATTTTGTTGAAAATGCGCCAAATGCGATAAATTGGTTAGATGATAACGGTATTGAATTAAGTGGCATCACCACAACGGGGGGAATGAGCATTGATCGAACTCATCGCCCTGAAAGTGGTGCTGCTGTTGGTGGCTTTTTAATTAGTGGTTTAGTTAAAAATATCAATAAGCGTAATATTGAAGTTATGCTTGATACTGCAGTTACTGAAATTGTAACCGAAAACCATAAAGTTATTGGCGTTAAAGTTTCAGAAGAAGATGGTTCAACTCATTTAATAAAAGCCAAAGCTGTCATTATTGCAACAGGTGGGTTTAGTGCCAATACTACAATGGTTGAAAAATATCGTCCTGATCTTAAAGGATTTGTCACTACTAATCATAAAGGGGCAACGGGTTCTGGTATTATGCTATTAGAAAAACTCGGTGCAGGGACTGTTGATATGGGTGAAATACAAATTCATCCAACCGTTGAACAAACAACGTCGTATTTAATTTCTGAATCTATTCGTGGTGGTGGTGCAATATTGGTATCACAAAAAGGTCAACGATTTGTTAATGAACTTGATACAAGAGACAATGTTTCTGCTGAAATTATCAAATTACCTGAACATTATGCTTATATTCTATTTGATCAACAAGTTCGAGATGAAAATAAATCTGTTGAAGAATATGTTTCAAATGAACTTGTAAGGCAAGCAAATACGCTTGAAGAGTTAGCTCAAAAACTATCGATTGATGGTAACACATTAGCGAAAACGGTTGAGCGTTACAATCAATTTGTGACGACTAAACACGATGAAGACTTTGGTCGAACCACTGGTATGCGTCACCCAATTAAAAAAGGGCCTTTTTATGCAATAAAAATCGCACCGGGTGTCCATCATACAATGGGAGGCGTAACGATTAACACTCAAACACAAGTATTAGATGCTGATAAACAGGTAATCCAAGGTGTATTTGCTGCTGGTGAAGTTGTAGGTGGAGTACATGGCGCTAATCGTATTGGTGGTAATGCTGTTGCTGATATTATTATATTTGGTACACAAGCAGGTAAAAAAGCGGCTGATTATATTAAACATTAATTTGTTACAACTATTTGAGCTTGTTTAGCATGGTAAATGCAAATGAATATACTCAACATTTAATGGGAACAACGGTTTCATTAATGCTTTTAGAGCCTAATGAAACCGCAGTGCAAACTGTTTTTGAGACCATAAAAATACTTGAGGACAAACTAACTGTTAACAAACCGTTATCCGAAGTTATGTCAATTAATTTAGCGGCTGGGCAACATCCTGTTACAGTAAGTCGACCTGTTTTTTCTTTGATTGAGCAAGCCCAGAAAATAAGCTTACACTTTAATAGTTGTTTTAATTTAGCTATTGGTCCTTTGGTCAAACTTTGGAAAATTGGCTTTCAAGGTGACCAAATTCCTGCTGCTAGATTAATAAAACAACAACTTTTATTAACAGATCCTAAAAATATTGAACTTGATACAAATAAACATACTGTTTTTTTAAAAAAAGCAGGAATGGAAATTGACTTAGGTGCCATTGCTAAAGGCTATATTGCTGATGTTGTCAAATCAATTTTGCTTCAATATCAAGTTTACAAAGGGATCATTAATTTAGGCGGTAATGTATTTGCGTTAGGCGCATCCTTAACAGATGATAACGGCTATTGGCATATTGGACTTCGAAAACCATTTTCAACGGATAATAAGTTATCAGGAGTAATTAAAGTTATAGATAAGTCGGTTGTTACTTCAGGAATTTATGAGCGCTTTTTTATACAAAACGATCATCTTTATCATCACATATTCGATCCCCAAACAGGCTATCCATTAGATAATGAATTAGAAAGCGTGACTGTAATTTCAGATTCTTCTTTAGAAGGTGATATTTATTCTACGGTTTTTTATGGATGGGGACTTGATAAGAGTAGAGAATTTTTGCAAAAACGTCCAAATTTATCAGCCATATTTTTGTTAAAAAATAAAACAATAACATTGGTAAATCCTAATAATTTTATTTTTCAAAAAAGTGATAAACAATACACAATAAAACTAGATTAAACATAAATATAGTAACAAAAAGTCGTCAGGAAACATATTGATTTTATTGAAGTTTTTTTGAGCTTTATTTTGATGTATTTTAATTAAAAGACAAGCAATTCTAAATAAAAATGGTTAGAAAAGCTATTGATTCTATTAGGTTTTTATTTTTTCAAAAGAATAAACTTAATAAATAATCAAATAAAAAATAGAATTAAATCTTAACTTATTAAAAATATTTAAATTCAAAAGGAAAATACTATGAACGTAGTAAAAAAACCACCAGTGAAATGGTTGCCACTCATTATTATTGCGGCAATTTCTGCGATACTCTGGTTATATGTAACGCCACCTGAAGGTATCAGCCAACAAGGTTGGCAAACCAGCATTATTTTTGTGGCCACTATTGCCTGCATCGTAGCTGAAATAATGCCAATTGGAGCTATTGGATTATTAGCAATTACCGTTTTTGCCGTATTAAGACCCTCTGGTGCTGATACAAATGCGGCTGCTATTAAAATTGCCTTAAGTGAATTAAATAGTAGTCTTATTTGGTTGATTGTTATTGCTTTTATGATCGCTCGTGGCTTTATCAAAACAGGACTAAGTAAACGTATTGCCTATTATCTTGTTAAAATTTTAGGAAAAAATACATTAGGGCTTGCTTATGGTTTATCGGTCACCGACATTGCGTTAGCTCCAGCAATTCCCAGTACTACAGCGCGTGCTGGTGGGGTTATTTATCCAATAGCGGAAGCGTTAGCGATTAACTTTAATTCAAGCCCAAAAGATGAATCAAGAAACCGCATTGGTACATTTTTAATGCTAACAATTAGCCATATGAATGACATCACCTCGGCAATGTTTTTAACGGCATTTACAGGTAATTTATTAGCCGCTGAACTAGTTACAACTTCATTAGGTATTACATTAGGTTGGGGGCAATGGTTTGTTGCCGCTATTGTGCCATGTTTAGTTTCATTTATTGTGATTCCTTTAGTTATTTATTTTTTAACTAATCCAGAACTTAAAAAAACGCCAGAAGCTCCTAAACTAGCAGCAGAAGAATTAAAAAAAATGGGGGCAATTACCGCTAAAGAAATCATTATGGCTGGTACCGTTATCCTATTATTAGTGCTTTGGATTTTTGGCAAAAATGTTGGTATAGACTCAACAACCACAGCATTCATTGGTTTGACTATTTTGATCTTAACGGGTGTATTGAGTTGGGATGATATAAAAGGTGAAAAAGCCGCTTGGGACACATTAATTTGGTTTGCAGCATTATTAATGATGGCTGATAAAGTGAATGATCTTGGTGTAACAAAATGGTTAGGTGACACCATAGGTGGTGCTGTACAAGGATACTTAGGTGAAAGTAGTTGGGTATTTGTAATAATTGTTTTGTGTATTGCTTATGTCTATTTACATTACTTTTTTGCTAGCGGTAATGCTCATATTGCTGCTCTATTTCCAGTATTTTTATCTGTTGCGATTGCACTAGGCGTACCACAATTAATTGCTGTTTTTGCATTAGTTATATGTACCAATTATTTTGGTTCTATTACTCAATTTGCTAATGCAAGAAATCCATTATTATTTGCCGAAGGTTTTGTTCCAGTAAAAACATGGTGGAAAGTTGGATTTATTTGTAGTGTTGTTAATCTAATTATTGTATTTACTGTTGGTATTTTATGGTGGAAGATTATTGGTCTTGGTTAATCACAAGCCAATAATGATATTTCTAATTATTGTATATACCGCCTACTTGGCGGTATTTTTATATATAAAATAAATTGTATGGCTAGTTAACTAATGACAATTGATAGTTTCCAATCATTAATTTCTTTCCAATATTTTTTTTCTTGTTCTAAATCAAGCAATATCAATTTATTATTTTCAACAAATTCTTGATTAATTTCTAGGGTGATTTTAGTGAGTTTATTTTTTAATAATTTTAATTGAAATGCCTGCAAATCAATTTCGGGATTTCTTTGGTTATTTATTAGTATAGATAATCTTAAAATTTGTATTAATGATATGATATGTTTGTATTCAAACAAGCTAAAATAAGGTATAGCATCAATATTAATCGACTTCCGATGATAACGAACAAGCGTAGATAGTAGTAATTGTTGTTCTTCATTGAATCCTGGTAGATTACTATTTTTTAAAATATAACTTGAATGTTTATGAATTGAAGAAAAGTTAATCTTTAAACCTACCTCATGTAACTGAGCTGCCCAATATAAAATAGATTCAATATTGGGTGAAATTGTAATTGGTGTTTGTTGTTGCCATTGTGAAAAAAAATATTTTGCAGTTTTAACAACCTGCTTTGCATGGCGTTGATCTATATTATAATGCTCTGAAAGCGATTGTGCAGTATTTTGCCTAATATCTTGGTAATTAGGACCGTCAATCAATTCGTAAAATATACCCTCTCGTAATGCACATGGACTAAATTGTAAAGCTTCTAGACCTAATGCATCAAAAATACCACTAAATATAGCTAGCCCGCTAACAAATACGTTTTTCCTTTCTTTGGACAACGAAGGGTAGTCGATATCGTGAAAAGATTTGAATTCTAAAACATAACTAATTAAATCATCGAGCCTTTTAGATGTAATAATGCCATCGCTGACACCAAGATCTAATAATATTTGATAAATTGATTTTATGGTTCCCGATGTACCAAATGCAACAGTGATATTTAAGTTTTTTATAGTATTAACCATGCTTTCAATTTGTTGTTCTGCTGCAAGTTTAGCTTGTTGAAAAGAAACCGCATTAATTTTTTTGTCATGGAAAAACTGTTTTGTATAAGTGACACAACCCATGGGGCGGCTAGCAACGATCAAGGGGGTTAAATCATTTCCTTTTCCTATCGCAATTTCAGTCGATCCTCCGCCAATATCTATTACAAATTTTGTATCAGTTGAGGATGTCGATTCTGCTGTCATTGTGCCTAAATAGACAAGACGTGCTTCTTCTTGACCCGAAATAACCTCAATAGGAAAAGGAAAAACTTTAGCAGCAGCCATTAAAAATTTATGCTTATTTTTTGCTACTCGTAATGTATGAGTTGCAACAACTCGAACATGTTCTGGTGGAAATCCATTTAATCGTTCAGCAAATAGCGCAAGACACTCCGCTCCTCGCATTATGCTTGATTCACTTAGTTCATTATTAGTATTAAGCCCTGTTGCTAGATGTATATTTTTTTTATTTTTATAAATAATCTGTATCGCACCATTAATAATACGGGCAATTACCATATGAAAACTATTTGAACCAAGATCAACTACCGCATATTCATTGAATTTTTTCATTTTAAAAATCCTTATTCAAATGATTCTAATTGCTTTAAATAATCATAAATAGCATATTGAGCTCTGGTTTTTTTCTTATTACCTCTTTGTACATAATTATTTGTTGCATCTTTATCAATGATACGGGCTTTTACGTTATCATTGCACTGTATATCAAAAATATTATGAATTGTTGATTTTATTATTGGATCAAAGATTTTTACACCTACTTCAATACGATTATCTATATTACGAGGCATCCAATCAGCGGAAGATATATAGGTATCTTTTTTCCCATCATTTTCAAAAATATACACACGAGCATGTTCTAGAAATTGATCCACAATACTAGTCACATAAATATTTTCACTCAAATTAGGTATTTGTGGCACTAAAACACAAGTCCCTCGTACAACCATTCTAATTTTTACACCAGCACACGATGCACGGTAAAGCTCATCAATCATTTCTTTATCGGTAATAGCGTTTAGTTTTAGATAAATGCCTGACTTTTTACCGACTTTAGCGTTATTTATTTCTCGCTCAATAAACTCATTAAAGCGTAATCGTGTATTTTGTGGTGAAACAAGTAGATGATTGAAAGTTACCGGTTTAAATGGATTTTCGATAAAATTAAAGACTTTTCTAACTTCTTCAGTGATAGCTGGATCTGCAGTTAATAGTGAAAAATCAGTATAAATTCGTGCTGTTTTTTCGTTAAAGTTACCTGAACCAATATGCGCATAACGAACAATTTCGTCGTTTTCTTTACGATCAATCAAAAACAATTTGGCGTGAATTTTGAGCTTTGGTTGTGAATAGATAACTTTAATTCCACTACTGATTAATCGTTTTGCCCATTTTATATTTGCTTCTTCGTCAAATCGTGCTTGTAACTCAACTACTACGGTAACTTTTTTACCATTATTAGCGGCATTAATTGCAGCATGAATAAAGCGCGAGTCTTTGGCTACTCGATAAATGTTCATTCGAATATGAGTAACAGAGGGATCAAACGAGGCTTGCCGCATAATTTCTAGAACATGGCCAAAGGAGTAGTAAGGATAATAGAGCAATACATCTCTATCTTTAATTGCATCAAATGCGTTACGAAATTGCTTAAATCGATTATAACTTAGACTCGGGATTTTTTTATTTAATAGACTTTTTTGTCCAAAATCAGGAAATCTGACAAGATCTTTAAAATTAGGATAACGCCCTCCAGGCATTGCATCTTGTTCGGTTAATCGTAATTTATTGATCAATAATTCAAATAAAGCTTTGGGCATATCTTTTTGATAAGTAAAACGTACGGGCTGTGCTGTTAAGCGTTGTTTTAAACCTTGAGACATGAGTTCAAGTAAGCTATCTAACTCAGTATTTAATTCGTATTCCGCATCTCTATTGATATTAATTGAATAAGCATTTAATTCTTTAGCATCAAAAAACTCTTTAAAAATGTCTGATAAACAGTAGCGTAATATGTTATCTAGGAAAATAATAGACTTATTTTTAGTTGATACTTCTGACGGTAATAATACAAAACGAGGGATATTATCGGTTGGTAGTTCAAGAAGTGCATAATTGATGTTATCCTGACAAATAATTTCTACAGCTAAATAGGCATGATCATCTTTTAAAAATTGAATAAGCTCGGTATGACTATCAAGCAAAATAGGCGTGATATATTGTCTAAGATTTTGTTTATAATAATTTTTTATCCAATTCTCTTGATACGATGAAAGTTGTCTTTCATTAATCAGGAATATTTGATTCCTAGCCATTTCTAATAATAATTCATTATAAAGCTGATCAAATTGCAGTTCTAATTGGATAACTTTTTGATTTACTTGTCGTAATAAATTTTTAGCATTAGATGAAGAATGAACTTGTTCTTGTTCTATAAGTACATATTTTTTTAAGTTGGCAAACTGGACTTTATAAAATTCATCAAGGTTACTTGAGTATATCCCCAAAAAATGTATTCGCTCGATAAGCGGATTACTTTTATCGGCAGCTTCTTGTAAAACTCGCTGATTGAAAGATAACCAGCTAAGCTCTTTAGGTAAATATACTTTTTCTTCAATCATGGTTGTGTTTTAACTCTATTAATAATATTGTATACAGAATAACTTATGTAAATAAAAAAGCTAGCAGGCTGCTAGCTTTTTTTATTTTATATAGAAAAAATTTAACGTTTAAATACGATGAACCGATGTTGTGTTAGTTGTTCCACTTGGTACTAATGCACCAGATACCATCACAATAATTTCACCTTGCTGTAAACCACATACTTTTACAGCCATCTCTTTACCTAAACGGTAAAAATCGTCAGTTGAGTTAATTGAATCAATTAAAATTGGTTCTACACCTTTAGTAACAGCTAATTGATTAACCGTTTTTTGACTTGATGAAAGCGCTAAAATACGCGCTCTTGGGAAGTAATGACGAACTTCACGAGCAGATTTACCACTGCGAGTTGCAACCACAATTAACGGTGCATTTAAGCGTTCAGCAATTTCCACCGCACCACAACAAACAGCTGAGGTTATACTTAATTTTTCATCTTTTGTTGTTAATTCTAATGAAGCAGGAATTGTTTTGTCTGTGCGTTTACAGATAGTTGCCATGACATTGACTGTTTCAAGTGGATATTTACCTTTAGCACTTTCACCAGAAAGCATTACAGCATCGGTTCCGTCAATAATAGCATTAGCCACATCGCCGGCTTCAGCACGAGTAGGGCGTGGATTTTTAATCATTGAATCAAGCATTTGTGTTGCGGTAATAACTGGTTTTGAAGCTTTATTACATTTTTTGATCATCATTTTTTGAGCAAAAATAACTTCTTCGACCGCAATTTCAACACCTAAATCGCCACGAGCAACCATAATACCGTCAGAAGCTTCAAGAATTTCATCAAAATTATCTAAACCTTCTTGATTTTCGATTTTAGATATAATTTTAATGTCTTCTCCACCATGTGCTTTTAAATGAGCACGGATATCTTCAACATCAGAACGTTTACGAATAAATGATGCTGCAATAAAATCAACACCTTGTTCACAACCAAAAATAAGGTCGTTTTTGTCTTTTTCTGCAAGTGCAGGTAACTTAATTGAAACACCAGGTAGATTGATACCTTTGTTTTCACCAAGATCACCATTATTTAAAACTGTACAGATAACTTCGTTACCTTTGACTTCTTTAACGTCCATTGCAATTAAACCATCATCGACAAGTACACGATTGCCTGGTTTAAGATCATGAGCAAAGCCATCATAAGTAACCGCTACTCGTTCGGCATTTCCAACAACAGTTTTATCTGTGGTAAAGGTAAATGTTTGACCTGCTACAAGTGATACATCATTACCACCTTCTAACTTTATGGTACGAATTTCAGGTCCTTTAGTATCTAGCATAATAGCAGCTTTTAAACCTGTTTCTTGCATCACTTCACGTAAGTTTTTAATACGATTGCCATGTTCTTCATAATCACCATGAGAAAAATTTAAACGCATAACATTCATGCCTGCGTTTAATAATTTTGCTAACATTTCTTTTGATTCAGATTTTGGCCCAATAGTACAAACAATTTTTGTCTTTTTCATAATAATATCTACTTAGTAATATTTAATGTTAATGTTAAAGTTTTAATCAATTCAAAAATCCGATACACCCGTACTTCGCAAAAAAAAACCAATGACAAAGCATTGGTGTTATTAGTAAAAGTATTCTTTGTGGCTAAAAACAGCTACAAAAATGCATAACGTACTCGAAGAATATGATAATTTCATCAATAAGCTAAATTCCTTAAAAATTGTCCTTATTATATTCTTAACAGTATTTTAAATAAAGTTTTTTATCTTAATTTTATTGCTTAAAAAGCAATTAAATTATGACAACTTAATAAAACGATTTATGCCCAATGTCACAAAAAACTAAATATTTTAAATTACATTAGGTCGTTAAGTTGATAAATTAGTTCGTTTTCGTTGTTTTTTAAAGTTAGCTGGTTGTTGTTTAAATTAATTTTAGCTCCATTAGTAATTAATTGCGTAATAATATAATCTAATTGGTTTAATTGTTCATCACTACAAAGCATTTTCGTCATCGCAAGCCCAGAACCATTAATGCTATCTTTATTTAAAGTAACCTGACCTGAAAACTGGTTGCACATTTTCCCTGTGATAGTCATCTTTTCACCAAATATAAGTTCAGCTTGTTCATCTAAAGAAACTGGTTGGCCATTTGATTTAATTAGCACAAAACGGTGATGCATAAGATCAGTATCTTGTATTTTATTTGATTTGTTACATCCAGACATAACTAAAGACAATGTAAATAGTGAAATTAGTAATAATGTTTTTTTCATTTAAACTCCTAATAATAGGTTAGATTTGCTATAATTAATTCTAATTCAAATATGATGTCAATTAAAATTATCTGAGTTTTTATGTTATCTCAAAACCAATTAAAAAACCTTGATTCAATAACTTTCTTAGATAAACATAAAATAATAAAGTTAGCTAAGAAAAGTCAAACTATAGCTGATATAGATTCTGCTATACAAAATGCTAATTTACATTATCAGGCTAGAATAGCATCGTTACCAAAGAAAATTAATTTCCCAGATAATTTACCTGTTGTTGAAAAAAAACAGTCGATTTATGATGCAATTAGAGAGCATCAAGTTGTCATAATTGCGGGTGAAACAGGTTCAGGGAAAACAACACAAATACCAAAAATCTGTTTAGAATTAGGTTTGGGCGTTAAAGGTTATATTGGCCATACCCAACCAAGGCGACTCGCTGCACGCTCAGTAGCCAATCGTATAGCTGAAGAGTTAAAAACAGAAATAGGGCAGTTAGTAGGTTTCAAAGTTAGATTTTCAGATCATGTTAGTGATACAACACTGATTAAATTAATGACTGATGGTATATTACTTGCAGAAATTCAAAAAGATAAACTTTTATTACAATACGATACTATTATTATTGACGAAGCTCATGAACGTAGTTTAAATATTGATTTTATTCTAGGTTACCTTAAACAATTATTACCTAAGCGTCCTGATTTAAAAGTTATAATAACGTCAGCAACGATTGATGTAGAACGGTTTTCAAAGCATTTCAATCAGGCGCCAATTATTGAAGTATCGGGACGAACCTATCCCGTTGAAGTTAGATATCGCCCACCGATATTGGATAACGGTGATAATTCAGACGATAAAAATAGTGATTTTCAACCTATTATTGATGCAATTGATGAGCTATCAGCTGAAAGCTCTGGTGATATACTGATTTTTTTAACAGGTGAAAGAGAAATTCGAGATCTTGCTGATACATTAAATAAATTAGATCTTCGTCATACGGATATTTTACCTTTATATGCACGATTATCAGCATCTGAACAAAATCGAATTTTTCAATCACATACTAAAAGGCGAATAGTTCTTGCAACTAATGTAGCTGAAACATCTTTAACTGTACCTGGAATCAAATATGTTATTGATCCTGGTTTAGCTAGAATCAGTCGCTATAGTTATCGTACTAAAGTTCAGCGTTTGCCCATTGAACCCATATCTCAAGCATCAGCTAACCAACGAAAAGGGCGTTGTGGACGAACTTCTGATGGTATTTGTATACGTTTATATGATGAACAAGATTTCTTGTCTCGTCCTGAATTTACTGAACCTGAAATTTTGCGAACCAATTTAGCATCAGTGATATTACAAATGACTTCTTTAGGTTTAGGTGATATTGCAGCCTTTCCTTTTGTTGAATCACCTGACGCAAAATATATTCGAGATGGTATCCGATTATTAGAAGAACTTGGTGCAATATTTACAAAACATCATCGATATCATTTAACTGAAATAGGAAAAATTTTAGCACAATTACCAATTGATCCAAGATTGGCCAGAATGCTTGTTGAAGCAAGAAAATTAGGTTGCACCAAAGAAATCATGATAATTACTGCTGCTTTATCAATTCAAGATCCAAGAGAAAGGCCTTTTGATAAACAACAAGCTTCAGATGAAAAACATCGTCGCTTTATTGATAATGAATCAGATTTTATTTCTTTAATTAATTTATGGAATTATATTAAAGAACAGCAAAATATATTATCAGGAAACCAATTTAGACGATTATGTAAAAAAGATTTTCTAAACTATCTTCGTATTAGAGAATGGCAAGATGTCTATACACAAATCAGACAAACGATAAAACAATTGGCTTTTCCCATCAACAGTCAATTAGCTGATTATCGTTCACTTCATGTAGCTTTATTGAGTGGGCTACTATCTCATATTGGCATGAAAGATCTTGAAAAACACGAGTATATTGGTACTCGTAATATTAAATTTGCAATTTTTCCTAATTCAGCACTTTTCAAAAATCAACCTAAGTGGTGTATTGCCAGTGAATTAGTTGAAACAAGTCGATTATGGGGGCGAACTGTCGCTAAGATAGATGCAGAATGGATTGAACCGATAGCAAAGCATCTAGTTAAGTATAGCTACAGTGAACCTAGATGGTCAAAAAGGCAGGGCACCACAATAGCGAACGAAAAAGTAACTTTATTTGGTTTACCCATCGTCGCAAGTAGAATAGTCAATTATAGTAAAATCGATCCTATCTTAAGTCGCAGCTTATTTATTAGGCATGCGTTAGTTGAAGGTGATTGGTTAACAAATCATAGATTTTATAAGCAAAATCAAAAATTGATCAATGAGGTTGAAGATCTTGAACATAAGTCTCGTCGGCAAAATATTTTAATTGATGATAATGAACTTTTTGATTTTTATGATAAACGAATTGATAAGTCTGTCATTTCATCAAAACATTTTGACTCATGGTGGAAGCAAAAGCAAAAATTGGCTCCTAACTTTCTTAATGTCGAAAAAGAAATGTTGATCAAACAATCTGCTGAACTAGTTAATTTAAATGATTTTCCTGATTTTTGGTATCAAGATAATTTTAAATTAGCATTGAGTTATCAATTTGATATTGGACACAAACGTGACGGCGTCACAATAAAAATACCACTTGATTTACTAAATCAAATTAAGAATAAGGGATTTGATTGGCAAGTACCTGGTTTTAGAAAAGATTTAGTTATATCATTAATAAAATCATTACCAAAAGCATTGCGACGAAATTTTGTTCCTGCACCAAACTATGCTGATGCATTTTTGAGTAGAGCTGTTTCAACAGACATTCCTTTGCTTGAAAGTTTAGAAACTGAATTTTACAAAATAACCGGTGTGAAAATTACAAATGAGGATTGGCAGCTTGAGCAAATTCCTAATTATTTAAAAATAACTTTTAGTATTGTTGACCAAAATAATAAAGAAATTGCTGCTAATAAGGACCTAACTTTACTAAAAGAACAACTTAAAAATGAAGTTCAGCAAGCGTTATCCTCTTTAACAACCAAAAAAGCATCTCAAATTGAGCGAAATAATTTAGTTAACTGGAATTTTGGTCATTTGCCTAGTGTCTATGAAGAAGCTAACAATAATTATACGATAAAAGCTTATCCAGCAATCATTGATAATCAACATTCTGTGAGCATAAAATTAGTGGATAATCAAGATGAACAAAAAAGATTAACTAAATTAGGTTTAAGACGTTTATTTATGCTCAATATACCATCACCAATCAAATACTTACACGAAAAACTACCAAATAAATCTAAATTAGGTTTGTATTTTAATAGTTTTGGGACGGTACTAAGTTTGATTGATGACTGCATTGCTTGTGGTATTGATTATTTAATTGAAAAAAATGGTCAATTTATTCAAAGTGAAGATGCCTATCAGACATTATTGGATTATATCAAAGGCCATATTAATGAAATTGTAGTTGATATTGCAAAACAAGTGGAAGCTATTTTGACTTTACATTATAACATTAATAAAAAGTTAAAAGGACGAATTGATTTATCATTAGCTTTCGCGTTATCTGACATAAAAAAACAACTCGATCATCTTGTTTATAAAGGATTTGTTGCACAATCAGGTTACAATAGACTACCTGATATTTTCCGCTATTTAACTGCAATTGAAAAAAGAATTGAAAAGTTAATGGTAAATTTGACTAAAGACAGGCAGTCGATGACGATTATCGAAGATACTGAAAATCAATATGCAAAATGGGTAAATAACTTGCCAGAATATTTAAAATCACAAGAAAAAGTAACCAATATTCGTTGGATGATTGAAGAACTAAGGGTTAATTTATTTGCTCAACAGCTTGGTACACCATATCCTATTTCAGCAAAACGTATTAAGCAACAAATCGATACAGTAAAATCTGAATTACAATGATCGAATAAAGAACACTTTATTGACTAAAAAATAGGGCGCATAACGCCCATTATCTATGCAAGTTATCGATAAAGATCAACAAAAACAGTTATATTCGGACCATTTGAATCATGGGCAATTCTAGCTATGTGATAATATTTAGCACCACCATCGATAGCTCGTTTACCTGCCTGATAAGAGATTTCTTGATCAGTAACGTAGTATCCTTTAAATTTTATTGTATCAAATGCAACCATTTTAGCGGCGGTTGCATCATTTAATTCTTGGATTTTTCGTCCATCAGGTAGTGTGACAGTGTAACGAGTAACGCGTTGAGGTTCTACAACAGAAGTTGTTTCAGATGAAGATGCATTTGTCGTTACAGTTGATGTCGTTTTATTATTAGGTTCATCAATAACTTTGACTTTATTATTAAATTTATCTGCATAAAACTTTTCATTAAAAGCAGAAGGGGAATAATAGCCTGGTTTTTCAACTTGCATTGCTGCATCACCACCTTGAGCAAGAGCTTGTTGCCCAGCTTCTGAATCATATGGAATAGCATCTTCTGGTTGAAGTTTACGTTCAGGTGCATCTTTCTTAAATAAATAAGCTGCAACTTGTATATTACTCCCCAATTCAGAACGTGAATCGATATAATAGGCATAGGCTCCTTTTAATGATGCTTCTTTAGCAACAGCTCGGTTTATATCATATTCACTAGGGAAATATCCACGAATACGAACAATATTAAAAGGTTCTAAACGGATTGCTTTAGACTTTGGATATTCATATACACCTTCAAATTTGCGCAAGTTTTCAGTTTGTTCTTCTGCTTTTGGGGCATCAGCTTTATATAATTTAGCGTAAACAATGCGCAAAGTATCATTAGAAGGACTAATATTAGTTGTAGTTATAAAAAAAGAAGATGCACCTTCTTTATCAGCGGCTTTTGACATAGCCAAAACATAATCACTATCAGTATAAAATGCACCACGAATAGTTATGCTTTTAAATGATTGTAAATCTTTAGCTTGTTGTTCTGTTAGTTGTTGAGCTGCAAACGAAAAAAGGGGGACTAAAGCCATAGTTCCTGCAATAAATGTTTTCTTTAAGCTTGTCATATATTAAGACCCTACAATAAATTATTGTGATTATTTTAGCATAACTAAATTTAATTACCTAAACTCATTAAAGCATTTAAATCTTTAATAAATATGCATTTTCCTTTAGCAGATAAAATATTTTGTTCTTGAAGTTTTGATAAACTCCTGCTAACTGTTTCGATGGTTAGACCTAAATAGTTAGCAATATCAGCCCGACTCATCATGAGCTTTATATTTAATGAAGTGTGCCCTCGTTGTTCATAACGTCGATAAAGCGAATATATAAAAGTTGCTAGTCTTTCATCAGCTTTTTTCTGTGAATAACATAATACCAATTTTTGATAATCATAAATATCAGAACTGAGTAAATTAAGAACCATGTCTCTAACATTTTTTTGAGTATCAACTAATGACATTAATTCTTCATAATGAAGTTCGCAAACATGCGTATTAGTAAGAGATTGAATATTATTATTATATATTTTAGTGGAAATTGAATCTAAACCAACAATATCACCAGGTAAAAAGAAACCATTAATTTGTTGATAATTGTCAGGCGTTGTCACGAAAGTTTTTAATGCACCAGAATGAATAATATAGAATTTTGTAAATGGTGTATTTGCTTTAACTATAATTTCATTTTTGGCATAAGACACTTTTCGATCTAATATGTTATCTAACTTATTATTGAGTAACATGGGAATACAAAGAGAGCCGATACTGCATAATTCACATGGAACTGAATAACTTTTCGAACGTAAGGTCTTAAAAATATTTTGCATATTAATAGAAAAATATAATCATAATTTATTAGATGATTAGGTTATCATACTTTATAAATAAAACAAAAATTACTAACTATATTATTATTTAATAACAGTGAAATAAATAACAAATTAATTCGCAATATTATACGTTATTTAACATAATATACATTATTTTAACATGTTGATTTTATTTGTTTTATTGGTTTTTTGTTTATTTATAGGTTGATTATAGAGTTGGTGGATTTGGCAGTCTAAATTTAAATTGACGGCAGATTTTGTTGGTTGTATCTACAGAATTCACGTACGTTTATCGTGGTTCGCATAATGTATATTATGTTAAATAACGTATAATATTGCGAATTAATTTGTTATTTATTTCATTGCTATCATTGGTTATTAAATATTTTTAACTTTTAGTTATTAAAATAAAATCACTTCCAAGAAGTGGCATTTTTAAAATATGTTTTTTGATTTTTCCCCAAACTTGCATTTCACAAGCTTTACAGTTGAATTTTAATAATAATTCCTCATTATTTTGAACCAATTTCATTGGTGTTACTTTACTTTTCACCCCTTGAATACCTTTAGCTTGCTTTGGGCATAAATTAAATGCAAAACGTAAGCAATGTTTGGTTGTCATTAATGGTGCATCTTCTTTAACCTCATGCGCTTCATAAGCACTTTCAATTAATTCTACACCATGCTGCATATAAAATTCTCTTGCCTTATGATTATAAACGTTGGCCAAAAAGCTCAGATGATTTTCAGGATAAATTGGGGCTGGTTCTTGTTTTGGTTTACGCTTTTGAGGTTGGTAATTTTCTAATCTTGCTATAGTTAATTTAGCTATAGTATCTCTTCTAAGTTGATTTAACTGACTACTTGGAATAAAATGGATTTTGGTTAAATTCACTTCAAAATCAACTAAATAATAGATGGTTTTTCCTAATTTTGATAAACTATCTTTAATGTTTTTTAGTGATTTATCTGGTTGTTCTGCAAGTTCAAACAAACCATTTAGTTCTACATTAACGCAAATACCCTCTTCACTTTTGGCTATTAATTCAATACCGCTTTCAGTATTATTTAATATAAATGATACACCAATACGACGAATACTTGATTCTTTTAATAAATTTTGTTGCCAGATATGATCAAGGTTTCGATTTACCAAATAAGGTAATTTAACAGATAAAAGTGGTTCAGGAAGTTCATTTGGATAAATTCGATATTGATTGACTGAAAGTTTTTCAACTTTATCAGCTCTAAAACCAAAAATTTCCCGTTTTATAAGTACATTCAAACCATCACCATTAGATAATGTATTTCCTGATTTGATTTCAATAGATTTAGGTGTAACCTTGGTAATTTCACCAACTTGCAAACCAATAAATTTAGGCGAATCAAATGCACCAATATTAGGCTTTCTACCATTAATAAAATAATCTGTACTGCCTCGATGAAATGTTCGATTAGGATCTGGCGTAAAAAAATGTTCCGTTTTACCGCTTGAAGATGGAAATAGCTCTGGTGATTCAGATAAAATCTTGTCTAACTTTTGACGATAAAATGCAGTTATATTTTTAACATAAGTTATATCTTTATAACGCCCTTCTATTTTGAACGATCTTACACCTACTTGAATTAATTTTTGCAGATTGTCAGATTGATTATTATCTTTCATTGATAACAAATGTTTTTCATAAGCAACAATTCGCCCTTGATCATCTTTTAAAGTAAAAGGAAGACGACAAGCTTGGGAACAATCTCCTCGATTTGCACTACGTCCTGTTTGTGCATGAGAAATATAGCATTGTCCTGAAAAAGCAACACAAAGTGCTCCATGAATAAAAAACTCTATTTTTGCATCAATTTGTTTATTAATTTGGGCTATTTCATTTAAATTTAGTTCACGCGCTAATACAATTTGTGAAAATCCCACATCAGATAAAAACTTGGCTTTTTCGAGGGTTCTGATATCCATTTGAGTGCTAGCATGTAAATCAATAGGGGGAATATCCATACTTAAAATTCCCATATCTTGTACAATTAATGCATCCACACCCGCATCATAAAATTGCCATATCAATTGTCTTGCCAGTTCAAGTTCATTATCGTGAAGTATGGTATTTAAGGTTACAAAAACTTTTGCATAATAACGATGAGCAAACTCAACTAACTGGGCAATATCACATACTGAATTACTAGCATTATGTCTAGCACCAAAGTTTGGTCCACCAATGTATACAGCATCAGCACCATGTAATATAGCTTGCTTTGCTATTTCGATATTTTTGGCAGGGCTAAGTAATTCTAATTTATTATTGGTGATACGATATGACATTATGAACTCTTTGAAATATAACTAATTGGTAGCTTGTTCTTTATTTTACAAGCATTATTTATTCAATAATGCTTGTATTTTCTAATCATTAACTTTGGTAAGTTTGGTTTCGTAAAGCTTCTATACGTTTTTCTAATGGTGGATGAGACATAAACAATTCAGAAAATTTTGCTTTTTTCGCACCATTAATACAGAATGCTAAAATTGAAGTATCTTCAATTGGTTCATGGCTAGTTTTTAGTTTTTCTAACGCAGCAATCATCTTTGTGCTGCCTACTAATTTAGCCGAACCAGCATCGGCGTGAAATTCTCGATAACGAGAAAACCACATGGCTATTAAACTAGCTAAAATACCAAATACTGTTTCAAACACCATGACTATCACGAAATACGCTAGTTGTGATAAACCACGATTACGGTCATCTAATGCTTGAGCTACAACAGAGGCTAAAATTCGTGAAATAAAAATAACAAAAGTATTAAGTACACCTTGTAATAAAGTCATTGTGACCATATCACCATTAGCTATATGACTCATTTCATGACCAATTACTGCTTCAGCCTCATCTTGGGTCATAGTATTTAATAAGCCAGAACTAACGGCAACAAGTGAGCTATTTTTAGTTGCACCTGTAGCAAAAGCATTAACATCGTGGGCGTGATAGATAGCTACATCTGGTATTTTTATATTAAGTTCTGTTGATAAGCGACGGACAATGTCAAGCAACCACTGTTCTTGACTATTACTCGGTTGAGTAATGATCTCTCCCCCTACTGACCGTAAAGCCATTCGCTTAGATAACAGAAGAGATATGAAAGAACCTCCAAAACCAAATATTGCTGCAAAAATAAGTAAACCTAGAGTACTATGTGAATCAACGCCTAAGATACTTAGAATGATTCCAAATACAAACATAACTGCTAAGTTAGTTAGAATAAATAATCCAACTCGCATCATAATTTTTCTCTCTTTTGGTATAGTAATTTAAAATAATTAAATCGTAATACTACGATATAAAATATATTTTATATATGATCTCAAAAATAAATTCCAGATACAACTATCAATGTAGGTATATTTTATGATGAATTAATATTTACGTACTAAATACAATATAAATAGTTAGATAAAAATTAAATAATGATATGGAGGAAACTCTATCAGCCACATCCCACACACATATTTTTTACTTTGGCTGCTTCCTTCCGGACCTGACCTGATGAGCAAAAAAATGTTGCAAGAGGACCCATAGAGTCTCCATAGAGAGAGTCGATATTATGCTTTAATTTAAAAATTAATACAACATTTTTTATAAAAAAACTAGCCTTTCTATTGTTGTTTTAACAAAAGAAAGGCAATTACATTGAGAGTATAAAAAAATTTATAAACCTAGATAACTAGATTTTTTTCTACACGTTCTCTAAACTTGATTCCAGGTCTAAATGTGACAACGCGACGAGCTGAAATATCTACACTTTCACCTGTTTTAGGATTACGTCCAGGACGTGAATTTTTATCGCGCACAGCAAAATTACCAAATCCAGATAATTTTACTGGCTCTCCTTTTTCTAAAGCCACACGAATCTCTTCAAAAAAGAGTTCAACAAGGACTTTAGCTTCTTGGCGATCAATGTTAAATTTTTCGGCAAGACGATCTGCTATATCTGCTTTAGTTAATGTCATATTATTATTCTCTTAATAGGGCTTTAAAACGATTTTGTAAAGCAATAACGCACTTGCTTACAATGTTTGTTATATCTTCTTCTTCAAGTGTACGAGATTTATCTTGCAAAATCAAACTAATAGCAAGGCTTTTTTGATCTTGTTTGATATTTTCACCTTGATACACATCAAAAAGATTAACTTTAACAAGTTGCTCACCACCAGCCTTTTTACATTCTGAAATAATGTCTGCTGCTGGTACCGTATTCGAAACAATAATTGCAATATCTCGTTTATTCGACGGATATTTGGATAAGTCCTGAGCAACAGGTATCTTTTTTTCACTAATTTTAGCTAAATTTATTTCAAAAACAAGCGTTTTACTATTTAAAGATAATTTTTTTTCAATTTCTGGATGTAAGACACCAAAATAACCTATTAACTCCCCATTTAAATAAATTACAGCACTTTGTCCTGGGTGTAAGGTTGATAATTGAGATTTTTTAAACAATACATTATCAGCACATCCCAAAAGAGACAAAATTAACTCAATATCACCTTTGAGATCGTAAAAATCCACGTTCTTTTTTGGAAGTCCCCAATGTTCTTCGTATAAATTTCCTGAAACAATGCCAGATAACATTAATTCTTGACGTACACCAAATTCACATTTTTCATCAGGTATAAAACGTAAGCCAGTCTCAAATAATCGGATACGTGTTTGCTGACGGTTTTGATTATATAAAACTGCATCCAATAATCCAGACCATAGCGACAACCGCATAACCGACATTTCACTTGAAATAGGATTCGGTAATGTTATTTCAGCTTGTTCTGGGTGAAGAATTTGTTGAATTTTGGGATCAACAAAGCTGTATGTTACTGCTTCTTGATATCCCCTATCAACCAATAGATCTTTTATTCTTCGTAGTGATATTTTGTTTTCTGGTTTAGGTTTCATCACTGATTCAATCTTTAGATTGGCATTTGGAATATTGTTATATCCATAAATACGTGCAATCTCCTCAACTAAATCCTCTTCAATTTGTAAATCAAACCGCCAACTTGGTGATTTAACAATCCAAACATTATTATTATATTCAACTTGACAACCAAGTCTGTTTAAAATATCACTAATTTTTTGCGTTTCGATTTGATAACCAATGATACGATCAATTTTATTGCGGTGTAACTCAATAGTTGCTTGTGTAGGAAGCTCATTTTGATTTGTGACATCAATAATTGGACCTACTTCACCACCACAAATCTCAATTAATAATTGGCTAGCTCTTTCCATTGCAGCAAATTGTAAAGCAGGATCAACACCTCGTTCATAACGGTGTGAAGCATCCGTATGTAAACCATACTCACGAGCTTTTCCTATTATTGCTAATGGATTAAAAAATGCTGATTCAAGAAATACATCTTTAGTAGATTGAGTTACACCTGATTTTTCTCCTCCCATAATTCCTGCTAATGCTAAGATTTTTTGGTGATCAGCAATAACTAAGGTTTTATCATTAAGTTTAACTTCATTACCATTGAGTAAAACTAGTTTTTCATTTTCTTTAGCATAACGAACAATGATACCTTTTTCTATTTGATCCAAATCGAAAGCATGCATTGGATGACCTAGTTCTAATAACACATAGTTAGTAATATCAACAACGGCATCAATTGAACGAATTCCGCCTCTACGCAATTTTTCTTTCATCCAAAGAGGTGTTGTTGCATTAACATTAATATTTTTTATAACTCTACCTAAATAACGTGGTGCGGCTTTGGGGGCATTGACCTCAATTGGTAAAATATTGGTAATCGTTGCAGGTACATTGTCTACTTTTAGTTCTTTCATAACTATATTGTTAACTGCAGAAATATCTCTAGCAATACCAATAATACCAAAACAATCTGAACGGTTTGGAGTTACACTAATATCAATTATTACATCATTAAGATTTAAATATTCGCGAATATCCATACCTAAAGGCGCATCATCAGGTAATTCAATAATTCCATTATGATCATCAGAAATACCCAACTCGGAATAAGAACAAAGCATCCCTTCTGAAGGTTCTCCTCGCAGTTTGGCTGCTTTAATTTTAAAATCACCAGGTAATATAGCTCCGACTGTGGCACAAGCAACAGTTAATCCTTGACGGCAATTTGGCGCTCCACAGACAATATCAAGTAATTCTGATTTACCTATATCAACTTTCGTAACACGTAATTTATCTGCATTAGGATGCTGCATACATTCAACGACTTTGCCAACAACCACTCCTGAAAAATCACCAGCAACCTTTTCAATATCATCAACTTCTAAACCAGCCATTGTTAATTGTTCGGCTAGCGTTTCGCTACTAATTTCTGGATTGATCCATTCACGTAGCCAACTTTCACTAAATTTCATGTTTTGATCTCCAGAATTAATTAAATTGTTTTAAAAAGCGTAAATCATTTTCAAAGAAAGAACGTAAATCAGTGACACCGTAACGTAACATGGTTAACCGCTCTATTCCCATACCAAACGCAAAACCGCTATATACTTCCGGATCAATACCAACATTACGTAATACATTGGGGTGAACCATTCCACAACCTAATACTTCTAGCCATTTACCATTTTTAGCCTTTATGTCAACTTCGGCGGAAGGTTCGGTAAATGGGAAATAACCAGGTCTAAAACGTATTTCCATGTCATCTTCAAAAAAACAATGCAGAAAATCGTGCAATAGTCCTTTTAAATGAGTAAAACTGATATCTTTATCAACAAGCAAACCTTCCATTTGATGGAACATTGGCGTGTGAGTTTGATCATAATCATTACGATAAGTTCGCCCTGGAGCAATGATTCGAATTGGTGGTTTTTGATTTTCCATTGTACGAATTTGTACGGTTGAAGTTTGTGTTCTTAATAATCGTTTTGCATCAAACCAAAATGTATCGTGATCAGCACGAGCAGGATGATGAGCAGGAATATTTAGTGCATCAAAATTATGGTAGTCATCTTCAATTTCTGGCCCAGTTTCAACAATAAAACCTAATTCACCAAAAAAATCGACTAAGCGATTAATTGTTTTGGTAACGGGATGTAATCCACCTAATTCAAGCGTTTTTCCTGGTAAAGTAATATCTATCGTTTCATTTGCCAACTTTGCATCGAGAGCTTGACGCTCTAAAAGATTGCGTTTTTGATTTAATATTTCAACAACTTTTTGTTTTGCATCATTTATTTTTTGTCCTACAGCTGGACGTTCATCGGCAGGAACATCACGCAATGAAGCCATTTGTATTGTAAAATGGCCTTTTTTACCAAAAAACTCTACCCGAATTTGTTCGATCGTATTAATGTCATTAGCACTTTCAATAGCGGATTTGGCTTTATTTACCAGTTCAACTAATTGAGACATACAGTTCTCCTGCTTATTTGTTCATTATATAAAAAAAGCCTCTTTTTGAGGCTTTTATAATCATCTTTTACTTTTTTTTTGCCTCGTTAATTAGCATTACTAAAAAAGCCAAAAAAGAAATAAAAAATAACTAAGTTCATAATTGAATAACTCTTTATAATAAAAATCAAAATTTTAAAATTATAAAAGCCGAGATAACTCGGCTCTTATGACGCTATTACAGTGCTGCTTTTGCTTTTTCAACTAATGCAGCAAACGCATTTTTATCAAATACCGCAATATCAGCAAGGATCTTACGATCAATCTCAATAGAAGCTTTCTTTAAACCATTAATAAAACGGCTATATGAAAGACCACATTGGCGTGCTGCAGCATTGATACGAACAATCCATAATTGACGGAATTGACGTTTACGTTGACGACGGTCACGGTAAGCATATTGTCCTGCTTTGATTACAGCTTGGAAAGCAACACGATATACACGTGAACGAGCACCATAATAACCTTTTGCTTGTTTTAAAATTTTCTTGTGACGTGCACGAGCAATAACACCACGTTTAACACGAGCCATAAACTATATCCTCTAAATAAATTAACCAATGAATTAAGCGTATGGAACACACGCAGTAACTAAACCTAAATCGCCTTTTGACACAGTTGTCAAACCACGTAAATGACGTTTACGTTTGGTTGATTTCTTAGTTAAGATATGACTTTTATTAGCTTGCTTATGCTTAAAGCCACCAGAAGCTGTTTTTTTAAAGCGCTTTGCTGCGCCTCTTACAGTTTTAATTTTAGGCATTTTATTAATTTCCACTTCGCATTGTTAATAAAAATAAAATAATGGTGTAAGTTTTAATAAATTAAAAGTTAGCTTGTAAAACCATTATTTTTTCTTTGGCGCAAGTACCATTATCATTTGACGACCTTCGATCTTAGTTGGATAAGATTCAATGATAGCCAAATCAGCTAGGTCCTCTTTAATGCGATCTAGCATTTCAGAACCCAACTGTTGGTGAGCCATTTCACGACCACGAAAACGTAACGTGACTTTAGCTTTATCGCCATCTTCAAGAAAGCGAATCAGGCTGCGGAGTTTTACCTGATAATCGCCTTCATCTGTACCAGGTCGGAATTTAATTTCCTTAACCTGAACAACCTTTTGCTTTTTCTTTTGCTCTTTTGTTGCTTTACTCTTTTCATAGAGGAATTTGCCATAATCCATAATTCGACAAACAGGTGGCTCTGCATTAGGGCTTATTTCAACTAAATCAAGAGTTGCTTCTTCCGCTTGTTTTAAAGCTTCGTCTAAGCTTACAATACCGAGCTGCTCACCATCGACGCCGGTTAACCTCACCTCGCGAGCAGTAATTTCATCGTTAATTTTATGCGCGCGTGTTGACTGAATTCGTTTACTGACTTTAATATCTCATTCCTCCAAATTAATTTATCATTAATTCATTTGTTCTAATGAACGACTATGAATTTCGTTAAGCAACAATTCTATAACATGTTTCACTTCAAAGCTACCAAGATCTTTACCTTGGCGCGTTCGAACTGAAATAGTACCCGATTCCATTTCTTTATCTCCACAGACAAACATATATGGAACTCGTTTCAATGTATGCTCGCGAATTTTAAACCCAATTTTCTCATTTCTCAAGTCCGCTTTTGCTCTAATACCAACTTTTTGTAATTGTTCGGATAATTGTTTGGCATATTCGGCTTGATTATCAGTAATATTGATCACAACAACTTGTAGTGGAGAAAGCCATGTAGGGAAAAAACCAGCACAGTTTTCAGTCAATATACCCATAAAACGTTCCATTGATCCTAAAATAGCTCTATGAATCATAACAGGGGTATGACGTTCATTATCCTCACCAACATAAGTCGCATCCAAACGTTCAGGTAACATAAAATCAAGCTGAACTGTACCACACTGCCATGCACGACCTAAACAGTCGTGTAATGTAAACTCAATTTTTGGCCCATAAAAAGCCCCTTCACCTGGTAGATATTCAAATTTGATACCATTTTCAGTTAAACATTCAGCTAAATCTTTTTCTGCTAAATCCCATGTTTCATCTTTACCAATTCTCTTTTCAGGGCGAGTCGACAGTTTGACCGTAATATCGGTAAAACCAAAAGTACTATAAGTATCATAAACCATTTTGATACAACTATTCACTTCACTGCGAATTTGACTTTCAGTACAAAAAATATGGGCATCATCTTGAGTAAAACCACGAACCCGCATTAGGCCATGTAAAGATCCTGAAGGCTCATTTCGATGACAACTACCAAATTCTGCCATACGTAATGGTAAATCACGATAAGATTTTAACCCTTGATTAAAAATCTGTACATGTCCTGGGCAGTTCATTGGTTTAATGCAATATTCGCGGTTTTCTGAAGATGTTACAAACATTAATTCTTTGTAGTTACCCCAATGTCCTGTTTTTTCCCACAAAATACGATCCATCATAAATGGACCTTTCACTTCTTGATAATCATATTCCTTTAACTTTGTACGAACAAAAACCTCTAGTTCACGGAAAATTATCCAACCATCATTATGCCAAAACACCATGCCAGGTGCTTCTTCTTGCATATGATAAAGATCAAGCTGTTTACCTATTTTACGATGATCTCGTTTAGCGGCTTCTTCAAGAAATTGTAAATAACTATCCAGTTGTTTTTTGTCTGCCCATGCAGTTCCATAAATGCGTTGTAACATTTTATTATCACTGTCACCACGCCAATAAGCACCAGCGACTTTTTGTAATTTAAAATGATGGCAAAAACGCATATTTGGTACATGCGGTCCACGACACATATCAATATACTCTTCATGATGATAAAGTGCTGGCGTTGCATCCTTAGGGATATTTTCATCTAAAATTGCAATTTTATAAGGTTCATGACGATTCCAAAAAATTTCTCTTGCTTGTTCCCAACTAACAATTTCTTTTTTTACATCGTAGTTTTTCTTTGCAAGCTCAAGCATACGCCTTTCTAATGCATCAATATCTTCCTGCGTTAATGAATGTTCTAAATCGACATCATAATAAAAACCATTGTCAATAGTTGGACCAATTGCCATTTGTACATCAGGCCATAATTGTTTAATAGCATGCCCTAGTAAATGCGCACAAGAATGACGAATAATTTCAAGCCCATCATCATCTTTAGCTGTAATAATAGCTAAAGATGCATCTTCAGTAATGACATCACAAGCATCTTTACGTTCACCATTTACACGTCCAGCTATACAAGCTTTTGCTAGCCCCGCACCTATACTTTGTGCGACTTCTAAAATGGTAACAGGTTTATCAAATTGACGTTGACTTCCGTCAGGAAGAGTAATTATTGGCATAATAAATCCTTAAACAGTGGTGCGCCACACGAAAGCGCACTTGCATACATAAAAAATAGATCGAGTATATTATCACTTATCATCAAGATTTTAAATAAAAAAATCATTTCAATACCGTTCTAAATAAATTTAGAAACGTAAAGTAAAATATATAGTTACTTGAAACATTTTACAAATATAGAAATTACTCACGTTGCTTATATTTATTTAAGAAATGGCTAAGTTGGTAACGTAATTCTATACTTGATTTTTATGCTCCTAATGAAATATTTACGCAACCGTTCATTTTTTATGATTGTTTTTCTTGTAAAAAATATTCAGAAATCCATACCGTTTGGCAATTAAGAAACAGAAAAGAGTGATATGTACTTTTAATTGAGATATGGCATAATCAAAAGATATTTAGTAACTCAAAAAATAGAAAGCAAAAACACAAAAAATTTATTCACTTTTATAATACTGGTAAACCATATAAATCCGTTTTTGGAATAATATTTTATGCGTTTTTAGTGGATTATTTTAACCATGAATGGAATATGAGTAGAGTGTTTTTTATACATATTAATGATACATAATTACTATGAATATTTGGATTGATGCAGATGCATGCCCTGCCCCAATTAAAGAAATTTTATATCGAGTAGCTAATCGCAAAGCGGTTAATACAACATTAGTTGCTAACCAGCGGTTAACTATCCCTTTTTCACCTTACATTAGAGCTTTACAAGTAGAAAAAGGATTCGATATTGCTGATAATAAAATTATTGAATTAGTTAAAATAAACGATTTAGTTATTACATCTGACATTCCACTTGCTGCAGATGTTTTAAATAAAGGTGCTTTTGTGCTTACGCCTCGAGGGGAAAAATATACGCTTGATACAATAAAAGAACGATTAACCATACGCGATTTTATGGAAACCATGCGTGCCAGTGGAATACAGTCTAAAGGGCCAACTACGTTTGCCAGCAGAGACCGACAAAAATTTGCAAATCAGCTTGATATATTACTTAATCAAATATCCAAAAAAATTTAACTATTTTATTACACAATTTTTTAAAAATTGACAAAACTAAAGTTTTAAAAATAGTTCTCTGCTTTTAAAAGGTTTTGTGCCAACATAAGGTTTCAACGCCATTCGGGTAAAACGCTTAGCGGCTTTTAGTGTATCTTCATTATTAAATTGACGTTTTCCTAAAGCCAGAACCTGTTCACCAGTAAAACTAGTACTATTTTGTAATAAACTACTCATAAAACCTTTTTCAAATTGATATTGATAATGCATAGATTCAAAAACATCATCACCAGTAACATAACAATGAAAAAAATCAACATGATAACCTAAGTTTTCTAACAATGATAATTCAAATGCTCGCAATACATTTTCTGCAGGTATTTGTTGAGCTAATTGCTGTAAACTTTTTAAATAGTCATCAAAAAGAGTAGGAATTTCAGTTTCCGCAACTAAAACTCGATGTAATAACTCATTTAAATAAAATGCACTATATAAGAAAACAGAAACCAACGGCAATGCAAGAGATATAGCTTCAACTTTCCTCAACGTTTTGATGTTTCCTTGCCCTGAATATTGAACAATTAATGGCGTAAAAGGTTGCAGTATCCCTTTCAATGAAGAACTCTTACGTCTAGCACCTTTTGCCAAAACAGTGACTTTACCTATATTTTCAACAAACAGATCGGCTAATAAACTACTTTCTGTATAAGAACGAGTATGTAGTATAAATGCTCTTTGCCAATTTTCCATTCATAATGCCTTTTAATTACATCACGTTTTTTTATTAATAATTGTATTTGACCAAAATTTAAATCATTCTATGAAATTTTCACCTGAAATTTACCGAAAGATCCGATATAATCAATGCAAACAATAGGATTATAGGATAAATAAAAGACAAGCTATGGAACTTTTTTCAATAATTTTACTTCTAGTATTAATTGTATCACTTTCTGGTGTCGTTGTTAAAATGTTACCAATTCAAATTCCACTGCCTCTGATGCAAATATTATTAGGTTGCATATTGGCTGCATTTAACGTTTATGTGGAATTTGATCCTAAATTATTTCTTGTTTTATTTATTCCTCCTTTACTTTTTGCTGATGGACGCAAAACATCGGTAAAGGACTTCATCTATAATGGTAGAGAAATTGTTGGACTAGCTCTAGTATTAGTTGTTATCTCCATTATTGCATTAGGTTATATTCTTCATTGGATATTGCCAAAAGTTGAATTAGCAGCAGGATTAGCTCTAGCGGCTGTACTATCTCCAACTGATGCCGTAGCATTAAGTGGTATTGTCGGTAAAGGCCGTATTGAAAAAGAAAAGATGGAAATCATTGAAGGAGAGGCTTTAATGAACGATGCTTCTGGCCTTGTTTCATTAAATTTTGCCATTGCAATCGCAGCCGGATTATTGCAGTTTGATCTATTACAAATTAGTGTTACATTTTTTGTTGTTGCGATTGGTGGTTTAGCGATTGGTGTTATATTTACTTGGTTATATGCTCGTATCTTACGTAAAATAAATCAATTGACCCACAATGATCCTGCAATTCAAATTGTACTATTATTCCTACTTCCTTTCGCAGCTTATATTATTGCAGAAGAATGTCATTGCTCAGGTATTTTAGCTGCAGTAAGTGCAGGTATGACCGTAAATCATTCTGGTATGATGCGAAATGCACCATTAACTACACGTTTACAATCAGATAGCACTTGGTCAATGTTAACTTTTGTGTTTAATGGATTTGTCTTTGTCTTATTAGGTATTCAGTTACCAAAAATTTTGAGTAATACCTTTACCGAAAACCAAACCGATACATCAATTGAAGTATGGCAATTATGTTTAATTGTTATATTTGTTTTTGCAGTATTAATGGGAACACGCTTTGCTTGGTTATGGGCGATGAAACATATGCCAACAATGCCATTTGGAACAAAACGACCTCTTGCATTTAGATCATATTCCAATCGAGATCTACTTATTTCAACATTTGCTGGGGTTCGAGGTGCTATTACTTTAGCTGGTGTATTATCTATTCCAATGACAATTGCCGGTCGATATCAACTTGTTTTTATTGCAACAGGAATCATTCTAATTTCGTTAATTGTAGCAGTAATCGTCTTACCTATTTTATTACGAGGTAGTGTTATTTTAGATAACTCAGAACAAGATAATGAAATTTTGACAGTGAAAGGTCATATGGCCGAAGAGGCAATTATTAGCCTAGAAAAAATGCAAAATAATTTACTCCAAGAAACAGCTGAAGACAGAATGGATCAAGAAATTATTCATGAAGTTGGATCACGTGTTATTGGCTCATTACGACGTAGAACGGGACTTAAAGATTTAGAACAGAAAGCACTTGAGGCAGAAAATTTAGAAAGACGTATGCGTTTAGTCGCTATAGGTGCAGAACGAACAGCCCTTTTACAAATGAAAGTTCGTAATGAAGTTAGTGAAGAGGTTTTTGAGCATTTAAATACTGACTTAGATATTTATGAAAAAATGATTTCTGGAGATGTATAAATGATAGAAAATCATCAGTTTCTAGGAAAGATACATTCAGCATTTGTGAATAAAGCCCCACAAGCATTGGGGCTTACTTTACGTTGTATTCCATTTAACTTAAAAAAACAGGTTATTGAGCAATTATTACAATTACAATTTAAACATTCTCTAGAAGATGGCGATCTTGATTTTTTAGAAAACCGTTGGCTTAAAATAGCAGTTACCGATCTAGGACTTATCTGGTTTGTTAGCCTAATCAACAATAAATTAGTTGTGAGTCGAGAAGAAATTCCCGATGTGAGTTTTATTGGTAATGCTAATGATTTAATTATGATAGCAACCAGACGACAAGATCCTGATACCCTATTTTTTCAACGTCGCTTAATTGTTGAAGGAGATACTGAATTAGGTCTTTACGTTAAAAATCTAATGGATTCAATAGAATTAGATAACATGCCTAAATTTTTAAGACTAACGCTTGAAAAGCTTGCAAACATCATTGAAAGCGCACCTACCAATTAATTTAAAAAGATCTTCTCTGATTTAACATTTAGATAAGATCTTATCGGTACTATATCTGTAATAAAAAATCTAATATAGTAAAATAATTACGAGCAAAGAAGCACAATGAAAAATAACCAAGAACAGCCAAGTTTTTACTTTCATGATTATGAAACCTTTGGTGTCAACCCAGCTCTAGACAGACCTGTTCAATTTGCCGGAGTTCGAACTGATGAAGATTTTAATATTATTGAAGAACCATTGGTTATATATTGTTCACAATCTCAAGATTACCTGCCAAATCCTGAAGCAGCATTAATTACAGGAATTACCCCCCAAGAAGCAAACCAAAAAGGCCTTTGTGAAGCGGAATTTACTCGTTTAATCCATCAAGCATTTAGTGTGCCCAATACATGTATTTTAGGTTACAACAATATTCGCTTTGATGATGAAGTAACGCGAAATATTTTGTATCGCAATTTTTATGATCCTTATGCCTATAGTTGGAAAAACGGAAATTCCAGATGGGACCTTCTTGATGTCGTTCGTGCTTGTTATGCACTTAGGCCAGAAGGTATTAATTGGCCAATAAATAATGAAGACCAGCCAAGCTTTCGCTTAGAACATTTATCAAAGGCGAATAACATTGAACATGAACATGCGCATGATGCTATGTCTGATGTTTATGCAACTATAGCAATAGCCAAATTAATAAAAGAAAAACAACCTAAGCTTTTCAATTATTTTTTTACATTACGCAATAAAAATAGAGTTGCAGAACTTATTAATACCGTCAACATGACACCTATTGTTCACGTATCAGGCATGCTTGGTAACTATCGTGGCAATATGTCATTAGTTTGCCCAATTGCTTGGCATCCATTACAAAATAACGCAGTGATTGTTTGTGACTTAATGGGTGATATTGATTCAATTATTGATTTACCTGTAGAAAAGATTAAAGAAAAGCTCTATACCAAAACAGAAAATCTTGAGTTTAATGAATCACGAATTCCTTTAAAGTTAATTCATATTAATAAATGTCCTATTGTTGCTCCAATAAAAACATTATTATCACAAAATAGCAAAAGGTTTAATATTGATGTAGATCTTTGTTTAATCAAGCAACAAAAATTATTCCAGCATCAAAAAACACTACAAAATAAAATGGCAGAATTATTTGCAATAAATGAAAATTACTCTACCCATCCTGATGTTGATGCCCAAATATATAATGGATTTTTAAATAAACAAGACAGTTTACGTTGCGAAACAATTCGAACAACACCTGCTAATTTATTAGATACTTTATCATTAACATTTGATGATTCTCGCTTAGCCCCTCTATTTTTCAGATACAAAGCACGAAATTATCCACAAACATTAACTGAACAAGAACAACTAATATGGCTAGATCATTGCCGTGACAAACTTAATACATTAAAAGTACAAGATTATTTATTAACATTAGAACAACTTACTGAAAAGTATATTCAGCACCCCAAAAAACTAGCAATAATTAAACAGCTTTATAACTATTGTCATTATTTAGTTGGATAATTAATTTTAGCGAGCGTATGATATAAACAAATATATTTCATCCTAACCATAGGGATAATCATCATAATTAAAGATTAAGATAATTAGCATTTATATTATGAAACATTTTTTAGCCAAGCACGCCACAATTAAACATCGACTATATTCTTTATACTATACTACTTTTAGTTATGGTCGAGGTCTTCTTGTTTTAACACTTTGTTTATGGGTAGGTAATATAATCTCTAAATTATTACCAATAATAATTCCAGGTAGTATTATTGGATTGTTAATTTTATTTTTTTTACTGGCTTTTCAATTAATACCCACTTATTGGATAAAAAATAGTTGTAATCTTTTTATGCGCTACATGACATTACTTTTTGTTCCTGCAGCGATGGGGATTATGGATAATTATTCACTTTTATTGCAAAATTGGGTACCAATTATATTTGGCAGTGTTGGCGGTACTCTAATTGTGCTGCTTTTTACTGCTTTTTTAACAGAACATTTCCATAAAACAGTAAATAAAGATCCAACTGTACCACCAAAAAATGAGGATAATCAGCCATGATATGGATGTTACCATTAACGCTTTGTGTTTTTCTCATTGTTCGAAAAATGTCATTTAAAATAAAAAATCCATTATTTAATCCTTTAGTGATTACAGTTATTGTTTTAATTCCAATTTTACTAATAACCAAAACAAATTACACTCAATATGTTAATAATGTGAAAATTATTAATGACTTATTACCTTATTCTGTTGTTGCCCTTGCCTACCCTTTATATGAACTTATTCCACAGATCAAAGCTAGATGGAAATCAATAATGATTATTACGCTAACAGCTTCACTTGCATCAATGATAACCGGAGTTTGCATTGTATTTTGGCTAGGTGGAAATAACGAAATTGCCGCATCAGTATTACCAAAATCAGTCACTACAGCTATTGCGGTAACAATTGCAAGTAACCAAGGTGGAGTTCCATCTATAGCAGCATTATGTGTAATACTTGTTGGAATACTTGGCGGTATATTTGGACACCAGATATTAAATCTAGTAAAAATAAAATCGGCTCCAGCAAGAGGATTATCCATTGGCGCTGTTTCACACGCAGTCGGTACTGCGCGTTGCATTGAGATGGACTATAATGAAGGAGCATATAGTTCATTATCATTAGTTTTATGTGGTATTATAACGTCATTGACAGCTCCGTTTTTATTTCCAATAATGGTTTTTATTTTTAACTGGTTTTAGCATGAAATTTAAAAAAATTATTGCTTATATTGCTAGCTTCTGTTTTTTTTTGATGGCAGTAATTGTCAGTTTAGATTATTGGATTAGTTATAAAACAGCACCTTATATCTACCATGATGAAAATAAACTTCCCTATAGAGAGATTGGTGTTGTACTTGGTACATCAAAATATGTTCGCAACGGTGTTATAAATGGGTTTTACCAAAATCGAATTAATGGAGCAATTGAGCTTTATTGGCAAGGTAAAGTTAATTATCTTTTACTTAGTGGAGATAACGCTCTTTTGAGCTACAACGAACCCATTACAATGAAAAAAGATTTAATAAAGGCTGGTATCCCTAGTGACTCAATTGTTTTAGATTATGCAGGTTTTAGAACCCTTGATTCAGTTGTTCGGGCCAATAAAGTATTTGATGCGAATGATTTTACCATCATCACTCAAGAGTTTCATTGCGAAAGAGCAATTTTCATTGCGCTTGCTCAAGGTATACAAGCACAATGCTTTGCAGTACCTTCCCCTAAAAGCATGAAGTTAGTTCGAATCCGAGAAATGTTTGCGCGAGTTAGTGCTTTTATTGATCTTTATATTCTAAAAAAAGAACCTAAATATCTTGGTCCTGTTATTCCAATCCTATCCAATTCTCAATAACTATTATTAATAATAAAAATTTTGTCGAAAAGTTTCAGGAAAGCTATGACTTTTGTATAAGAACAAAATAAAAACGCAATAGTCTAATAAATTAGATTGCATTTTTATGCAAAAAAAAGTAATATTTAGTCAAATTTATCGTTATACAAAATATTTAATTAACAATGAACATTGAATTAAGTCATATTAACTGCTTTTATGGTGAGCATCAGGCATTAAATGATGTTTCACTCTGCTATCCACTAGGTGAAACTATTGTATTACTAGGTCAAAGTGGAGCAGGTAAAAGCTCTTTATTAAAAGTATTTAATTTACTTGAAATTCCAACATCAGGCAGCATGACTATTGCTAACTCATATTTTGATTTTTCAAAAAAAATCAATGAATCAAAAGTTAGATTATTAAGAAAACATGTTGGTATGGTTTTTCAAAATTATAATTTGTGGCCGCACTTAACCGTACTAGAAAATTTGATTGAAGCACCTTGCCAAGTATTAAAACTATCAAAAAAAGAAGCAAGTGATAAAGCAATGGCTATATTAGAAAGGCTACAAATTAATGATATGTCTCATCGTTACCCTCTCCACCTTTCTGGTGGACAACAACAACGTGTTGCAATAGCTAGAGCATTAATGATGGAGCCAAAAATCTTATTATTTGATGAGCCAACAGCGGCATTAGATCCGGCTATTACTTCACAAGTTGCTGAAATTATTAATGAACTATCGCAGACAGGTATTACGCAAATTATTGTTACTCATGAAGTCGATTTTGCTCGCAAGGTTGCTTCACAAGTAATTTATATGGAACAAGGTAAAATTATAGAGCAAGGGCAACTTGAATGTTTTACTCATCCTAAAACTGAAGAATTTAAAGCTTATTTGTCACATTAATTAAAATAAAATTGGGTGGATATATGAAAAAAACATTACTCGCTATTTTTCTTGCAGGCACAGCCTTTGTTGCTCAAGCAACAGAAACATTAACCATTGGCACAGAAGCAACTTATGCGCCTTTTGAATTTACCAATGAAAAAAATGAAATTATTGGGTTTGATATTGATGTGATTAATAAAATTTGCGAAGACATCAAAGCCTCTTGCAAAATTGTTAATCAATCTTTTGATGGCTTAATTCCAAGCTTAAAAACACGTCGAATTGATGCAGCAATAGCGGGAATTGATGTGACACCTGAGCGTCAAAAACAAGTTGATTTTACAAAAATTTATTATGATGATAGTTCAATCCAGTTTGTTACTTTAAAAGATACCTTAACTAGCCTTGATCAACTAAAAGGCAAACGTGTTGGTATTCAAAAAGGAACAACTTATCCAAAATACCTAAGTGAAAAATACCCTGATGTTAAACAAGTCAGTTACGATAGCTATCAATTTGCTTTTTTAGATTTAAAAGCAAAACGAATTGATGCCATAGTTTCAAGCTCAATTGTTGCTGGTGAATGGCTAGGTAAAGAGTCTGATATTGTACCATTAGCTGACAAAATCACCGATCACGAATTTTTTGGTGAAGGCTTAGGTATAGCAGTACGCAAAGGTAATGATCAATTGTTGAATCAATTTAACCAAGCTCTTGATAAACTAAAAGCAAATGGTGAATTAGACGCTATTTATAAAAAATGGTTTAACAAATAGTTATTAAATAGCAAAAATCGACGTCATTATGATCTCGCCGCATACTTTGCGGCGAGTTTATTTTTTATTAAACAATGTTAATTTAACAACGGTTTTCTTATGTCAGACTTTCTAACAAATAAAATAAATTGGATTCTATCTTTGATGGATGGATATATATTGCCACTAGCACAAGCGACATCAATTACATTATCATTAGCTTTAGTATCATTAGTGGTAGGCATATTTTTTGCCTTTATTTTTACGCTATTAGAATTATCTCCAATTAAACCAGTTGCATGGTTAATGTCACTTTTTAATTTAACGATTCGAGCTTTACCTGAACTATTAATTGTTGTCGCTATTTATAACGGATTACCGTTGTTACTCATATTATTAAATGATGGTTTTACAATTAACCTTTACTTTACCTCATTAACAATACAGCTAGACATTCAAAATTTTAATATTAACCCTTTTTTATGTGGCGTTGCTGCACTTTCCCTTTTATATGCAGTTTATGCCTCACAAACACTGCGTGGTGCATTTAAAGCGATTTCAAATGGACAGTGGCAAGCAGCCCAAGTACTTGGACTTAGCAAATCACGCATATTTTTTCGTATAATAATGCCTCAAATGTGGCGTCATGCATTACCGGGATTAAGTAATCAATGGCTGATTTTATTAAAAGATACAGCACTTGTATCGGCTATTGCCATTAATGATTTAATGATGCAAACAAAAGCAATTATAGCTCGAACAAATCAACCTTTTTTATGGTATTTTATTGCAATGATTATCTATTTAATCATCTCAATTTTAAGTCAAAAAGTTATATCACGAATTGAAAAACGTTCAACCTATTTTGAACAACCAACATCAGCAAAAAATTAGTAAGGTCTTATTATGTTTGATACTTTTATTTATTACCTTAAAATCATACTTCAAGGTCTGCCTAATACATTAAGCTTAGGAATTTTAGGAATTTTATCGGCTGGATTGCTCGCAATCATCTTTTCATGTTTATTGTCACTAAATTCGTATGCTTTAACTAAAGCTATTCGTACATATATTATTTTATTTACGGGTTCCCCACTACTTGTACAACTATTTTTAATTTATTATGGGCCACCACAATTTAGTGATACATTAAGCAAAGTCCCCGTACTTTATGAACTTATCTCATCACCTTGGTTTTGTGCTTATCTAGCATTAACACTCAACAGTGCCGCCTATACAACTCAAATTTTTTATGGTTCATTAAAGGCCTTACCTAAAGGACAGTGGCAAGCTTGTGAAGCACTTGGTATGGATAAAAAACAAACATTAAAAGTTATTTTACCTTATGCATTAAAACGAGCTCTTTCGACTTACTCTAATGAGGTAGTCTTTGTTGTAAAAGGTACGGCATTAGCATCAATGATTCCCGTGATGGACATTATGGGATATAGCAACAAATTAAATGGTGATTATTATGATTTTTTTATTTTTGTTGTTGCAGGCTTAGTTTACCTCTTGATAAATGGCTTACTTAGCACCATTATGAGGATCATAGAGAAAAGAGCCCTCACCTTCGAAAACTAATATGAGCCAATTTGATTCAAATTCTTTTTTAAAAACAGTCCCACATAAACCGGGTATTTATCAAATGTTTAATGATAAAGAAACGATTATTTATGTGGGAAAGGCCAAAGATCTTAATAATCGACTAAAAAGCTACTTTAATAACAGCAAAAAAACATTAAAAACGGATATGCTAGTCAGCCATATCCATCGTATCGAATTCACAATTACCAATACCGAAACAGAAGCATTGCTGCTTGAACAAACTTATATAAAAAAATATCAACCTAGATACAATGTACTTTTAAAAGATGATAAAAGTTATCCATTTATAAAACTAAGCAAAGAACTTCATCCACAACTTTCACTTTATCGGGGAGCGATAAATCGAAAAAAAGATGAGTTTTTTGGGCCTTATCCAAGTGGATACGCAGTAAAACAAATATTAACTTTATTACAAAAAACATTTCCGATAAGGCAGTGCTTAAATTCAACCTATCGCAATCGAACACGCCCTTGTCTACAATACCAAATTAAACGTTGCCTAGGCCCTTGTGTGCCGGGTTTAGTCAGTGATGAAGATTACCTTGAACAAGTTAACTATGTTAGATTATTTTTATCTGGTCAATCAGATCAAATACTACAAAAAATAACTAAAGATATGCAAAAAGCTAGTAGCGAACTTAACTTTGAAAAAGCAACGATCTTGCGTGATCAACTTCAAGCAATAAAACACATTAATGAAAAACAAGCGATATACAACAATAATGATAATCTTGATGTCATCGGTTTTCATTATGAGTTAGGCTTAGCTTGTATCTATGTACTATTTATTCGTAACGGACAAACTTTTGGTCATCGCTCATACTTTCCTAAAGTACCATCAAATACAGAACTAGAAGAAGTTATAGAAACTTTTTTAGGTCAATTTTATCTACAAGGTAATCAGAATAGAAATATTCCTAGAAAAGTTTTACTCAATTTTTCGTTATCAGATAAACAACCAATGGAAGATACACTGTCACTTATTGCAGAACATCAAGTTAAACTAATTGATGAGCCTAAAGGAGATAATCTTAAATTACTCAATATAGCAACAGTGAATGCTCAAACTGAAGTTAAAAATAAATTATTAGAAAACTCAACAATAAAACAGAGATATGACGCATTAAAATCTTTTTTGGGAATCGATAAAATTAACCGAATGGAATGCTTTGATATCAGCCACTTTATGGGCAAAAATACCATTGCATCTTGTGTTGTGTTTGACGACAAAGGACCAGTTAAATCTGAATTTCGTCGTTATAATATTACCGACATCACACCTGGCGATGATTATGCCGCAATGAAACAAGTCTTAACACGCCGTTATAGTAAAAAAGATCTACCTGATGGCAAAGTTCCAGATATTATTTTTATCGACGGTGGTAAAGGGCAACTTAATCAAGCTCTAAAGGTATTTGAACAATTAGAGGTAAATTGGAACAAAAATCATCCTATACTAATTGGTGTTGCTAAAGGTGCTGATCGTAAAGAAGGATTAGAAACCCTCTTTTTTGAAGCCCATGGCATAGGATATTATCTTGATGATCACTCCCCTGCGCTATTACTCATTCAACAAATTCGTAATGCATCGCACGATCACGCTATTGTTGGACAACGCAAAAAAGGGACAAAACAACTTACTGACAGTGCCCTAGAACATATTGAAGGCATTGGTTCTAAAAGACGTCAAGCACTATTAAAACATTTTGGCGGATTAAGAGGATTAAAAAATGCCAGTGTTGACGAAATAGCACAAGTACAAGGCATATCTAAGTCATTAGCAGAAAAAATTTACCTAAATTTAAAGCAATAGCACATTGAAAAAATAATGTATTTCAGGCAACATAAACGCCAATAAAATACTATTTTTTTACTAATCATTAATGTATTGATTAATAAAGCAAAAAAAAGAGCTTATGTCACATGAAAATTAATTTTCCAACAACCTTAACATTATTTCGAATTATTTTAATCCCTTTTTTTGTGTTGGCATTTTATTTATTTCCTTATGAATGGTCTGGTTTTTTTTCTGCATTAGTTTTTTTAATTGCAGCAGTGACTGATGTATTAGATGGTTATCTTGCTCGTCGTTTAGGTCAAACTACGAAGTTTGGTGCCTTTTTGGATCCCGTCGCTGACAAAATTATGGTAACGATTGCATTAGTTTTAATTACGCAATATTACCAAGCGTGGTGGATCTCAATCCCTGCAATTATTATTGTTTCTCGTGAAATAATCATATCAGCTCTGCGTGAATGGATGGCCGAAATTGGTAAACGTAACAGTGTTGCTGTTTCATCAATTGGCAAAATCAAAACAATTGTACAAATGACAGCGTTAACTTGGCTGCTTTGGCGACCTTGTGATATGGTCATTTACGCAGGACTTGCTGCCTTATTTATTGCAACATTCTTAACCTTATTATCAATGTTACAATATTTATGGATAGCACACAGTGATCTACTTGATGAAGAATAACTTTTTTTAAAGTATTTTTTACATAAAGTATTTAATTAAAAAATAACACTTTTTATTGTATAAAATTAAAAATAATCTGTTTTAAATATAAAATAAGTCAAACATTGAGCAATTAAACAATTAATTTAAAATTTTTATTGACTGCAAGGATAAGATAGGTAAAATGCACACCATTCAAAGCGCAGTTACTTTTAGTAATTTGTTTTGAGCCCGGGTGGTGAAATCGGTAGACACAAGGGATTTAAAATCCCTCGGCCTTTTTGGCCGTGCGAGTTCAAGTCTCGCCCCGGGCACCACTAATAAACGCCTCTCATGCGGGAATAGCTCAGTTGGTAGAGCACGACCTTGCCAAGGTCGGGGTCGCGAGTTCGAACCTCGTTTCCCGCTCCAATTTCATAGTTTAGTATATAAAAACTTTAAATATCATGAACTCACTAAACTCCTACAAAATTTTCCTGGCGAATATATCGACAAAATAACATTCTTCCCAAAAACGATCTAGACACATTAGGGCTGTATGCTTTTGTTAATGAATTTAATCAAATTGGGGGTAACGATGATGCCTTTGAGCATAAAACAGAGGTTACATTTCAGGTTGGTAGGAAAGGAAATATAAAATTTAATCTTTCCTCTTTTGAAAAGTGCAAAGAATTTTACATTAACAATTCAGAATTCCTTAGATGATATATTTTAAAAAATAATAAAATCAATGTCATTCCTAAATATTTTTATAGGTAAAATAGCGAATTACACTGGCTACGTGAGATTTATACTAAAAATGGGGGTATTTGTTTTTTCTTAACTTACGTTAATATTTTTAAAAAATTTTTATTAAAATTTAGGTCTAGCTATTCAACAAAAGCAGACCTAACTAAATAATTTATAGAAACTATTAAACTAATTCAGAGATAATATTACGAGCTTGCTCAAAAAAACGTTGATAATGATCTTCATCAACATTCTCAAGACCAATTGTGTTATAAAGAAAATCAATTTTTATATCACTAACTTGTAGATAATGCATGCCTTTCATAACATAATCAGTCATATGTTGTTCCCAACCATATTCCAAAAAGCCAGCTTTTGTACCACCAACTAGTGCAACAAATCTGATTTTTTCAACTTTTAACTTAGATCCTTCTCCATACGCTAAACCATAGTTCCATACTCGTTCAAAATACCCTTTCAATATTGCAGGAAAACTATACCACCAAACAGGAAAGACTATTACTATAGTATCTTTATTATTAAGTTCTGCAAACAAACGACGAACTTCTGCAGAGTATTGCTTTGTAGGGTTTTCCCATTCAGGTTCATCTTCTTCTCGTAAAACAGGATCAAAATTACAACGATAAAGATCTAAGTTTGTGACCTCAATTCCTTGCTTTATTGCCTGATTATTCATTTCTTTAACAATATTTGCAGTTAATGAATCCTCTCGAGGATTAGCCCATATGATATATAAATTATTTGTTTTCATTAAATTCTCCCTACCAAAGTACAAATTATGAATTTACAGAACGTTTTTTATTCTGTAAAGTGACTTATTTGGCATTATTTAATGAAGAATTTTCACTAATGAAATTGAAATTTGCTGATTTTACAGTATTTATTGCAGTAGCTCGCTACAAAAATTTTCGTGCAGCAGGAAATGCATTAGGTTTATCGCCCTCTGCTATTAGCCACGCCATTAAACAATTAGAACAGCGACTTAAGGTTCAAGTTTTTAAGCGCACAACACGTAGTGTATCGCTAACTGAAGTTGGGTTTACTCTTTATGAACGTTTAAGACCAGCCTTTGATGAAATAGAGACAATATTAGATGAAGTAAACCATTTTCGTAAAACACCAATGGGGACATTAAAAATTAATACGGCCCCTATATTTTCTCGTTTAGTACTGATACCGATTGTTGCTGGATTTACTCGTCAATTTCCAGATATTAGAGTCGAAATTTCAACCGAGGATCAATTAATTGATATTGTACAACATGAATTCGATGCAGGGATACGTTTACATACTACAGTTGAAAATGATATGGTCACCATACCTATTGGTCCAAAAATAAAAATGTGTGTAGTGGCTACTCCAAATTATTTCACTCATTATCCGATTCCAACTCACCCATATGATTTAAGTATTCACAAAAGTATTGTTTTTCGATACAAAAGTGGCAGAACTTATCTTTGGGAATTTGAAAAATCCAATGAAAAAATAGAAGTTATGCCAAAAGGTAATATTATACTTGATGATATGGACTCAGCATTAAAAGCAGCATTATGTAATATGGGGATTTGCTATACCAGTTATGAACAAGCAAAATCTTATCTGGAAAGTGGAGAATTGATTTCAGTTCTTGAATCATGGTTACCTATAAGACCTAGCTTACAACTTTACTATCCACGTAATCAATATATTAGCCATAGTCTGCGTACATTTGTTGATTACATTAAAAATTTATAATAATAAATGATATATCAACACTTTTTAGTAAAAAAAGATAAGGTTATTGATTTTTTGTGTATCAATATACCTTTAAAGTACACGCTAATTATTTCATTTTAACCTAACAATATTATTAACTATTGATGTATCGATCTAAATATCAATAGTGGTAGCGTTTTTGAATAAAATTAAATAAGTAAAAATGGTTAAATATAACGTTGTGTTTTACTTTGGTACTTGCTAATACTCAAAACAATAAGATACTTTTGTAAAAATTTGAATGATAAACATTTTTTGTAAACAAACCTTCAATGCCTTGCAATAAATATGTTTATCGGATGTATTAACAAAAATACCAAAGAATGCTTAATTATTTATATACTGAAAACCATCATGATGAATCAAATAACGTAACACCCATTGAATATAAAACACGAAAATAAAGAGTATAATTTTCTACGTGAAATTTGTACTAAAAATGGGGTATTTGAAGGCTATTATGTAAATAAAATCATAAAAATAAAAACTTCAATAAAATCAATACCTTTCCTGACGAGTTTTTTATAAAAAGTAAGAAGTGTGTAATAAGTAATAAAAATGCCCTTGTTTAAGTCAAATAAAACAAGAGCATTGATACTTAGTCTTTATTTATTAGGCAACACCAGGAACGGTGAAATCCATAATAAGCAGTAAAGTTGGCAAAATAAAGATAGATAAAACCGTTGATGCAAAGAAAATGCTCGAAGCTTGTTCTTGCTCGACATTCCAATTATAAGCCAAAATCACCGCTGTTGATGCTGTTGGCATGGCTAATAGGAATACTAACTCTTCTGCTTCCATACCTGTAATACCAAATAAGTACACTGAAATAAGCGCAACGACTGGTGTAATAAAGCTTTTTAAAACCACGTTGATCATTAATGGTTTAGATAATTTTAACTGAACTCCGTGAATTCCCACTCCCACAGCAATAAGCGAAATAAAGTTACAAGCGTTAGACATAATGTCAAAAGTATTAAATACAAAATGTGGTAACCATTTAGTACCATCGGTAACACTTACAATTAACCCTAAAATAACGGCCAAAAACATGGGTTTCATGAGTGAGTTTTTTACTGCACTAAAGATCATATCACCAGTAACTTTACCACCAGATAATTTAGTATCACATAATTCTAATAAAAAAATTGTCATCGGAATTAGTGATAATGCAACAACAAAATTAGCAATAGCAACCGAAATAGTAGATGCTGCCCCAAGCATTAACGTCAAAAAAGGGACTCCCATTCCGCCCATATTAGGAAAGCAACACAACATGGCATTCATCGCTGTTGATTTTAACTCTTTATGCAAAATGTATTTATTGGTTAGAAAACAAATTATCCATAAAAATGACATAGTGCAGAAAAAAGCGATCATCCAAATACCATTAAATATCTGCGATGGTTTAGCGTGAGACGTATGCACAAAAAGCAACGCAGGAAAAACAAAATTTGATACTAACCCTGATAATAATTTTTTAGAATCTTTTGTGAAAATGCCTTTTTGTACACATAACCAACCAAGAAAGATTAGTAAAAAGACCGGAAGACAAGAACTTACAACTTGCCCAACTGCAGACCAGATTAGATTCATTTTTTTAAAACTCCTAAAATAATATTACTTAAAAGACAAATTCGGTAATGGTCGGTAACTTAAGATTAGAGATTATATTTATAGACCGAGCTAAAATAAGTAGGTACAAAATCGAATATATTTTATTACATGTAAAACGACATTCTTCTTTGTTATAAATTGATATTATTAAATACTATTTCGCACTTACTATGATTATTACTATGTTTAATAAAAGACATTCTTAATTATAAAGTCGTTGTTATATTCAAATATAAAATAGTGTCACTTCGGTTCATTATACTTATTCTTATAGACCTTGTGTGAAGCAAGATCTACAAACAACCTTTAAAAAACAAAAAAACATAGAAATTTGGCTTAATATCAGTAAAAAAAATGGTTTATTTCTTTAAAAAACAAACAAATAAATAAAGTAAAAAACGAATGTTAAAGTATGGTAAAAATTAAAATGTCATTAAAATTACCTAAATAATAGCTCTTATTACATTTTATTTGTTATAATCGCCACTATAATTATGGTTAATTATTTGATTTAAATTGTTTATATTAAATTATCGCTATAAAAATATTTTTCTGATATTTATATAATGAAGGTAAAAATAGAAAATACTATATAAAAATTTGTTTAAAAATAATCAATAAATAATCAATACAATGTAAATCATTTATGTCACATTGTAAAATGCGCAATGCAATTTAAGTTAATTCTAACTTAAAACGTTCTATTTATTTTTATCAAAACCCTCCTCTTTTATTATATTGATTAAAAGATATTATGATCCCATATTGACAATTGAACTACGAAATCGTTTTAAAGCAATTAAAAAGAATACAGTACCAATTGCCAATAACCACGCAAACGAAGTCCAAACCACACTTAAACCAGCGCCACGATAGAGTATCGCCTGCCCTAATTCAACAAAGTGCGTTGTTGGTGCAAACATCATAATATTTTGAACTATTTCGGGCATACTTTCTCGTGGTGTACTGCCACCTGATAGCATTTGGAGTGGCAATAAAACTAAAATAAGTAACATTGCAAATTGGGCGGTTGATTTAGCAACGGTTGCCATGAAGATTCCAAGTGACGTTGTCACGAACAAGTGCAATGCCGCCCCTATTAAAAACAAGCTGACCGAACCAGCAATAGGCACATTTAACCAGCTATGAACAACCAGTAACAATGCAATCCAAGTTGATATTAAAACAACAAGCCCCATTGACCATACTTTTGATATCATAATTTCAAATGGTTTGACAGGCATAGCAAGCAGGTGATCAATCGTTCCATGTTCCCGCTCTTTCATTAAAGCAGCACCGGTTAAGATGATCGAGAGTGTTGTGACTATATTGATGATTTCCATTACCGAACCAAACCAAGAACGCGTTAAATTAGGGTTAAACGCGGTATGCATTTGTATGTTAACAGGCAAATTTGTGGTTTTACTGTAACGATTGACATATTCAGTCACTTCGCCTGTAATAATTTGCATTATGTAGCCATTACCAACAAATGCCTGCCCCATCCTTGTTGCGTCAATGTTGAGTTGAATTTCAGGGCTTTGGTTATTGAGCACATCGCGCTGAAAATTAGGAGGAATATTCAACGCAAACGTGTATTTATCAGTATCCATTCCACGATCGACATCATTCATTGAATATAATTTAACAGGAGTATTGAACATTGGTGGATAAAAAGCTGCAATAATTTGCGTTGATAAGGGGGAGTTGTCTTCATCAACAACAGCAATTGATGCATGATGTAACGAATCAGACGTTGCTGTTGCGGCAATATAGATATCAAAGGTAAAGCAATAGACTATTAATAACAACATGATAGGATCACGCAGTAATCCCCAAAGTTCTTTAATGCCTAAGCGATAAATATTAATTAAACTTTGCATAATACCTACCCTTCTTGCTTTTTAAGAAGAAAAATACTAGCACCAAGCACAATTGGTATTGTTACCAATAAAATAAATATCGAATTATGCAAATCCATAAAGCCGAGTGCTTTGTTAAATACGCCACGAGCAATAATTAGCATATGCGTTGTTGGATAGATTTCACCAATATAACGACCACTACCTTCTAGTGATGCAACGGGATTTAACAGTCCTGAAAATTGAATAGCGGGTAGCATTGTTCCCACGCAAGTTAAAAAGATAACCGCAATTTGGCTACGCGTGATCGTTGACGCCAATAAGCCAAAGCCAGTAGAAATAATACAATAAGCAAATGCAGCAAGGCACAATGTAAATAAGCTACCTTTTACTGGCACGCCAAAAATGGTGATTGCCATAAATAGCAATAATAAAAAGCTAAACATGGAAATAACAATATAAGGTACTTGTTTACCTAACAAAAATTCAGCTTTTGTGACTGGTGTTACATATAAGTTGATAATCGATCCCATCTCTTTTTCACGCACGACTGATAACGCTGCTAACATTGACGGAATCATTAATAATAAAATAGGAATAACCGCTGGCACCATAGATGGTAAGCTTTTGATATCAGGGTTATAACGATAGCGTGTTTCTATATTTGCTAAGCTAGTGGATGACTTTCCTGTTACTTCTTTTACTTTTTCGCTTAGCCAAGCAAGGTGCATACCTTGTACATAACCTTTGATTGTTTCTGCCCTTAGTGGCATAGCACCATCAATCCAAATAGCAATATCAACAGGATCACCACGTTGTATATCTCGTCCAAAATTAGGAGGGATTTCTATCGCTAAGGCAATATCATTACTCCGTAATCGGGCGTCCATGTCGTTATAATCAGTGATAGCGTTTTTTTCAATAAAATAGCGTTTAGAACCAGATAAATTAAGCGTATAATTTTGGCTGATGATACTTTGATCACGATCAAGCACTGCAAAACTGAGATCTTCAACATCCATAGTAATACCGTACCCCATTACCAACATTAAAATTGCGGAACCTAATAATGCTAATAATGCTCGTAATGGATCGCGTGATAATTCAAGTGTTTCACGCCATAAGCAGCCTATCATGCGTGTAAAACTAAATCCTTGAAGGTGATTTTTTTGTGATGTTTCAATAGCGTTATTGGTTATGACTTTTGGAGATTCAGTTATTTGTTCTTCAGTGTGACTATCATCAGCGCCAGCATCAACAAGATAACGAATAAACGCGTCTTCTAGTGTTTTTGCCTTTTTAGCGCTGATAATATTATCAGGTGTATCACTTGCTAACACTTTACCTGCATGCATTAACGAAATCCTATCGCACCTTGCAGCTTCATTCATAAAGTGAGTTGTAATAAATACGGTGACTTTGTCTTTTCTAGACAATTCAATGATCAAACGCCAAAAGTCATCTCGAGCAATGGGGTCAACCCCAGATGTTGGTTCATCAAGGATGAGGATTTGTGGATTATGCACCACTGCAACTGACAATGAAAGCCGCTGTTTTACCCCTAAAGGTAAACTATCGGGCAAGTTTTGTGCATCTTGCTCTAAACCAAAGCGTTTAAGCAATTCGTCAATACGCTCAGGTATTTTACTTTCCTCAATACCAAACAAACGTGCATGTAAAACTAAATTCTGTTTTACAGTTAACTCACTATATAAAGAAAAGGCTTGAGACATATAGCCTAAATGGCGCCTAACGTTTATATCACTAGCATCAACAGGTTTACCAAATAGCCACGCTTCACCTGATGAAATCGGTAATAAACCCGTTAACATTTTCATGGTAGTTGATTTACCACAACCATTTGATCCTAAAAAACCAAATATTTCGCCCTGCTTAATTGAAAAATTGACATGATCAACCGCAATAAAATTACCAAACTGTTTGGTTAAGTCTTTTGCTTCTATTGCTATTTGCAAATCTGTATTAAGGTCTAACGGTGGAATTTCGACAGTTTGATAACCTTGCTTGGCATTTTCAGGCATTAACTCGATAAAGGCGTCGTCTAAATTGTCTTTTTTGGTTTTAGCTAGTAATGAACTTGGTGTACCAGTTTCAAGAATTTTACCACCATACATCGCAACCAACCAATCAAAGTTTTGTGCCTCATCCATATAGGCCGTTGCCACAATTACACTCATTTGTGGTCTTTGTTTACGAATCTTGTTGATTAACTGCCAAAATTGCGCTCGGGAAAGAGGATCAACCCCTGTGGTTGGTTCATCTAAAATCAATAGATCAGGATCATGAATTAACGCCGAACATAAGCTTACTTTTTGCTTCATCCCACCCGACAAACGCCCTGCCGGTCTTGATAAAAAAGGGTAAAGACCAGTACTATGCGTTAATTCGTCAATACGACGGCGACGCTCTGCAGCATCATTGCCAAATAAACGAGCAAAAAACTGTAAATTTTCTTCAACAGATAAAGTTGGATAAAGATTTTTGCCTAATCCTTGCGGCATATAGGCAATGCGTGTACAGACATTTTTGCGGTGTGATTTGTCTTTCATATCGCCGTCTAAGACATACACTAAACCGTCTTGAATAACATGAGCTCCCGCAATTAGCGATAATAAACTAGATTTACCCACCCCATCAGGCCCAATAAAACCCACCATACATCGTGGAGGGATGGCTAAATTAATATTATTAAGTGCACAGTTTTTTTTGTAATGCAGTGTGACATTGCTTACTTTTACCACAGCATCATCAATGGATTTAGCTTCATTTAATAAAACTAAATCCTTATTGTCTGAATCTGACATATGCTATCTCCAATTATTCGGTCGGACATTTTGCAATATCAGATAAGCCATCTGGCCATGGCGTTTTAGGATCAAGTTTAACCCAAGCCACACCCGGTAAACCAGTTTTAACTTGAGCTATATAACATTTTAATAATTCAGGGCTTAGTTGCGCTTTAACTCTAAACATCAGCTTTTGACGTTCATCTTTTATTTCAACTGTTTTGGGTGTAAATTGCGCAACACTTGAAACAAACGAAATCTTGGCTGAAATGGCTTTATCTGGTAACGCATCTAAAATAAGTCTAACTTCGTCACCAATAGCCACTTTACCAGCCACCGTTTCTGGCAAAAAGAAAGTCAAATAGACATCATAAAGATTTACTAAATTTAAAACCTTACCACCAGATGGTAAAACCTCGCCTAACTGTGCAATACGATACTGAATACGTCCATCAACAGGAGCAACTAAAGTACTGTCATCAATATCAGCTTGAATTTGTTTTATATTTGCACTGGCAACATTGATAGCTGCTTTAGCACTATCAACACCGGCCTGAGCAACGGCAATTGCAGCATCTGCTGCTGTAACTTGCGATTTTGCAGAATCTAACGCCGCTTTAGCGTTATTAAATTTGGCGGTATCATCATCGAATTGTTGTATAGATAATGCGCCTTTTTGATAAAGTGTGCGAGTCCGTTGTAAATGCTTAGAAGCAATATCTAAATCGCTTTCACGCTGACTTACACCGGCTTGGGCTGCAACTTTATCGCTCATTTTTAACGCGACTTGTGCTTGGGCGCTTGTTTCATTACTTATTGCTTGCCCATATTGTGCTTGCGCTTCATTTAATTGAGCTTGTAAGGTATCGGTTTGCATAACAACAAGTTGTTGCCCTGCTTTAACAAAATCGCCCTCATTAACGTTAATTTTTTCTATTCTGCCAGCTAATTTTGTCGAAATATTGATTTCGGTCGCTTCAATACGTCCATTGCCACTGACAAAGTCCGCACCATATCCGTCTGTTTTAAATTGTTGCCATAAAATAAAAATGATAGCGACAATAACGACTGTAATAATAATCCCTTTTCTGCTTATTTGTTTCATGAATAACACCTTATATTTTAAAGTGATTTATAACAAAGCTTAACGAAATAACAAATCGTTATAGGCTATAATTGTATTGATTAAATAATATCAAATGTTTATGGCAAATAATATCTGTTCATAAAACAATCGCAATAAAAGCTAAAAAATTAAGCTAGATGGTTTTATATTTTATTTATAGATTTGAAATTAATAACATCATTATATTATGCAATAAAGCTGATATGCTCATTGCAAATTGATAAGTTATTTATAATAAAAGACTTATTATTTTATATTTTCAAATAATTTATTAACAATATAAGGATGTAAAATAGCAACGGGTAACATATATAATTTCCCCCAGATATTGTGATTTTTAACTGATGCAATTAAATATACTGTATTTTTACTTATGTCATTACCTTTATCTACAACACGAATACAAACACAAACATCTAAATGGCAATCTTTTACAACTAATGTCAATTTATCGTTGGTTTCCTCTGTTATGGTAAAAAAATCGGCCATATTGCTTTCGTCTGGTTGATGCTTATCTTCCGCAGAACTATCAAATCCATTAATCGCTTTGACACCGATTAATTTCACTAAACAATCCCTTATTTTAAAGAGTATTTTTAGCCATCTAGGTTGATAAGATGTCATCATTTTATAAGCTTCATAGGCTGTCAATTTTTTAGAAATATCTTTTTTTTGACAATCTAAATAATCGATTTCTTCTGCAATAAAGCTTACATTATCAGGTAATGTTTGCCGTACTTTTATAATATTGTTTTGTTTATTTTTCATATAATTATTCCCCTTCCTCCTATTATATAAAATGCTTATCTAAAACATGAATAAAAATCATAAAAAAACACCACATTCAACAAATTTAGTAGTCAATTTAAGTCATAATCATCTAACTATGCATTAGTTAATCTACATATTGAATACTATCAAAACATAAAACATTAATTGAAACAACATGATTATTTATATGCAAAAAATAATGTAAATGCTATGCTTGTAGCCTTATAAAAGACATATCTTCAATTTATCATTTAAAGGTGATGTTTATGGTGCTTCCCTCTTTTTTAACGCTTTACAATGAGCTTATCTCGACTCCAACAATCAGTAATGTCACGAACGAAGAATTAGATTATTCAAACCAACCACTTATTGAAAAACTAGCCACTTGGTTTGAAGATTTAGGTTTTACGGTTGATATTCAACCAGTTCCTAATACTCGCCACAAATTCAATATGCTAGCCACTTATTCCAATAGCGAAAATACAACACAAGGCGGGTTATTGTTAAGCGGACACAGTGACACCGTTCCGTTTGACGAAGGACAATGGACTAAAGAACCCTTTAAACTAACCGAAGAAAATAACAAACTATATGGACTTGGCACCGCTGATATGAAAGGTTTTTTTGCCTTTATTTTAGATGCGCTACGCGATATTGACCTTAAAACACTCAATAAACCGATTTATGTTCTTGCAACTGCCGATGAAGAAACATCCATGGCAGGCGCAGCATTTTTTGCCAAAAATACCAAATTACAACCTGACTGCACTATTATTGGTGAACCCACTTCGTTAATTCCTATACGAGCTCATAAGGGGTTTATCTCTAATTCAATTAAAGTGATCGGCAAATCAGGACATTCAAGTGACCCCGATAAAGGCATTAATGCTATTGAAGTAATGAATTTAGTTATTGAACGCTTATTGATACTCAAACAAAAATTTAAAGAACAATATCACAACGACGGATTCAGTGTACCTTACCCTACCCTAAATTTAGGTGTTATTCACGGCGGTGACGCTGCCAATCGTATTTGCGGTTGTTGTGAACTGGTGATTGATATTCGTGTATTACCCGATAACGATGTTGATTCACTGTATCATGCACTTTGCGAAGCGCTACAACCCGTTATGGATAAATACCCAAATCGAATTGCTATTGAATATGAAGTCGCCCCAATTCCCGGTTATGAGTGTAAAAAAGATCACCCCGTATTACAGCATATTGAAACGTTAGTCGGTCATAGTGCACAAACAGTTAATTACAGCACTGAAGCACCATACTTAAATCAAATTGCCCCAACAATTGTATTGGGTCCGGGTTCAATTGAGCAAGCACACCAACCCGATGAGTTTATTTCAATGGACTTTCTAAAACCGACTAAAACAGCAATAGAACAATTGATTAAGGATTTCTGCCTTTAGCTTTAGATACTAAATTATGCAAACGCCGACAATGTCGGCGAAAAGACAAAATAGCTTAAATAGTGAATGTTGAAAAATCGGTAGCAATTTCAGTGTTAGCAAAAATACTTCTTGCTTCGTTAACTAATTTATTATTATCATCCAAACTATATCTAGGACTAATATGCGTCATAATAAGTCGCTTAGCATTGGCTTGTTTAGCAATAGTTGCAGCATGAATGGTTGTCGAGTGCCCGCGTTCGATTGCTTTGTCTTCTAGTGCATTTTCTTGCGTTGCTTCATGAACAAGCAAATCCACACCGTTAGCAAGCGTAATTGATGTTTGACAAGGTATGGTATCTCCTAAAATAGCTAATTTTTTACCTTTTTTCATTTTACTTTGATAATCAACACCACGAATAATGCGCCCATCATCTAAAGTTACTGTTTTACCATTTTTTAGATCATTATAATAAGAACCAATCTGAATGTTGTCTTGCTTTAATTTATCAATATCAAGCTGAGCTGGCAGATCTTTTTCAATAATACGATAGCCAAAACACGGCACGCGATGTTGTAATAATTTGGCTTCCACTCGGAACCGTTCATCTTCAAAAACTGTGCTGTCTTGTTCAAGCTCAACAATATTAAGAGTATAAGTTAACCAAGAGTAGCTAATTTCGATCACAGTTTCGATAAATTGCTTAACCCCTTTCGGGGCAATCAAGGTTAATGGCGATTGATTTTGCATCAAAGAACGCGTAGTTAATACACCAGGTAAACCAAACAAATGATCGCCATGCAAATGCGTTAAAAAAATAACCTCGAGTTTGGCAAGGCTGAATTTGGCTTTTTGCATTTGCATTTGAGTTGACTCACCACAATCAAAAAGCCATAGTCCATGTTGCTCTTGCCTAAGATCTAGCAGCATACTACTGACATTGCGTTGCGCAGTTGGAGACCCAGCGCTTGTCCCTAAAAAAGTTAAATTCATAACGACCTAAATATTTTTACGTTCGATGGTTTGTTCACCCCAAAACAGTTTATCAGCTTTTGTTTTGGCAAAAGCACGTTTTAAGACTTCATCACTACCTTCTGACCAAATTTGTTCAGCAAGCACTTCATCATGATTAGCTAGTTCAAAAATCGCCTCGGCAATTTCTATTGATGTGTCACGAACTGTTGCCCAAGCACGGATATCATGCATATCTTTTCTGGTTGAGTTCATTTTTTTACTCCTTTATGATGGGATTAAGTGTAAAATAAACCTAATTGAAGAAAATTACAATAGGTTACTTTTTATGCTTACCGTGATATCACCCGCTAAAACACTTGATTACCAAAGCCCGTTAACTACTAAACAAAACACCTTGCCCCAATTTATGCACCAATCTGAAAACCTAATTGAAGACTGCAAAAAGCTAAGTTCTAAAGATTTAGCTACATTAATGTCAATTAGCCCCAAATTGGCCGAACTTAACTATGAACGCTTTCAAACCTGGCATCGTGATTTTAATCTTGAAAACGCAAGGCAAGCTATACTTGCTTTTAAAGGTGATGTTTACGAAGGATTGCATGTTGAAGATTTTACTCATAAAGAGCTCGAATTTGCACAAAACCATTTACGCATACTGTCAGGGCTTTACGGCATATTAAGACCACTAGATTTAATTCAACCTTACCGTTTAGAAATGGGGATACGGTTAAAAAATGGTAATAACAGCAATCTTTATCAATTTTGGGGGGACCAATTAACCAACCATTTAAACGGTGAGCTGACTAAGTCAAAAAATCGAACCCTAATTAATTTAGCATCAAATGAATATTTCAAAGTGATTAAAACTAAACAACTAAACGCTAACATCATTCAACCGATCTTTTTAGATCAAAGTAAAAATACCTATAAAGTTATTAGTTTTTATGCCAAAAAAGCGCGTGGACTTATGAGTCGATACATTATAAAAAATAGCATTGAAAATAGTGATGATATTAAAAGTTTTAATCTAGAGGGCTATCAGTTTGATTCTAAACGATCAACTGACTTAGAATGGTACTTCATTCGTAATCACAAATAAAAGAATAAAAAATAGCAATGGAATTTTTGACCACATTATGGGCACAGTTTTTATCCACTCTGCCCTTATTTGTATTGATTTTATTAGGTTTTTCAGCGGTTAAATTAGGTCACTGGCAAAAAACAGTAACCGATAGCTTAACCAAATTTACCTTTTATATTGCGTTTCCGATTATGCTATTTCAGATCATGAGTCACTTTTCTGAACAGTCACAGATCGATATAAACGTGTTACTTGTCTTTTTTGGGGCTTCGTTTGTTGTCTTTGCATTTGGTTGTCTAATTGCGTCAAAGTTATTTAAATTAAATGGTTCAGAAAGTACGCTTTTTGCTATGGGAGGAATTTATACTAATACTGTATTTGTTGGTATCCCTATTATCAAAATGCTACTTGGCGACAAAGCCATTCCCATTGTTGCTATTATTGTTATATTCAACGCGCTCATTTTATGGACACTCGCTACGGTATCAATTGAATTTGTTCAAATGGGGAAATTTTCCGGACAAAGCTTCATCAAAGCATTAAAGAACATATCCAAAAACCCTATAATTCTTGGTATATTTGTTGGAATTGTAGTGAACTATATACAATTACCTATGCCAAAATTCATCAATCAATCAACCAAAATGGTTAGCGATATGACAGCGCCACTTTCGCTCATTGTGCTAGGAATGGGACTGGCAGAATACAAAATTCGCGATAAACTTCTAGTAACAACGGCGATTTGTTCATTAAAATTGGTCATATTACCCATAGCAACTTATATTTTAGGCAAATTAATCGGCTTACCAACATTAGAATTACAAGTAGTCGTATTACTCAGTTCAGTATCAATTGCGATAAATTGTTATATGATGGCACGGCAATTTCAGGTGTTACAAGGTCCAATTGCTTCGAGTTTGTTAATATCAACGGCACTGTCTTCTATCACAACGCCGTTAATTTTATCAATTATGACGCATTTACCTTAAGGCGGGCAAATTAATGTGCGACACGTTTTGTGATTTTGTAGTGCAGCAACAATGCCAAAACAATAACAATACTACCCAATAAAAAACGTAACCAATCAATGGATTGGTGCCAAATTACAACATTTACTAAAATCCCCGTTGGGATAACCACATTATTCATAATTGCCAAAGTCCCCGAATCGACTTTGGTTGCGCCAAAATTCCATAAAAAATAACATAAACCTGATGCAATAACACCAAGCCAAACAATAATGCCCCATTGTAAATTAGTCGTGGGTAATTTTGACCAATCGCCAAATAACCCCCACCCCAAAGCAGCAACAATTACCGCACCAAAATAAACCCATGCAAAAGCTTGATGCTGTGGCATTGGGTAAATTTCCATAATCCTTTTATACCCTACTTGTCCTAAAGCAAAAACAATATTAGCCCCTTGGATCAATAAAAAGCCGATAACAAAATCACGGCTAATATAGTCATAACGAATAATTGCCGCTCCAATTACCGCAATAATAGCAGTAAACAGATAACTCATTCTAAGTCGATGACCTTGCAATAAATCATAAATAACCGTGACATAAATTGGTGTAAAAATAGTAAATAACAACACTTCAGGTACTGAAATATATTGAAAGGAATTATAATAAAAAAAGTACATAATCCCCAATTGACAAGCCCCAACACCCATTAAAAGAAACATCTGTTTAAAATTAATATTTTTAAAACGTAAAAATGGAATAAATGTTACAAAAGCCAACAACACGCGCATTACTACAGCAAACCAAGTATCCACCTGTCCACTTAAATAAACAGCAATAAAACTAAACGAAAAAGACCAAACAATCGTTACAAAAATAAGGTAAACCATAATTAATTCATATAAACAATGACAAATGGAATGCATCGTATCAATTCACTTAACAGTTGTAAACTTTACTCAAAAAGAATGTCTTATCATTCAATCAAATTTGAGCATCACTTCATTATTAATAAACTGGATAAACCCTATCGTTAAGTTGGTATTCTTGCTCAATTTGGGCTAGCTCCTCTTTTGAACCAGCTTTCGAGGCTTTGTCTAATCCTTCAATTTGTCTTGAGGTAACTTTACGACGTGGTTCAACATCCATAAAACTTTTGGCATCGTCTCGGCTGTAATCTATATATCTTAAACCCGCTTTATTTAATGGCCTGTCCGTTTCATACTCCATAAAATGGCTGATCCAATCCCAAGCATAAGTAAATAATCGGTTGATTTTATCAATATAGATATATTCAATCACTTCGTCGCTATTTGGCTTACAAGCTACACCATATAAAGTATAATCTTCAAAGCTACCACCTTTAGGATTGACGATTGTTGAACCTTGTAATACTGCATGAAAGTCCGCCCAATCATAGACTTTAATTTGATATTTTTTTAAATCTTTAAATGCTCTGAATGGCAACCAAAATGTTGACATCCATTTTATTGCCACTGCTTCGTAAAGATACACTTTACCTGTTTTACGATTAAAGCGAATCGGATTGCTAAAAGGAGAAAAATAAGCAAAAAGAAAATTGAATAGAGAGTGATAACAAATAGTGCTAAGCACAGTGAGCATTAAAAATGAGACCAAAGACATCCACCATAAAAATTCGATTCCTAGCCAAAAATGAAAAAACAACATAAAAAGAACTAAATTAAAATATAACATTAAAAAAAATGTAACACTTGTCGCACCAATTTTTCTATAACGATAAATTTCGAGATAATTATCATTAGCACAAGCTATGTAGTTTGCTTCACTGATAATGCCTGCTCCACTGGTTTTACTTAGGTCTCTTTTCCAGCCTGATAGTTGCGGTTGATAGCGTGATGGCATATTTTTGTTCCTTATTTGATTGTTTTTTTATTATTATTCCCTTTATTAATAAACAGGATAGACAGTATCACTCAGTTGGTACTCTTGCTCAATTTGGGCTAGCTCCTCTTTTGAACCGACTTTCGAGGCTTTGTCTAATCCTTCAATTTGTCTTGAGGTGACTTTACGACGCGGTTCAACATCCATAAAACTTTTGGCATCGTCTCGGCTGTAATATATATATCTTAAACCCGCTTTATTTAATGGCCTGTCCGTTCCATACTCCATAAAATGGCTGATCCAATCCCAAGCATAAGCTAATTGATTAGTTTCACCAATTTGGATATATTCAATCACTTCGTTACTATTTGGTTTACAAGCTACGCCAAACAATATATGGAGTTCAATTGTACCACCACTAGCAAAGGCACCTGTTGAACTTTGTAATACCGCATGAAAGTCTACCCAATCATAAACTTTGATTTGATATTTTTTTAAATCCTTAAATGCACTAAATGGTAACCAAAATGTTGACATCCATTTTTTTGCCACTGCTTCGTAAAGATACACTTTACCTGTTTTACGATTAAAGCGAATCGGACGGCTAAAAGGAGCAAAATAGGCAAAAAGAAAATTGAATAGAGAGTGATAACAAATAGTGCTAAGCACAGTGAGCATTAAAAATGAGACCAAAGACATCCACCATAAAAATTCGATTCCTAGCCAAAAATGAAAAAACAACATAAAAAGAACTAAATTAAAATATAACATTAAAAAAAATGTAACACTTGTCGCACCAATTTTTCTATAACGATAAATTTCGAGATAATTATCATTAGCACAAGCTATATAGTTTGCTTCACTGATAATGCCTGCTCCACTGGTTTTACTTAGGTCTCTTTTCCAGCCTGATAGTTGCGGTTGATAGCGTGATGGCATATTTTTGTTCCTTATTTGATTGTTTTTTTATTATTATTCCCTTTATTAATAAACAGGATAGACAGTATCACTCAGTTGGTACTCTTGCTCAATTTGGGCTAGCTCCTCTTTTGAACCGGCTTTCGAGGCTTTGTCTAATCCTTCAATTTGTCTTGAGGTAACTTTACGACGTGGTTCAACATCCATAAAACTTTTGGCATCGTCTCGGCTGTAATATATATATCTTAAACCCGCTTTATTTAATGGCCTGTCCGTTCCATACTCCATAAAATGGCTGATCCAATCCCAAGCATAAGCTAATTGATTAGTTTCACCAATTTGGATATATTCAATCACTTCGTTACTATTTGGTTTACAAGCTACGCCAAACAACATATGGTGTTCAATTGTACCACCACTAGCAAAGGCACCTGTTGAACTTTGTAATACCGCATGAAAGTCTGCCCAATCATAAACTTTGATTTGATATTTTTTTAAATCCTTAAATGCACTAAATGGTAACCAAAATGTTGACATCCATTTTTTTGCCACTGTTTCGTAAAGATACACTTTACCTGTTTTACGGTTAAAGCGAATCGGATTGCTAAAAGGAGCAAAATAGGCAAAAAGAAAATTGAATAGAGTCTGATAAATAATGACACTTATTATTATAATTATACAAAATACTCCAATCCCCATCACCCATAAATATCTTTTTACAAATAAAATGTGAAAAAAAGTAGAAATAAGTATAAAATCAGCAAAAACCATTAAAATCAATATAAAACTTACTCCAATCAGTTTTCTATAACGATAAATTTCGAGATAATTATCATTAGCACAAGCTATATAGTTTGCTTCACTGATAATGCCCGATCCACTGGTTTTACTAAGGTCTTTACTCCAGCCTGATAGTTGCGGTTGATAACGCGATGGCATGTTTACTCCTTATTGTTTGATTTTTATTAGCCTAGCAAATTTTTCCCTTCAAATTCATAATATTGCTCAATAGGTTGTGATTTTTCTATTTTATCACCATTAATAATATCAGGTTTTTTATAGACAATTTTTATTGCAAATAGCAGTTTAGGGATTATTTCTTGGCGAATTTCAGCCAATTTTATTCTAAAAATTAGTGTTGACAGTGATTGTGTAACTTTTTTTAAAGTCTCATCACTGTTATCTATTTCCCCAACATTAGATTGATATTTATGAAATTTACCTTTTTTATTCGTTAAAATTATAGCAGGTAAATCCAGTAACGGACCAAAGCCATTTTCCAATGGTTTAATATCAAATTCTTTTTTAGCGCAGTTGTGGCTCAAAAATAACTTTGCCTTAAACGAGGATTTTGATTTATCTATAATAGTAATTTCAATATCTAAATTATCACTTTCTATATTAAAATCCTGTATCGTCATATTGAGATAAAGTGAAAAATGAGAAAAACCAAAATTGTCTGTATTACTTTCAGATATAGAGAAAGGAATACCTCCAATCTGAGGGCTATTATATATTAATTCTGAATTTTCATCAGGAGCCATTAAAGATAACTCTACCGATAAACCTGATACCAACACAGAAAAATCATTTAGTGCTTGAGCCAAACCTGCTTCAGTTAATGCATAACGGCAATGATCAATACCAAAACCACAACGAGCAAACCAACGTTCTAAATTGCTACGCTCAAATAACGTGGAAACATAAATAATAATCACACCAGCAACGGTAACAATAACCCCCACTATTGGTACCATCTCTGCTGAAAGCATTAAAGTCGTTAATTTTAATGTCATAAGCGCACCAACTATTATGGTTAAACCTCCAACAATTTTGGAAATACCTGCAATACCATCGTTCTCATTAAAAAGTAAATCCCCCCCTTTTAAAATCTCTATCGCGCCATCAACTATTGCTAATATACCAAGTCCTTTACTGACAAAATTTAGCATTTTTTCTGTAACATCAAATACTTGTTTCATACCATGGGCAAATTTCAATTTTGGTGATGTTAGTCGGCTTTCACCATAAGGATGACGCGTTAAAAAGTTAGTCACTTTAAATGCGGTCATACCTGTTGCCATTTTGATAATATGCCCACCAACTTCAGCGGCCATACCTGAAATAGCAAGAAACCCTGAACTTATATCATAAGCTAAAAAGGCTTTTTTTATTGGATCGGTCTCTTTTTGGATTTCTTCCAGATTATTTTTAAATGCATTTAGCGTAAAATGAATCATTACTACATTTAAAAAGCATTTTGCTAAACCGCTGACAACAATTTTTTGGTTTTCAGTTTGAACATGATATATTTTTTTCGATTCTTCTAATTCTTTTAATAGCGATTGTTGTAAATCGTCGCCATTTGCCATCACCGAAATTTCAATTTTTTTCGGGACACTCTTGGCAAAATAAGTAATTAGCAAATTAAAATTACCACCATAAACATCAGCAACAAATCAAAGATCCTCAAACAGGTTTTATTATGGCATAATGTGCGCCAATTCATATTTCCGCGATTTCGCTCAAAGGCTAATTATTACTTGTGAGTGGAATGCATGTTAAAGAGAGTAAATTCTAGTGTTAAGTACAAATAACATCACAATGCAATTTGGCAGTAAGCCATTATTTGAAAATATCTCTGTTAAATTTGGTAATGGCAATCGTTATGGTTTAATTGGCGCCAATGGCAGTGGTAAATCGACTTTTATGAAAATTATTGGTGGTGATTTAGCCCCAACCTCTGGCAATGTGGCTTTAGATCCGCATGAAAGACTAGGTAAATTACGCCAAGACCAATTTGCTTTTGAAGAGTTCACGGTACTTGATACGGTAATTATGGGACATACCGAATTATGGCAAATCAAACAGGAACGTGATCGCATCTACTCTCTTCCTGAAATGAGCGAAGAAGACGGCTTTAAAGTGGCTGATTTAGAAACTCAATACGCCGAAATGGATGGCTATAGCGCCGAAGCACGCGCAGGTGAATTATTATTAGGCGTTGGTATTCCAATTGAACAACACTATGGTTTAATGAGCGAAGTTGCCCCTGGTTGGAAACTGCGTGTATTATTGGCACAAGCCCTATTTTCAAATCCTGATATATTATTGCTTGATGAACCAACCAATAACTTAGATATTGATACAATCCGCTGGTTAGAAGACACCCTAAATCAACGTGAAAGTACCATGATCATCATTTCGCATGACCGCCATTTTTTAAATATGGTCTGCACGCATATGGCCGATATGGATTATGGCGAGCTTCGCATCTATCCTGGTAACTATGATGATTATATGACAGCATCAACCCAAGCAAGAGAGCGCTTATTAGCAGATAACGCCAAAAAGAAAGCACAAATTAGTGAACTACAATCCTTTGTTAGCCGCTTTAGTGCCAATGCCTCTAAATCAAAACAAGCAACATCGCGAGCAAGGCAAATTGAAAAAATCAAATTAGAAGAAGTCAAGGCCTCTAGCCGTCAAAATCCATTTATTCGTTTTGAGCAAGATAAAAAACTATTCCGTAATGCGCTTGTTGTTGAAAACCTGACCAAAGGTTTTGATAATGGTCCACTATTTAAAAATTTAAATCTAATGGTCGAAGTGGGCGAAAAAGTCGCTATTTTAGGGACTAACGGTATTGGTAAATCCACATTATTAAAAACCCTAATGGGGGAATTAACACCAGAACAAGGCGACATAAAATGGTCTGAAAACGCCAATATTGGTTATTACGCACAAGATCATGAATATGAATTTGACGGAGACCTTACCGTATTTGACTGGATGAGCCAATGGAAGCAGCCAACCGATGACGAGCAAGCCGTACGTAGTATTTTGGGTCGATTGCTGTTTTCGCAAGATGACATAAAAAAACAGGTCAAAGTGCTATCAGGTGGTGAAAAGGGCCGTATGTTATTTGGTAAATTAATGATGCAGCGCCCCAATATTATTGTTATGGATGAACCAACCAATCATTTAGATATGGAATCGATTGAATCACTTAATATGGCATTAGAGCTTTATCAAGGCACACTATTTTTTGTTTCACACGATCGTGAATTTGTTAGTTCATTGGCAACACGCATTGTTGAAATCACACCTGAAAAAGTCATTGATTACACAGGTAATTATGAAGATTACTTGCGTAGCCAAGGGATTGAATAATTAGCCACTCTAGTGGCTATTGCTTTTTACTGTCTTACATTACTTTAAGACAGACTTTATCCATTTTTTAAATAACAGTCAGTAAAACCAATTCAGCCAATAAAGATAGCCACATCAGTTAGTGGCTAGTTTACTTCAATTGATTACTTAGCAAATTAAAAATCTAACTCATCCCACCAAATATCGATAAGTGGACTGGTTTTAACATTTTTTAAACCCTGACTTTCAAGCCATTTTGTGACAATGTCACGATGTTCATCAGTACAGTTGCCAAGTTTTTGAGTACAAATAATGCCTTGCCAATTTAAATAACCACTACCCTCATAAGCCAAACCATTGGGTTGAATAGCTTCAAGAATAAATTGATCAACAATATTATCTAAAGTTTCTTCGGTTGTACCTTCGTCAAACGACCAACTAACTGTAAAACCTAACTCTTTAAACTCGTCGATATGTAATTTTTTTCGTAAACGTCTGCTACGATTAACCATAATAATTTCCTTCTTTTTTCTATTAAATATTCGTTTATTTACTTCTTGTGTAATGCTGTCTGTTAGCTGATTTCACATTATTTTGTTTTGGTTGCAACGATCGGTGTGCCGTTGAGCTTCCTCTTTTGGGGGAAGAACGCCTTGCTGAGGATTTTTTAACAGGCTCTGGTTTTATTCTAGGATCGACTTCAAACCCTTGCGTTATCAGTTCTGGGATGGCCTTTTTAATCAGCTTTTCAATCGCTTTTAATTGTGGAAGCTCATCAACACAAACTAACGAAATAGCTTGCCCTTGATTTTGCGCACGCCCTGTTCGACCAATGCGATGCACATAATCTTCAGCTACTTGTGGTAATTCATAATTAACAACATAAGGCAATAACTCAATATCAAGCCCACGAGCAGCAATATCAGTTGCCACTAACGCCCTGATTTGCCCTGTTTTAAAATCCGCTAATGCTTTAGTACGAGCTCCTTGGCTTTTATTACCATGAATTGCAGCAGCCTTAATGCCATCTTTGGTTAATTGATCTGCCAAATGATTAGCGCCGTATTTAGTGCGAGTAAAGATTAGTACTTGTTGCCACTGATTTTTACCAATTAAATAAGACAGTAACTCACGCTTACGACGTTTATCAACCCGATGCACATATTGTGTGATCTGCTCTGAAGCGCTATTGGTTTTAGCAACCTCAATCAATTTTGGTGAATGTAAAATTGTTTCTGCCAAAGCTTTTATCTCGCTTGAAAAAGTCGCTGAAAACATCAAGTTTTGACGTTTTTTAGGCAACTTAGCGATCACCCGACGAATATCATGAATAAAGCCCATGTCTAACATACGATCGGCTTCATCCAATACCAGCATTTTAACGGTAGCAAGATCCACCGCATTTTGCTGCACTAAATCGAGCAATCGCCCTGGTGTTGCAATCAAAATATCAACACCACCACGTAACCTCATCATTTGTGGATTAATACTCACGCCACCAAATACCACTAACGAACGAATGGGTAAATAACGGCTATAATCGCGGATATTTTCGCCGATTTGAGCAGCCAGTTCGCGCGTTGGAGCTAAAATCAAGGCATATAACGGACGTTTGCCTTTTGGGTTACCCGATTTATTGTTATTTTGAACTTGTTGGTCAAGCAGTTTTTGCAAAATCGGCAAACCAAAGCCAGCCGTCTTTCCAGTTCCAGTTTGCGCACTGGCCATCAGATCATTGCCTGATAAAATAACCGGAATAGCTTGTTGTTGAATGGGAGTTGGTGTTGTGTAGTTCTGTTCGTGAATTGCTTTTAAAATCTCGGTATCTAAACCAAGAGAGTCAAATGACATGAAATGCTTCCTAAAATAAACGAAAAATAAATTATCCGCATCCATTATAAAGCAATTTAATAATAAATGTTCGACTATTTAAATAGGCTAACAAATTATGCCAAATTGGCCTATTTACTGATATCAGGTTTATTTATCTTACCTAACGAATTAATTAGATAGTTTATGTAAAAAACACCAAAAATAATCGCATACACTGATTTTGTTTTGGGTTTAATATTATATTCGCCCCAACAATAATAAGTTAACACACTTCGTGCACAATTTGCCCAGATGGAAAACATGATAGCAGTAACAAAAAATAAGATATTGCTTATTATTTCAAAAAGATTATTTTTATATAACATTGACATAACATCGGCGAATAATAAATCCACATTAAAAATAATTAAAATAATCACATAAATATCGCTAACTATTTTACGCCAAGCGTATTTTGAATTAGCTTATTACGTTTATAAAACCAAACTACATTATAAATACCTAAAGTAATGATGGAAAATAAAATAAATCTAAAGGTAGTTAAGTTATTTTTTTGTTTTAAAAAGTTAAATCTGTTCATTTTTTTCCTTGAATTAAATAAAAAACCGTCAGAAAAACTATTGATTTTATTCAAGTTTTTATTTAAATTTAAAATAAAATCAAGTCTTTTAATACTGTTATCATTTTATGTTATGAGATTCATGGGACTTGTTTAAGGTCGTATTATGGGTTCATTTTTAACACAAAGCAAACCAGCCATCTTAATGCCTTAACAATAAATAGCATACCATATGCCAAACAACCAGAAAAAGGGAATGCAATCACATATAAAAAGGCAATAAAGTAATCCCAACCAAACTCAAGAAGATTAAAACCATAACCAATAAAATAATACCAACAAATGCAAAACGTCTCCCCGATAATTAGTCCTAAAAAAGATGTTAATGTATGAGCATTGGGTTCAGTAAACAATTTTATCAACATCAAAACAAATAAAATAGCTTCAATCAATGCCGCTAAACCAATAAACAGATAAGTAATATAATTGAAAATAAACCCATATTCCCATGAATGATAATAAGCCCACTTACACACAAATATCGAAACAATCATAAGCGGGTAACAAACAGCAAAGATGATAAGCAAGTTATAAATGTTGAGCTTCTTTTGGAAGATCTGTTTTGTTACTAATTTCAATTAGCACTCCTTATTCATATTAACACTGTGTATTTAACTTGGTCATCATGCACCACAACAACCGAAAATTCATCAATTAATTAACAAGTTAAGCAATCACCGCAACCGCTAATTGCCACAAACCAAAAAGGCAACCTAATGGCTGCCTTTAATTGCATTAAATGAGTAAAATTACTTTTTATGTGGATGCGGATCTTTAACTGAATCACCCTGCCGAATCATAATATACCAACCATTTTTGCTATGCGTTTTTTTATTATAATCAGGGCAAGGAGGTAATGATTTCTTACTTTGGTTTGAATAAATATAGCCACAGTCAGCGCACTTATAAGTGCCTGACGAAACATCTCTATCATATGAGCAAATTTTTATACCATTATAAGTTCTCACATAGTTAAATAACGATAAACTCAATACTTATCACTGTATATATAACCGCCGATTTAAGAAAAATAAAGTGCAACTTTTAAACAAAAAATTAATAAAATAACTATTTTTAACACACAAAAATCAGTCAGAAAAAACATTGATTTTATTGAAGTTTTTTAAGCATATTTAATCTGCATCATCTGTTTGTACTAAACTAGAACAAACAAACCATATTAATATTTTAACAAGAAATAGTATGCCATATACAAAGCGACCTAAATAAGCGAATATACTCACATATAAAAATGCAATAACATAGTCCCAACCAGAATTTAGAGTATTAAAACCACGACTAACAAAATAAAACCAAAAAATGCAAAATATCTCCCCAATAATCAATCCTGAAAAAGAAGTTAATTTATGAGTTTTTGGTTCAGTAAACAGCTTTACCAACATCAAAATAAAAAAAACTATTCCAATCAATGCCGTTAAATAAAAAAACAGATTAGCAACATAAACACAAATATCACTTCTTAAATAATAATAAGACAATATCGAAATAACCATAAGCAGATAACAAATGAAAAAGCTTATAAGCGAGGTACGAGTACTAAAAATTGATCTGAGCATTTTAAATTTCACCTTTCCTATTATTAATTTAATATTCTTTTTATTGTTAGAATCATATTAATATGAGTATTTATCTAAATAATAATGCCTCACAAAGGGAAAAAATTCAACAATTAATTAAGTGGTTATATAAAAATATTAATGCATAACTATGCCAAGTATCCTCAAATCAAGGCAGACGCTACAAACAAAAAAGGCAACCTAATGGCTGCCTTTAATTGCATTAAATGAGTAAAATTACTTTTTATCTGGATGAGGATCTTTAACTGAGTCACCCTGTCCAGTCATAATATACCAACCATTTTTGCTATGTGGCTTTTTATTATAATCAGGGCAAGGAGGTAACGATTTCTTACTTTGGTTTGAATAAATATAACCACAGTCAGCGCACTTATAAGTGCCAGACGAAACATCACTACCATATGGAGCAAATTTGTGTACCATTCTAAGACCCTCCAAGTTAAATAACGACAAGCCCAATGCTTATCACTGTATATATAAACGCCGATTTAAGAAAAAATCAAGTGCATTTTTTAAACAAGTAGCCAATTAAACTAACTATTTGAGGCTCATAAAAAACCGTCAGAAAAGATATTGATTTTATTGAAGTTTTTATGTTTTCTTTTTAAACAAAAGCAAACAATTAATAGTGCCATCATTTTGGGGTACTGGGATCATTAGGCTTGTTTAAGGTGATATTATTTTGGCTAAAAATTGTCAAATAAAAACTTCAATAAAATCAATATCTTTCCTGACCATTTTTTATCACTATTAAATATCCACTAATAAGTTCCAATACATTTAAAAACCAGAACGTCCCCTTTCACGCTTGACGTTATTAATAGTATAGGCATAATTACTCATTCAATACTTTATCAGGATCTATCCCATGAAATATAAAATAATCACTCTTAGTATTGCTGTTTTGGCTTGGGTTAGTACTTTATCCTCAGCCCAAGCTGATGAAATAACTTGCCCAAGCTCAGTGACAATTAAATCTTCTCATCTTAATATTGATAACCTACCTAACGATTGGATGGTTTCTGAAAAGAAAGATAAATTACTATTGCTTGATGGTGCTGGCGTCTATTCCGACAACCCAGCAAAAAAGATCCAACAAAAACCCGAAGACGGTATTATTGATGGCAAACAACATCAAGCAACTTGGAGCGTAAACACCATTTACGACGAAGGAGGTAGCTGGGTTAGCTGCAGTTACAACTATGAAGAAGTAGAATTAATCAAAAAAATCAACCCAATCATGAGAAGCTGCTGGGAAATCGATTCTATGGATCAATTCGATCGATTGCATATCACAATTAAATGTAGCGCTAGTGAGTTGCAAGAGGTTAAGTAGGTTTTTATTATTAATAATTAACGTATGTTTAGATGGGAGCTTTTCCAAAAACTCAGGTAACTCTTTATATGAAATTGTGGCTAAATGTTGTTCTTGATGCACCGTAAAGGCTTTCATGATTCTAAAACAATGTTATATTCAAGTGCTCCACAATCAACAGCAAAATCCAGTATTTGATTAATTAAGGATACAACACGTTTTAAGGTGTCTAATTTACCACATTCTTCAAGAGGCCTTAAGAAATCAATAATCTGCTGTCTCTTTAAATTTTTAACAGGAACTCTTGCCATAACTAAAGATAATTCAGGATAAGATCCAATACCTAATGCGGTTCTTTTTTTTGAGAATTAGGGTTTATGTAATTAAAACGCCATAATTTAGTACCTGTTGGCATTATTAATAAAAAAACCATTACCATCAGATAATTGGTATTGTTTAGTTTGAGGTTTAGATGACTGAATTTGCTTATCAGTTAATGGTTTTACTATTCTAGCCATATATCACATCACTTTTAGTAATACAATTTTTATTATCTATAATTTGTATTACGAAATATATTACTAAAATTGGTAATAACAGCCAAATTAACACGAATGAAAATGAACAATAAACATACTTTATTTTACATAATTTAATGATTTTATTTACTAAAATGAAAAGTGATAAAAGGTGATAAAACATTTAATGGTGGCCCCTACTGGACTTGAACCAGTGACCAATCGATTATGAGTTCTTTAAAGCTATATTAAAATCAATAACTTATAATTAAATCAAGCGGTTAGAAATACATATATAGACACATTTAGCTATATAAGGATATAGTCAACCGTCATTTTATCGCCAATTAATTAGTTTCTTTTTCTTTACGTTCAATAGCTAATTTTATTAAAGCTAGCATTCTTTCATACTTATCAAGATCGTTATAAAAAAACAAACCTAAAATCATTAACCCACCATACGAATAAGGAATTACTTCAATCCATTGCCAAGAAAGTGCCTTAACCTGAGGTAATAGACCAAGTAATGATATAATACCAGGAAATACCCCCATCTTATCTAGTGGTCCAAGCACTAAGCTAATTCTTCTTTTTAGACATTCATATGCATGATTTAATTCTAAATAACCAAATTTCAATTGTTCTATATCCAATGATATAAGAGCTTTTAAGTACTTTTTATCTATGACGTAATTACCCTTCACATTTAAATTAATTGAATGATTGATTGGTAAAGTAAAACTTTTAATATCTTTTTTTAAACTTTTATATATAAATTGAGAGTAATTAAAATGAATCAATAAAAGAGATATTAATAATAACCAAAATGGTGAAAGAGAATCTTTATCTATTAATGATATTATTATTGCAACCACATATAAAATAATGGCTATTACGAGCGATAGATGTTGAATGATGAATGATAATGTTCTTTGTTTTAAATTAAGTTTTATTTTTGGCTTACGCTTATTTTTCTTATAATAATTTTCTAATTCAATTTTTTTTAATATATTTAATAATTTCATTCAATTTCCTCTTAGTCATTTAATGGATTCAACCTTACCGCATCTTCAAAGTGATCAGGTGCAAAGTGTGCGTAGCGCATGGTCATTTTGATATCGGTGTGGCCGAGGATTTTTTGTAAAACTAAAATATTGCCACCATTCATCATAAAATGGCTGGCAAAAGTGTGGCGTAATACGTGGGTTAGTTGCCGATCGGGTAATTCTATTCCTGCACGATCGATTGCTGAGCGGAACGCCGAGTAACAGGGGGGTAAATAAGCTACCATTCTTTTTGGGGATTTCGTTAAAGAGTTTGTCACTAATTGGAATGGTTCGATTACGTTTGCCTTTGGTGTTAATGTAGGTGATTAAGCGCCTCGCCTTTGGTCGCAAAGGTCTTACGAACTCTACGACCACCTTCGAGATATTTTTCGAATAGCCATTTGCCGTTAGTTTGTTTGCGTACAGTCATACTTATCCAACAATTGGTATAACACTTTTAGGTCGTTATTAAAAAATCCCATATTATAATAGTCCACATTTGGAATATTCGGTTTTTGCTCCAATAATTTAACCATTTTAATTAGCCAATCTGAATTCTTACTAAATCGTGTAGTTAAACTCCAAATAGCTAAAATAACCGCTTTAAGGCGGGTTAATGAATAATCTTGTAGTGAGTCTATTTCTAGATTATTTAATAATCTTGGTGATATTGGGGGTTTAACGCTATAGTTCCATAACCTAGAATTATGAGCACATTTATTCCGAATAATATTTAATGTATGTAGGCAGTTTTCTAAATGCTTAGTACTATCAATTATACCAAGTCGAGTGCAAATACTTTGTTGATAGTTATGTTTTAATATCTGATAAAAATTAGACAACATACCAAAATCCCAAATCTCTGTTGCAACCCAGATCGGTATATTTTTATAGTTTTCATCATTCCATTTAATAAAATCATCTTTACTATTTACGATCTTACTTTCTAGTTTTTTTCTATACTCTACAAACTTATGGTTATATTTTGGTTTATCTACCTTAAAAAAGTTTTTGTTTAAATGTGCACAAGGATTACTTTTACCTAGTTCATAAGCAATAATAGCTTTAAGATAATTTTCGATTCGTTCTATTCCACAAAAAAGGTGTAACCTAATATCCTTATCAAATAAATATAAGTTATAAAAATCTTCAAAAATAGTTCCTTCTTGAAAGTCATCTAAACGCTTGTTAAGCTTGTTAGGATTAGAATTAGAATTAGCCGCCTCTTTTCTTGCAATATACCAATAACCGGATAAGCGATAATAGCCAATATGAGATAATTTTCGTTTAGCTCGTTTGATATCTTTTATAAACATCCCACGGCTAACCAGTATATCGATTTGTTGTTGATACGTTTTGTGGGGTTTTGGCTCTTTTTTGGGAATTACATAATAAGACATAACTAAACCTTTATAAATAAAATGGGCTTAATTACCTAATGCAGATAAAAGAAGACCCTGCCATAATTACTCTTCGCCCAATTAAGTACGTTAATAAGAGATTAGAGGACAGGGTACCGTTACAATTATATTACTACAAGTTCGGATCCTTGTCGACTAAAATTGATGTTTATTGATGCTTATTGATGTTTATTTGTTTTTATATGTACTTTTTTTAAATCAATGAAATTGCATAGAATCAGCTCCACAATCACTCCCCCAACAATATCTCACCAGTTTCTAAAAAGTTTAAGAAGTCACTTTCATTCATGATGCTAATTCCCATTCCTTGTGCTTTTTCAATTTTTTTGATGCTTGCGTTATAGCCAACACAGAGTAATTGCAAGTTCAAAGTTACACTTTTGCGTACAGTGAGTTCTTTTTCTTCTGCCAGTTTGATTAAGCGTTGTTTGTCGGCTTGTTTAAAGCCTGTGAAGTGAATGTCAAATGTATTAAGTGAAGCTGATGTGTTTTTTGAACTAGGGATAGTTGATGCTAAAACATCAAGGGCATGTTCTAGATTGTCGGCAAGATCATATAAATTAGCATCTAGTTCATTATCAAATTTTGCAATTATTCGATCTTTTCGATACGTTCTAAACTGCCCATTGTCACCATTCGTTATATATATACCTTGAATATATTTTTCATCTTGCCGAATATAATGGACAACATGAATTGAAAATTGTTTTTTTACATTGATATATGCAAATATTAATTTACCGCTCATCCTTTCCCATCCTATTGTTTTTAGTTTAGATTCGAAATGATTTTTTAAGTATTGCTCACGTTCTTTAGCTTTTTTCCCTTTTTCTGTTGTTGGAGGTGTGTAGACATAGATTATGTTTCTTTTATTTTTTTGGCTTTAGCTCTGGTTTTTAAAATTTTTTCAGGTGAACTTTTAGAAATTTTGTTGCTTTTTTGTTTAACATTAGAGTCTAGTTTTTGTTCTATTATTTATAGTAGCTCAAACTTAATCCGACAAACACCTATTACTCATCGGCTTTCATTTTAACAAAATGCGTGTCCGATGAGCAAAATAAATTCTCCAATTGCTTTTCCTTAACCAACCCCTTTGCATCATTCCATGTTTGCCAGGGTGTCTTCCCATAACAATATTTTCCAGAGTGTGCTCTTTCTCGATTGTAAAACTCAAGCCATTGCTCAATATCGTTTTGTATTTCACTCAATTGCGTGTAAATCTTACGTCGAAATAAAATATCATAACATTTTGTTTTCATCGTCTTATGGAATCACTCACAAATGCCGTTAGTTTGTGACTGTAGGCTTTGGTCTTGGTGTGTTCAATATCTTCTAGATTAAGATAAAGTTCACATGCATGGATCTCCTTATGACATGATATTCCGTACCTCAGTCTGTAAGAATGCGTAAAAGGGGGACTTGTTCGCTGTCAAAGAAAGGAAGGACTTTATCATTGAGCATATCAGCAGCAATCAGACTGTTTTTCTCAGTATAGACTTTAGCAAAAGCGAGTCTGGAATAGGTATCAATGAATGTTTGTTGGTATATTTTTCCTATGCCTTTAATATGTCCCATATAATGGTTGTCCCGTGCACATAAATACCCCGGACGACGTGTCTCAATTTCACCATGATCTTATCGTGATGCGATGAAATGCCCACACTGTAAAGCAAAAACGGTAATCCGAACTAGCCAAGAGTTAAGCGAACTAACTCGCAAGCAATACCGACAATGCACAAATATTTACTGCTGTCACTCATTTACGGTATTGCAATCTGTCTCAGAAACGATTGTGCCCAGTGCTTGTCCAGATCCAACAGTAAAAATACCTATTTCACCAAAAAACCACTATCAATTACATACAAGATAAAGCTTAAATGGGTTGCATTATAAAATACGACCCAATCAATTTTCTGTAACTAACATAAAAAACTAACCGCCATTTTACCGCCACTTAATAAAGTTTGCTGATTTTTATAGTGTGATTTTTAAGCGTAAACTTTTGATTATATTTACTTAGAATGGTGGCCCCTACTGGACTTGAACCAGTGACCAATCGATTATGAGTGACACGTATTATTTTATAGCGTAATTTTAATTTATTATAAATCAATTAGATAAGAGGTTAGCCAAACCAATTACTGTGTATTTATTCACTATTTTTTAGTTTATTTTACATTATTTACGGCACAAATATGTCACAAACATTTCTGAGATCCCCTACCTAATTTCACATCAAAAATAAATCATCATAAAATATCTCAAAAATTCACACATAACTTATCATGATAACAATAAACTACACACTACCAATTTACATACGCATGACGCTGTTGAGTATTGTAAGTTGAAGATTGATAGTGTGTTTGTTAATATTTCATTTATCCAAATTGTTAATTACTGATTAACCCAATTAATTAAAAATATCAACGAAATAGAAAAGAGAAAATAAAATGGGATTTAGATGTTGGCTTTACAATAAAACAGGGATAAATTTGTACAAATCAAAAAACAAAGATAAAAAATTTAACCAATTTAAACGCCAATTATTTTTGATTAAATTGATTTTCGACTGGAATATAAGAAAAAAAATAGAATTAAATAAAGTAAAAAAAATACTTTTACTACGTCAAGATAGAATTGGCGATATGATTATCACTACTCCATTAATTAGAAATTTACATAATAATGGCTATAAAGTTAGTGTTATATCAACAAAGGACTCTATAGAATTTATTAAAAGCAACCCTTATATCGATAAAACTTTTATATGGAATTGGGGGTGGAGTTATACTGAGTTATTCAAAAAAATATTATTGATACGAAAAGAAAAATTTGATTTAGCAATTGATTTACGAGAACAATTAGAACCCAAAACTATATTATTTAATATATTAACAGGATCAAAACGGTTAGTTGGATTCAATAAGTCTAATTTTTTTAGTTTTGATGTATCAATTAATTATAATAACCCTAAAAATCATATCACTATGAAAATGAAAGCGATCATGGACTCAGTTTTTAATTTAAATAATGACTCGCTTGAGTATGATGCATTTGTGTCAAAAATGATAGATGAAAAAGGGAAAAATTATATTGACAATTTAAGAAAAAATAATAAAAAAATAGTAGTTATCAATCCATTCGCCTCGTTAAGAGAACGAGATATGTCTTTAGAACAATTAGCTGATATAACTAAAACACTGCAGTCCGATTATAACAATCTAGAAGTTGTATTAATTGGAGAGCAATCTTTGTTAAATACTATACCGGATACAGTGGGTATTCATAAATATTCATCTCATTCAATATTAGATGTTATCCCAATTATCAAGTACTGTGATCTAGTTATTTCAGTTGATACTGCCGCTGTTCATTTAGCAAGTGCATTTAATAAAAAAATCGTGGGGCTGTATGGATTGTTTTTTTGGGATGTTCGATTTCAAAAATTAAAATGGCAATACTTTAATTCATCTGCACTACCGAAGAATTTTAAAATAGAAAACTACTTACATTTTAATGAGTACGCGTGGTCACCTAAAACATCAAATAAATCAATTCAAATTTTTTCACAACAGGGGGAATTAATTAATACCATCCCCCCTCGATTAATTATTGAAGGAATAAAAAATATATTAAATTAATTATATACCTATGATTAGTACCCGATCGCAAAGAATGAGAAAAGCCCAGGGGGTTCATTTGCTGACCACGTTAATCTATTAACTGTTGTTGACTCATAACGCCAAGAAATTGAGGTGCTGTTTGTCGCTTGTTCTGAATTAGTGTCGGTGAAATGTACTGATAAAACTCTATTTGGGAAAGCGACTGGAGGGATTACTTCTCCTCTTATGTAACTACTATTAGCGACCCCCCACTGAATAATTAGACCGCTAGGTAATTTTTGATAACCATTTTCATTCAACATTCCGCCAAAATCATTCACAGATAGAATATCATTATCATTAAATTTGGGACGCTGTTTGAAGTTTGTTTCAATTGCTACCTCGTATTTTTTATTATTAATTTTATTGGCCGGAAGGTATTTATTTTCAATTACAGTCGTCCATTTAGTTGTATTTGTTGATGGTTTTGCGTTATCATTTTCAACTATCGCGGTGTACAAAACGCCATTATATTTGATAATTGCGTTAGCGGGATATTTTACGCTTTCGTTCCACTCTGGCACTCCTTGCTGTAATAAATACAGCATGTTTTTATCGACACGATTAAATGCACCGTTCATCCATTCCATTGGAGGTTTTGAACCTGTTTGCTCAATAGTTATCCCCCACCCCCTACTCACATCTGGAAAGTCCGAAACTTCGCCTTTTTTTGCGGACTCAGCAAAAATTAAATAATCTGGTTTTTCTTGAATGTTCATAAATTGATTCCTATATTTCTTGAAGCCTTACGAATTTACCTGAATTAAACCCGCATGAATGTTTATCATGCTCAAAGCCAAACGGCTCGTTATTGACTAAAACTAAATATCGATACATAACGCCTATCGGACGTACTAAAATATCCATTTTGCTAATTGCATATAGCGTTAATGAATTCAGTTTATCGTTATTTACTAGCACGTTCATCGTCATATCTTGTGCATCAATGATGTTTCCGTGCTCGCCGATCATGAATTTAATTGATTTGACAATGTTTGATATTTCGCCAGTTTGGTAGTTTTTGGTTATGCGTGCTTTGATAAAAAAACGATAGTCATTGTCATTTAAAACAACTGATGCATGTAGTGCGTCGCCATGTCGATAAAATTCACCGATACTAAATGGTAAAGCTCTACTATCTTTTAACCATCCAAAATATTCTTTCGCTATTGCTTTCGGCAAAACCCTCGATACGCCAACATGTTTACCGACTAAGTCAAGCGCGTAGCCCGTCGCATCGTCAATATTGAGAATATCTGCTACTTGAACAACATTTTTAAACGTGTTATCGGTTTCTGCGTAGATAGCTCTAATCGTCCCCAAAGCCTTTGGCTTGGTTCGATACTGCCAAATGATAAAATTCTCTCTACTCATCAATTAGCACCTCTACATTATTTATCTGTGCATATTCTCGATAACCGATATTTGCTATATTTGAGCCGTTAACTGTTAACTCTTTAATATAAAAGCCATCAACTAAATTAATGCTCGAAATAATGCGCGATGCATAAACATTCTCGCCAATTTCAAAATCAAGACTTTTGAGGTTGCTTTTGATTTGCTCGGTATTGATATCGTTAAACGATTTATAACGACCAATTGTCATAGCGACGTTAACATCAATTTTTTTCGGTCTGTCAAAGTAGACTCTTCTCGGTATATCATCTAACAGATAAGACGTTTCAATTTGACCAAATAACCCACACCCACCAATCTTTTTCTTAGTGATCACTTCTGCTATTTTTTCATCAGCACCACCGAGAATAACTGCGTTAAATGAGTGAGCAGGCACGCCTTTTTCATCGGTTTTATTCGTGTAATTTTCATATACAACGCATTTAGTCACGCCTGTTATATTCATTAATGCGGATTGAATGCCTTGGCGATCATCGTAGTTATTAATTGAATGGGATAGCATGAAACGCTTTAATAATTGCGCGTCAGTTTCTTCATCAACACCGCCGTAGCTTTTTGTATTTGCTGTGACTTTATCAACGCCAATAATAATTGTGCTTGGTGTGAACTCATCAAGTGCGTTAACAGTGTAATTACCGAGTTCTAACGACCTGAACTTAACACGTGCGCTACCCAGATCGTTTAACGTTATCGATTCTGTCGTTACCCATTTATTTTTGTTCTTGTCTATATAAATAGAATTGTTCGGTATTGTAGTTTTTGGTGAGCCAGTGAAAATAACTTCATCAATATAGGAATAAGATGCTGTAATTCGTGTTATTCCGGCGTACATCGCTCGCTGTTCTAACCAATGCCCAGTCGCTTGATACGGATCTAACATCTGGACAATAAACGAAACGGCTTGATGAATGTTAGCAAGCTCTTGCGAGAATAAACCCAATAATTGCCCATCTGGCGTATCGCTATCAAGGTTGACATTCTCACCGTAAATAGATTTAAATGCGCTAACCAATCGATTTTGAATAGTGTATAAGTCATCAATTTCGACGCCTTTATCTGTTATCTGTAACATTAAATGATGCCTCGTTGGTTTTGTTAAATTTATCTGTATAACTAATCTGTATTAGAAATTGTCGAGTATCGCTATCTAACAAAATATCGAAACTATCGATATTGATCACACCCTCAACCTTGAAAATCTCAGCTTTTACATCAATTTCTAACTGTTTTGTGTTCGGATTTTTAGTTAGATAATCAAACCATGCTATTCCGTCCTCACGATTTAAAAACCAATCACGCTTTAGTGCTAATAACTTGGTTTTTACGCATTGCGCTATCGCCTCGGAACTATCTAAATAGTTACCTAATCCGTGCCCAAACGTCCAATCTTGATTATCATCAAGCTGTCTTACAATCATGTCGGTGCTCCAGTTTTGTCATTGCCACTTTTTACATCTTTGTGCGTGTGAGTATTTAAATCAATACCTTTATTTGTCTTAACATCTTCTGCCGTTATCGTGCCCGAGCTTGTTGTATTTCCACTTGTTTGATTGTAGCTACCGATTTGCTCAGTGTTACCCTCGTGCTCAATATTGCCTTTTATATAGATTGTTCCGTTTGTTAGTCGGATATGCGTTGAACCGTCGTCGGTTTGCATTGATACGCCGTCATGATAAAAATCAGGTATTTTATTAGGCACGCTATTGCAACCAACAATAAAAAATCCATCGCTAAGATCATTGATTCGGTTATCCAATGGTTTTGACGCATTACCTGATGCAAACCAGCCATCTATACAACGGCTTGAAAAGATAACAAGCCCCTCATCACCCTCTTTTATCGGTACAGTAATGCAAAATCCACTGGCGTGAGGAAATTGGGTGGGGACATCTACCAACGGTGGTATCGTTATTTCTTGCCCGTTTGACATTACTCGATTAACCATCACTTGACAGCTAACTGTATGACCGTCAAAGCTAATAACTTTAGCTGGTAGCGCAGTGTATATATTCGATTGAGCGCGTTTTATTTGATTTTCAACCGCTTCAAATAGTGAATCTGTCATCTTTTCTCCGAACAATAAAAAACCCGCCGAAGCAGGTTAAGATCAATGTTGAGCATGATATAAACTTAACTAATTGATAAATAATATTTTTAAGCGTGACGTGTTTTTATACTTTTTCAAACTTTCCACCTGTACAAACCAATTTACTGTGCCAGTTAGTACCGTATAAGTCGCCGTTATGTTCAATTGATTTGACTTTATAATCGCCGTTGTACTCCGAAAGCTTTGACTCAACACGAACAAGCGAACCGATTCTATAATGCGGATTGCATAGCGTTGTAATTTCTAGCCCATCATTAGTTTTTTTGGGGCTTCCTATCATCCCTGTATTTCTAGATATTACCCAACCCTCATTATTAGCTAACGCTTTATTTTTAGGTATAACAACTAGCTGATCATCTTGTATAGACCAATCAGCGTTATTGTTAATAGCGATTTTATGCATAGCCTCGCGTGTGTCACACATAAGCACCTTACCACGAGGCAAAGCCCTATCATTTGGCAAATTAATAGCGCCTTTTTGGACACCAAAGCTATTGACCGCTTCGTTTAAAAAGTCGCTATCTTTTTGCCCTTTTTGCATTGTTTTAATAATGGTTTTCTCGGTATAAGCTCGGTGACCATCACCGCACCGCATTGTTGTGATGATGTCCTGCCCTGTCAGTTTATTTTCTACCGTCAAAATATCACCGCAGAATATCAACCTCAAAACATCTTCTTTATAGCAGACTGATAATTCTAAAAAATGATACTGTTTACTAGTAATAAGATTGCGGTTTGAATCATTGAGATTATAAACTGATATTTCGCCAGTGTTTGGCTCTGATGTTAGCGTTTTTTTAATTGAAAAAGCGACACGCAAATTATTAATAACAATGCTTTCTTTGCGATTACCGATTTTAAGTTCTAGAACTCGCCCGAATTGCTTCACGATACTCACCTTTAGTCATTATTAATAATTGCATACGATTATTAAGATCATCTTTAGATATTGCATTAATTCCAAGCCTTGATTTGTCATCTAATACCAACACGAAAGGTAAATTGAACTCAATTAATGACGGGCTACCGACAGACAGCCCTTTGTTTTTCGTGATATATTCATCTTTATCAATATCAAATAAATCAAATTGATACCCAGTTGATATTGCGTTATATCTTAATGTTAACCGCAAGTTCATATCGTATAATGAAAATGATTGTTCTAACACATCATCGCTTGTTGTTTGTATGACATACATTTTAACCTCTAACAATATTATCTAGCCCCGATCGTTCTTCTTGCGGTTGAGTTTTACCAAGGTTCCTTGTTTTCGGTTTTGGTACACTCAGGCCACTAGCGATTTGTGTCTCAACTATGAAAATTTCGCGAAACGTTAATACAAATTCACCACTTGTGTTTTGCTTTTGAGTAAGTCCAACAGACGTAAGTATCATGTTTTTATACTGCCGTGTGTTTGTTTGTAGCATTACAGGCTCACCGCTTCGCTGTACAGCTAACAATTTTTCATGAGCATCAGCAATACGATCGGATGATAAACTATTCAACAGCGGAGACTGATAGTCGGGGAGAAAATCAGCCACAACTTGATTAACAGCTTTTGCGCCAGTTTTAAAATGTGATGCAAAGCGATTTATCATATTTTCCGCCTGCGCTGTCACGGTCTTAATCGGCATCGGTAGCGGATAATCTGAAAAATTAAAACCCAATAAATTATCAAATGAAAATGCATTAGTTTCGTACCCGACCACTAAACCGTACACTGTCACTTCTTTAGGGTCTAATACCGCATGATCAGCAATATTAGCCCCGTTTTCTATTGGATTTTCAGTTACCCTTAATTTTGACGCGTGTTGCTCAACAGTATTGATATCGAGACTAAATACTGTGTTATCAGTAATTATCAAACCACTATCTTTTGATGATTTATTTAATATAGATTGAAACATTAGTTAGACCCCAAGGCTGTTTGTATATTATCGTTTATACGTCTCGCAGCATTATTAGAAATGCTATTCAAGCTATCAAAACCCTCTTGAGGTGTTGTAACGTTCATCGTGTTATTGATAGTTACCGCATTGTTATTATTGATGTTTTTGTTTGCTGGTATAAGACTTCCTGCTTTAGCTCCGTCTGTGCTTAGCTTTGCTTGTATGTTTGTGTTAGTTAATCGCTTAGCTGTAACTTCTATCTCGTCATCGTCACCACCTAGCCCAATCCACGATAAAGCCCCTTTAACTTTACTTTTAACTGAATCAATAAATCCATAAAATTTATCTTTTATCCAATCCATTGCTTTCTTGAACGGTGCAGTAATTGACTCATGCACTTTTAAAAACGTTTCAGCAAATTTCTTGGTAGTGTCACTGACATCATCAACCCACGATCCAAATAAATCTTTAACAAAGTCCCAAGCAGCTCGAAACGGCCACGTCACAAAATCCCAAATAGCCCAAAGCGTTTCGCCTAGTTTTTCTGTAGTAGTGGTAGTGTCATCTTCCCATATGTCAAATAATTTATTAATAAAATCCCAAGCCTCTTTAAAGGGTCTTGTAATAAGACCCCAAATGGCTTTAAACGTCTCGCCAATGGCATTAACAACGTCACCAGCATCAATACCTAGCCAGTCCATTATTTGGCAGATGAATTTATATGACATTCGAAACGGAAAGGTGATCACATCGATAATAAAGTTAAAAATCTTACCGATTCTATCTACCGTCTTGCTTGCTTCGCTTTCAGACATACCAAAAAACATTAGTATGCTCTTGAACGCTTTTGACAGTAACGACTTGATGCCAGCTATTAGCGATTTAAAACCGCTTACTATCGAATCAAACAAACTCTTAGATAACGATTTTATTTTTTTAGTATCGCCAGTCCACAATGCTTTGAGAAATTCCCAGAATGTTTTTGCAAATTCCCACGCTGCTTTGGCTCCGTCGATAAATGGTTGCCAGTACTCACCAAACAGGCTTTTACCGCCGTTCATGTAGACCATGAGATCATCAATCAATAACATTAAGCCAGTTATCAAAAGAATAATTTTGCCAATAGGGCTTAGTAAAAAAGCCCTATTTAAAATAGCCCACGCAACACCAAAGGCAATTACAGCGTTTTTCCAGCCAATCGTTCCCGACACAATCTTGTCAATAAATTTAACAAAATTAACAACAATCTGAATAACCATCCCGACCGCTTTAATGACTTTGGTAATGCCGTCAGCAATCAATTCCTTATTAACTGTTAACCAGTTACGAAATCCAGCAATTAAATTAGTCAAAGCAGGCGCAAGATTTAGTGCAATCTTAGTTTTTATGCTATCAAGAGCTAGTCCAGTCTTGCTCATTTCTCTTTTATAAAGCTCAGCTTGTTTAAGCTCCTTTTGTGAGATGCTGAACAAAGCACCTTTTTTTGTGGCAAGCTCTTTGGCTTTATCGATTGCGTTATTAAAAGCGCCAATCAATTTTTTACCGTACAATACAGCTGTTGCAGCTAACGCAACCAAAATCATCTTCAATGAAAATAATTTCGATTTTGTTTGACTTGCTGCTTTACCTGCTTCCGCCGTTGATTTTTTTGTCTCGCGAATAGCCTTGTTTGCATCTTCTTGTATGCTATTAGCGGTATCTGCAAGTTGATTTGCACCAGCTTGTAAATTATTAACAACTTTCGTTATTTCACCAGCTTTTGAGGCATCAACACCGATTTTTATCAAAAATTCTTCTAAAAACATTATTGCGCCTCACTTTGCTGTTGTTGCTTTTCTGCTAATTTAGTTTCAGCTATTACGTTGTGCATATCGATAACATCATCAAGAGAATACACGGTTCGAAGCTCGTGGAGCGTTGCGTATTTATTTACGATAACGCCCCACACAAACCAATCTACATCGCTTTCTGAGCTATCTCCTCCAAGCTGAGCGTACTTAGATTGGACAATAGGCCATTTGGTAAAAAACCCAAAAAATGGAATTTTAGCCCCTCAATAATGACTTGATAGTAATGACTTCGATGTGTGTTAAAAAACTCACCTGCCTCTTGCGGTTTTTGAAACAGTACTTTTTTACCGTTTTCATCTACAGCAGTAACATAATCAAGTATGAACTTTTCTATTTCAGCAAATTGTTCAGAGCCGATATTTGATGCTAGTTGACCAATATCAAAACCTGATTTATTACCCTCGAATGAAAAACAGCCTTGGAGCAAGGCTGTTAATTTTTTTAGGTATTTATTTGACTTGAAAAAATCTGCTTGTGTGAATGTATAAACTACATCATCAATAGTAAAATCTGTGCTTTGCATTATAAACCGCCTTTAATGTCAAATTCTGCCTTAGTTGCTTTAAATGTCCATGTTACGCCGTTGTGAGACGTTCCCCGTGCGTGCGTTGGAGGTGTTGTAAACCAGCACCCCGTTAGTAAAAACTCATCACCGTTGCGTAAATCTTTGTACGTAATTAATTTACCCGTCGCTGTTGTTGGGTTGTTAATTTGAGCATTACGTAACTGATTTAATTTTTGGTTAGTTTCAGAATGCTGTAACGTTTTAATAGTAACAGTTGCGCCACGATTACAAGAATGAACAAAAACACCCTTGCCGTTAATGCCGTATGTGATATCACCGTCGTCGCCGATTGGTGCAATGCTAATAGCATCTTGTGCATTCTCGTAGCCAGTAATTTCAGTGCCGTCGATAGTCAAGACGGCATCTTCTAAAGAAAATGATTTAGACATATAAAATCCTTATCGATTAAATTGAACAATGATATCGACGCTATGACCCGCACCAGCAAGTTTAAGCGCACAGTTGATAGGCATCATCTTACGAGCCTCTCTATCTGCTGTATCTTGCATGTCGAACGAATCAGAATAGAAATAGTAACCATTAATATGATCGCCGTATGATAGTTCGCCAACATCTCCGCCCGTCCATTTTCCAGAACCCAAGAACCCATTATTAATAAACTGTTCTCCCGGAATTTTCATTGCGCTAAGTAAAATTTCTTGCCCTCTATCGGTTTGCGAAATTTTAAACGGATTACCCTGCAACGTATTAAACATTTGCACTTGCGACACATTAATGAAAGCATCTAGACCAACTGTTTCATCAATAAATGTACCACCAAGCATAACACCCTCGGCTAGCATATTTACACCTGCATAATCAGTATAAAAATTAATACCCAAACGTCGGCATTTTGTTGCTTCGTTGATAGTGATTTTATCGTCTGATGTGACACTAACTTCTTGCTTGAATTTAACCGTTTTAGCCGTGTTTACACCCGTCCAAACCGTTGTCAAAGCAATGCCCATTAATTCAGCCGCGGCATGTGTATTGCCCTTATTGTTATACTGAACCATTAAACGACCGCTATTACGTTTTGATAGCGTTTTAAGTACGTTTGTATCAGTATATTCAATGTTGGCTGGTCGGGTTTCTGTGTACGCCATGACTTTTGCATTTTCGACGCCCTGAGCGACAACCCAGTCATGAGCTTCAACTAATTCAGCGTCAGTAATTGTGTTGGCAAAATAAACGCCGTACCAATTTTGGTATTGGTTTTGTAACTTGCTCAATGCCTCAGCAGGTGTTTCTTTATTGTAAGTGATCGCATCTTCACCGTTAATTAGCGTACTTCTTCCATCAATTAGGTTAGTCATGCTACCGATATAAGTACCATCTAATTGCGCGTCAAATACATAACCAAAATTAGCACCCTTGCCATCAGTGTTTGCTGATAAGATAAAACGACTGCCGACAGCGTCATAAATGAATTTGACACCAAGATCATTTAGCTTTGCATTAACGACATTTGCTACATCGTGCATACTTGAAACAGTCGAAAAATCCAGCTCTTTAACATCGATTTTTACATCATTGAAGTAAAATGACAGATAACCGTCGGTAATATTTTTAAATTGAATATATGAAACTGCTAACGCTGAGCCATTGATTTTTGAACTAATTGCTGATGATGTGAAATTTTCTTTCATATATCTAGCAATTAACGCAGTTTTCGGTTTTGGTCGTGCTGAAAATAACGCAGCGGCAGCACGATACGCATCTGAATTAGTACCAAATAAAGACGCTACACTGTTAACATCTGAAACAACGACGTAGCGAGTATCTGGATTTGTAAATTCGTCGCACATTTCATCAGTGAAAATAGCAACAACACTCAAATCACGCTTTTGTGCGCCCCGCGGTGATTGTGGTAGAGTTACATCCACCACCTGACTGATTGGTAAACTCATTATTACCCCTTCTCTAAATTAAATTTTACTGTATCGCCACGCCTCAATTGAGACTTAACGATCGGATTAATGGAAAATGTAAGATCGACTTGTGCACGCTGTTCTTTGCCACCTGCAATAGTTGTTGGCAAGCTTCGAATTTGCGAGCATTTTAGATATCCCATACCTAGACGCCTCAACCTCTGCCAAACCACCGTTAATCGCATTGATTCGGTTAATTTGCACAGCATATCGTACGCATTCTTACCGTATGCATTGATTGAGATAGTGACTTCTCTAAGAGTTGATGCCATTTCTTCTTCATCTGTACCATTGAACCTAACCTCGGTCCCGATATCCGACTGATACGCATTTAGTACAGTGATGAATTTATCCAGTTTTGAAACGTCCTGCATATTGTTAGCATCAAATACTAACTCCTCAGGTAACGTCAAAACCTCCGCTATCGTGCGTCTGAGAGCCATCATATCTAGTCGCGAGACAGTCGTAATAGCCATAATCGCTCCATATTGATTCCGAAATAACTTTAAATCTCATACCGTGATGATGAAACAGCATGCCATTAGTGATTTTTTCACGAGAAAATATTCTAACGGTTGGGTTATACCTATCGCCCTCGGGTAATATTTGTAAATCATCATTACTAGCAGGTTGAATAATGCAGGTAATATCACCAAGCGATTCAAAATTAACTTTAGTAGCAAAAAACGGATCGCTTAAAAATTGCGATATTAATTCACGATTCATTTTCTCTTACCTCGTAAGTTATTGATGCCCGTAGTTGTCCAGTATCAATCAACGGCTTACTTGATTTCTTACGCTTTGCTGTTTCTTCTTTATTTGCCACAAAATCGCCATCAGTTATTTTCTCAACGATTTTACCTTGCAAATAAGCACCAACATCAGCAAAAGCATCATGCGCAGATTTTTGACCTTTCAAGCATTCGGCGATACGAGCATTACCAAGTCGCCCCAAGTTTTCGGCTTCTTCTGACGCTGTGGACCGCATAAAAGAACGTTCTGGAATACCTTTTTCAGGCACTCCAAATTCATGAATAACACCAAGTTCGGCATTGGTTATGCTAGCCGATTCTTTTCGTGAATTTTCATCACTCGGAATACCAACAACCAATTGAATTCGGTTTAGTTGTTCAGCTCGCTTCATGACTTCTTTTAGTCGTTTTACGATTTCTAATTCACTCATCCGATAACCCCAATCGGAGTTATTAAACGGCGTAAGCGTAAGTATTCTTGACCGTATGATGTTGAAGTTAAATCGTAGTCACTTGGGTTGCCAGATGATGTGTTTTGTGATGTGTAGCCGATTGATAAACCGCCTGCTGATTTGCTCGATACTGATTTAAAGTTTTCGCCATTGTTAAAAATAACGTTATCGTCTAAATCCCGATTTAAAAAGCCCTTGATAGCTAATCTGTGCGCCGTGTAAGCAAACAAGCCGAGGTCGTATAATTTACCCCATGCCTTTTCACTCACAACTAACGCACTGCTTTCTAAGAAATTCTTGATTGTGCCGTCATCGACTTTTGAAAATTCGGGGTATTCATCACGAAAGTTCATAAATACCCCTTATTTTTAGACTTTATAGTCTACATACTGCGCAGATTTAGGCTCTTTCCACATTACACCAGTAAATGCTGAACGATAGCCGCTTTGATATGAGAGTAAATCTTTTCGCATTACTTCTAAGATTTCTGGCATGTGTACTTTCATTTCAAGATAATCTTCGTCTGGCGTATAGATTACTAAACGTGATTTGTTTTTGTTAATATTTTTGGCGTATCCAGCAGGAATTTTAACAAAGTTGACATTAAAGCTGTCATTTTGTGACGCTTTTCGCAATGCCGCCATGACACGATCCATAGCAGCAATTGGTAATAGATCCGTGCCGACAATTTGCGGATTTGGGTCGAATTTCTGCATTGCTGTCATGAAATCTTTTGCATCCATTGCGATATTGGCTGGCTGAATAGTATAGTCAGAACGAGACCAAACTTTATCGTATGCACCAAGAATCATTTTAACGAATTCCTCAGATGACATTTCTTCTAACGTCTTACCTGATGTGTCGTTATAAACTTCAACCTGCTTACCAGTTAACAGCCCTTCTTGACCGGGTTTTTGTTCATGCCCAACATATCCAGCATATTGAATAGTTGCCACCGCGTTAGCGTACAAGTCATTTTGCTTTTTAGCTGGTAAATTGATACCTAATTTCTGAGCTTTCTCAATTTCTTGTTGAGTGTAAACCAAACCTTTAGCCCACTGAACTACCGGCGATTTTTTCGCTTCAATGGTGCTGTCAATTGTTTCGAGTGATGTGGTTTTAATACCAATTACACCATTTTTAACAGACCCGCGAACTTCAGTAACACCGTATTCCCATTCTTCGGTTGCAAAATCAAGCCCTTCTGTAACAGGCACAGCTTGACCGATATTAATTTCAGGTAGTTCTTTTTCTTGTAACTGTTTATCACGCTCTAACAGTTGTTCTGTGATAACGTCACTATAATCTACATTTTCATATGCCATTACGCTTTAACTCCTCTTGCTACTGATTTTACCGATTGCGCATAACCTAGTGTGATCGCTGCACAGTGATTACCATTGCTGACACGCTCGACCCAGTAACCTAAGTCAATATTACCCTCGGCAACATTTGTGATTTTCCCAGCATCATCACCCGTCGGTACGATATAAACACGCTCACCACGCTTCAACTCGATGTCATTTACCGCTAACGCAACAACTGAATCACCATGAGAAAAGTGTCCGATGTTGATGTGACGGTTATTCGGGTGCTTATCGCCGTAAATATCACGCACGATAATACCGTGAATTAAATCGTTTGCTGATTCGATTGCTTTAATACCGCCGTCCGCATTGACTGCAACGAAAGTACCGCACAATAAATCTTTACCAGTTAAATTTTCTTCACCCCATACCTTGCTATCTGAACTTGATACGCGGTGAATAGAGCCTGGTTGCATTGTCCCCTGATCTGAATCCCAACTTGTAAAACTGTAACCCATATTATTTACCTCCTAATCGCGCACTGGCTGATTTTGCTGGTGCTTCTTTGCTGTCATTAAGCAAACTTGAAACAACCTTGTTTTTCTTAGTGCTTGTAGCTACTAGACCAGCATAAGCTGCTCTGATTTCTGCGTCTGTTAATTTTGATGCTTGGCCCTTTGTGTAAATCCCATGATCGACTAACACGCCAACTCGAACATCACGCCCACTTTTAGCATCATTTAGCTTAACTTTCGGGAATCGTGCTTTCGCATCATTCATCACGCTGTCCTTGTCTTTTTCTGCTTCAAGTTCTTCAACGCGCGCTTTATATTCATCACGCTCTTTCTTAACCTGTTCAAGCTCTGCCGTTAAAGCCGTAATTCTGGCGTCCTTGTCGTCTTCGCCTGCTGTTGGTTCTTCATCGTTCAAAGCTTCAAGTTTTGCTTTTAGCTCATCGATTTGTTTTTGAAGTTCATCAGCCTTGGCTTTTGATTCTTCATCTTCTTTACCTTGAACTTCTTCAAGCTGTTGCATGAGTTCATCAATTTTTTTACTGATTTCATCAGCAGATAAGTCGGAGTCTGTTAACAACTTCTTGATAGCGTCAACAAGCGACTTTCTTTTTGCTTTAAATTTCATTAATGTTGCTCCTATTTTTGGTTTACTATCGTTTAATCTACAATCTGAGCCAGCGCGACCTTCGGCAACGATAGCAACATGATTGACTTTGATATTTTTGTGATAAAACTTTCCGTTTTCTTCTTGAATATCCGCAGGCTCGTAGCCGACAGATAACTCGCGAATATCTTTGTTTTTGAGTAATTCAATTGCTGACGCATCTTGAATATATGCATCGCATACGATGTAATTACCCTCAACCCTTGGGGTTTGAACATGACCCACTGTTTTATTTTTCCAGTCGCTAGCATCAACCGATTTTCTGTCGGGATGTGTGATTGTGATCGGCATGCCGTCAATTGATTTGAGCGTGTCAGCTTTACTAAGCTCCTCAATTGTGCGGTTAACATCAATAAGCCTATTTGCTCTGCTGTCAGTTAATCCAATTTCATGCCCGTAGTACTGCAATACAGTTCCTTTTGTAATTTTGGCGGTTGTTTTTAAGTAGCCCTGCGGTGTTATTTCCCAAGCCATAAAGCCCTCTTTTAGACGTAAATAATCCTACTCAGTTAAGAGCATTAAGTTAGTAATTTTGATTAGAATTTAATGTAAGGAATAGCTAAGCATCGGCATTGATAATCTTCCCCACATTTACCGATATATCCGCCAATTGATTTGCGCTTTTTCCACGTTTTACCCTGATCATCTGAATAGACAGTGGGATCAGAATATTTGCACAGCATGTTATTTAAAACTAAATGCGATTCACGCTCTCGTGCGTCACCAGTGCCTTTCCATTTGTAGACATCAAAACCTAGCTTCTTATTGCGCTCTTCTTCAAAATCAGCGTTAATCTTGGCTGTTTGGTCTCTTGCAATGAGTTTTGCACGAGAATAAGAGACATTACCTCTAGCACGAATTTCATTAATTAGCTCGCCGTGCCTAAAACCCTTTTTGTAGTTTGTGAAAACGTTTGAACCGATATCATTGATAAAGTCATTTTTGATTGATGTTATAAGCTCTACATTTTGTTGAATAGCTACTGCTAACGTATCGCCCAAAATTTCTTTTTCGATAATGCTTGAGAGGTCAACATCAAAAGCATTTTTAAAGTTTCGAGTAAATTGTGTCTTGTTCTGATAGTGGACCTTAGTCACGAATCGAGTAGCCAGTAATTTAGCTCTTTCCTCAATGCGCTCGCCAGCAATTGACGCTAGCACTTCAATTAACGAGTTAATGTAATCATCATCACTAATAGCAACAGCATCAACCAAGTTTTTTTTGCTCAGCGCATCAGTAATTCGGTTTATCATCGCTCGGATAAAATCAGCTAACGCATCACGATAATAAACCTCAGCTCTTTTACTTGGCGTTGTTGGTGGTAAAAACCTATCACGCCCCTGTAGCGAATTCTTCAGCAGAGAATAAATCTCCATCTTTCAAATCCTCCTCAGTCGTATTGATTAGGAGTTTACGCGCGATTAGCTCAGTTTGAGCCACTTTATCTGATATAACATTTGCTGTTACTAACCCAGATATTGCAGAAGCAAACTGACTAAACCTTGTTGCCTCTTTATCCTCGTTGATAACCTTGATAGAAGGGTATTCAAACGTTAGTCCGTGGTTAGGCATCATCTTATCGAGAATGAATTTATCGATAAATTCTTGAGCTGGTCGCAATCTGCTTTCTTGTAATGCGTTGATTGTGCCGTGATATGATTCTAAATCTTCTTCACCAGTTGAAAATCCGCTCGCAGATAGTCCAAATAACACAGTAATCGGTCTATCTAGCGCACCTGCTGTAACAGTAATGAGTTTTGTTAAAACCTCAGATAATCCGCCGTATGTTGCTGTTTTTTGCTCCCAACGCCCTTGAGCTTCACTATTTCCCGCATCAAGCGCAATAGCATTCATAGATGATTTTGTATGATTAATTAGATTGATGAACTTTCTAATATCATCTTCTTTGCCTTGTGCCACTTTTGCTATCAAATCAGGAATAAACAATACATCAACATTACTATCTTGAATAATATCGCCGATACATGTAATTGTTGTGTCAAATAAGCGGATAGCATTGTATTTGTTTTGCAAGTCCGATATGCCGAATTGGTTTCTATCTGTCAGTTTTGATTTACCAAGTTTCAATCTGTGACAGCGCGAATGATGGACCTTATCATTCTTCCCGATTGTGTAGTAAATTGGTTTACCGAAATTCGCAGACTTTAAATCATCATCAATATTACTATCTGGATTAAACTCGCCTTTAGTTAACACGATGAAACGCTGAATATCTTCGACATCTGATAGCGGTTGTGACAAATCATCAGCATCAGTAATAGCGACAATTAACGCATCACCTAGTAGTGAGCTAAACGCCAAAAATTTTTCTTTTATCTCGTTTAGCTTCAATCGATTTTCCTTTTCAATAACAAGCTTTAGCAGATTTTCATCATAATCACCGCTAAACACTCTTGGCAGTTTAAGCATATCATCTGCTGTTTTATCGATGTATTTGCCTGTCAGCCACGAACTGCTATACATGTTTAACAATTGCCTGTCAGATATTTTCTTATTCGAATATCTCACTGAATCGTTTTTATTGCCTAGTGATGTGTACAGGCTTTCTAATGAATCCGTAAGATAGTTAATTTTTGTCATAAAACATCCCAGATACTAGTAATAGATTTCCCAAAAATAATATTCAAACCATCTGACGTAGTGTCCACTTGGTCGTCATGTGCGCCGTTGGGGAATTGTGCATGTTCAACAATAAAATCATTTAACCACTCCGCTTTTTCCGGTAAATAAACCCTACCACTTTCGATGAAAGGTGCTACATCGTTGGCGCGTGTAATTTTGTCAATGTTACGTTGAACAGCTTTGATCGGTATAACGTGGTCAACTGATTTAGATAGCGTTTGAATCAGTGTTGTTCCGCTGACTTTATCTTCCACATTCATAGACCGAATATTGAAAATAGGAATGTGCTTATGCCAGAAAGCTTTAGCCATTTTGATTAAGTCGGGCGACTCCCATTTACCACGCAAGATGTCAATTAGATATGCGTTACCGTCTTCACCCTGCCCCCAGAGTGCAAATACCGAATAATCGTTTTGCTCTTTCGTTTTTTGGGCTGTATCAACCGTAATAACGGCAAATTTAAGCTTGGGTAATACACGATATGACTTGAACCATTCGGTTTTAAATATGCCACCGTCGGTAATAAATGGATTTTGTTGATATAACGCTTCAAAATTAGCAGGTGGCATTATTTTTTTACGTTCAAGTAAAAACTCAAGGCTCTTATGCTCTGGGAATAATGCCTCTCCTGCTTTACGATGTTTTTCATCATGAACCGCAATAGCTGGATAGCTCAACACCTTAACAGTAGGGTCCGCATCAATTAAACGTCCGATAGGGTCATCAACATGCCACCTAGTCAATATTGCCAACAACCCAGCTTCTTCACTAAATCGCGTAAAAAAATCATCAGTAAACCAATCCCACGTCGCATCACGAATTGCCAAGCTATTAGCATCCTGCCTGCCTCTGATTGGGTCATCGATAATACCCAGATCTAACGACTCACCAGTAATAGACCCTCTAACAGTTGTATTTCTGAAATAACCCTCATGATCAATATATTCGATTATTTCTCTGTTTCTTAACCGCTGAGCTGATATTGTTACAGCGTTCTTACTCGATATTTTAGTGTTTGGAAAAACTCTGCTATAAATATCACTATCATAAACGCGCTGTAATCGTAGATTAGCCCTTATCCCAAGGCGTTCAGAAAAAGATGTGTAGATAGTTCTGTATTCTGGCAATTTACCAGCTAACCAAGATATAAAATCAATGATCTGAACTGATTTACCGTGTTGTGGGGGGGCTTGTATAACAAGCTTTGGACGCTTACCGGACATTAAATCATTATAAAACTGCTGTAATCTATCTGCTATTTCTTGTTGCCACCAGCCTTGCTTTAAATTTGTGTTGATAAGCGTCCTATATTCCCAAAATGAACTTCTAGCGCGCCTTATTTTTTGTTCTAGCAGTAGCTCGGCTAACCTCTGGTTTTTCAATTCCATATTTTGCCAGCTCCGCTTCTAATTCTTCGTCAGTTAAATCTTTTACTTGCTTTGGTGACATACTGCCATCTGATGACTGGTGATCGATTTCTTGTTTATCTCGCCATTTATGCGGTTGTCGATTTTTAAGCCAGAAAATTTGAGCAGTTGTATCGGGTGGAATTAATTTTTTAATCACTCGTTTAGATTTATTTTTCCCATCGGTTTTTAACTCAACTTCTTCATATTCAATACCAATGGCTCTTTTATATAATGATTCAACTACCTCAACATCTGCAATCTCCTTACCCTTTTTTATGGACTCAAGAAACTGTGGATGCTTAGTTTTCCATGTGTTAATGGTTTGCTCTGAAACATTAAAAAAATCCGCTAATTGTTTATCTGTATAACCCAACAAGCACAGCTTTCTAGCCTGTTCAGCGTATTCTTCTCTGTAGTTTGTTGGTCTTGCCATATTCTGTCCTGATAATTTATCATTTTTCGAAAATAAACCCTGCGAACTCACCAATCTGCAACCACTTAGTGAATTTATTCACATCACTTTTCTCTATTGGTCTTTGAACACCCGATATACTTAACTCTTTTTCAATAATTTCTTTGTGAGTGCAACCTGACAGGATTTTGTTTGATAGAGTTAATCGACTAATTACGGTACCTAGATAGCCGTTAAATGATTGTAGTTTATCAACAATGATAATCACGCCACCTTTGTTGCATTTTTCAATCAATGAATTTATAAACCGCTCTCTATTACAAACTTTCATAAACATAATCGAAAGAAAGCAAACAGCAACATCAAAACAAGGTAAAGAATAGTTCTCCATGTCATCTATAACTAACTCACCATAACCTTTAAATGCGTTAGCCATTTCCTTTGAGTTATCAATTGATATAGCTTTCGCATTTCTACTTTTTAGTACAGATTCTGACTCTTTTGTAATATTCCCAGTTGAACAACCAAAATCAATTAACACCCCGTCGTGAGGCAAATAAGCTCTTATTAAATGCTCAACCATTTTTGTAGCTAAAGGATACCAAGGGAGTTGTTCGGTTACATGCGAGTCAAAATTATCAACAACATTTTTATTTTTAAAAGACCAGTTTTCAGGTATTTCCATACTTTAAAATCTCTCGATAAATATTTTCCGCAACAGCTTTCATCATTAAAGGTGGCACCATTCTTCCAAGTCGTTCAACCTGCTGTTGATATGATCCTGTAAGGATATAATCATCAGGAACCGACATGATTCGCTTAATTTCTGACACAGTAAACGCTCTGTTATCCCAGTGGTAGGATTCTCTTGCGCCTATTTTTCCTGTTGTCGCCTTTATGCAGGGAGAGACGTCATCTGGTGACGCTTTAGCTAATGTAAATGCTTTATGATGTGATTTGCCAATGGGGGTTGCTTTCAGTAGCTCATAAACTTTGTATCTTGTTAAATCTGTTTCTAATCTATCTTTGTTAGTGAAAATTAATCCTTCAAACGCATCTTTTAAATTAACAATATAATTAAAAGGTGTTGGATGAGTTTTGTTTTTCATTGATTCTCGCCAGATATCATTTCTAACGCCAACAAAAATAACTCTATTGCGAGACTGAGGCACACCAAGAAATTTTGCGTTAAGGATTTTACAGCTAACTTGATAGCCTGATAATTTTAATTCCCTTAAAATTTCGTTCAAATATCCCTTGGCAACCCCTTTAGCTAAACCAGATACATTTTCCGCAACAAAAACTTTAGGCATCACATCTCTCAATATCCTTATGTATTCAAAAAACAAATCTTCCACATTTGCTTGTGTAGAATCAGAATATTTTTTTACCTTACCCCAGCCTTTATCTCTACTCCCTGCGGTTGAAAACGCAGAGCAAGGCGGTGAACCGTCCAATACATCTAGTTCAAATTTTTTCTTACCGATTTTGTTTAAAATGTCGCTTCCCGTTAGATCTCTTATATCACATTTGAATATATGAGTGGTTGGCCAGTTGCTGGCGTACGTATTTTGAGCCTCTGGGATAAATTCATTAACAGCCAAAACCTTGCCACCAGCCATTCTATAACCAGTTGAACTCCCCCCGCCTCCGGCAAACAAACTAACTACTTCGAACTTGTGATTATTATTTTCAGTTTGTAATTTTAGTTCAGCTACAGATGGTATTTTATAATTAGTCATACTCAAAACCACACCTTGGACACTTATGAGTTAAGTTTGTTTCATCGCACTCAGAAAACGAGTCTGGATAATCAATTTCTGTTTTTGAATTCATATTATTTAGCTCGCTATCACTGAATCCAAGCAGGCTAATATCGAAATCGCTCAGTGTTAATTCAGCAATCTCAGCTTGCAAAATATCAAAATCCCATCCAGCATTAAGAGCTAACTGGTTATCAGCGATTAAGTAAGCCTTTTTTTGCACATCAGTTAAGCCACTCAAAACAACACAAGGGGCTTCATCAAGATTAAGTTTTTCTGCTGCATCTAGACGTCCATGTCCAGCAATTATAATATCGTTTTCATCGATTAAAATCGGATTTGTCCAACCAAACTCTATAATACTATTAATTATTTGCTGAATCTGATCGTCTGAATGCGTTCTTGAATTTTTGATATGTTTTTTTAAGTCACTAACTTTTTTATAAGTAATTTTTAATGAATTCATTTGGATTTCGCTAATTTGATTAAATATGCAGTTATTTTTTATAAGTGCCCAGGATTTTTTATACTTTATGCGGTAAAAGTGAATAGTTATTTATTATTGAAAAGCTATTAATGATGAGTATCTAAGTTAGTGGTTTTAAGGGGAGTTGGCTCACGGTCGGCAAACTTAGAAGCCAGACCCCCTTTGAGTAAAGAAATTAAACATGATACAGATAGAAATGTAACAAATTGTTTAATAACACTAATAGAATAACTCACACACAAAATACCGTCAAGTTTCATTCACCACCAATCTCTCTTATCGCCCTTTTATCAGCATTGCACTTCTCAATAACATTTAGCAAATGCTCGTTATATTTGATGCTATCGCCGAAAGTCATTGATTTAGGTGGTAAGTTTGGTAGACAATCACTGAGTAAATTTGCTGGTATCGGTCGATTGACGTAAATCTTTCGCTCTGTTGTACAAGCTGTTAGAAACAGGCACAGGCACAAACTGACTAGCACAGCCATTATTTTTGAGTTGCTCATTGATTTGCTCCTGCCTTTCGATAGATTTATTTTCTAACTCATGTTTGCTTTGTTCGTTATCAGCTATGATTTGGTTGTTTTTAGCGATATCCTGGTTCAACTGTTCGATTTTTCCGAACAGTTCAGCTTTATCTTTTTGTAGCCGCCTTTTTTCTTGATAATTGCTGCAACCGAAATGTATAGCTGAGATAAACCCAACAATGACTAATACTATGCCTGCGATGTTTAATTTTGGCATACCGCCTACCTCATACGAAAAAGCACATAAAACAACAAGAAAAACAAAAAAATCAATCCAATCAAACAAAAATAATCTAATTGTTTTTAAACCATAGCATTTTAATTTATTCATAAGCTTCTATAATTTCCAACTTAAATGACTGACCATTAAGTTCACTCATTAGCAAATTTAATGCCTTTTTGCTTTCAAATAACTGTGTATCGTTATTGCTCATGCCGACTAAAATACAGCCCTGTGTATCTTTGGTCCAATTACCTGCATGAATTAAAATATGTGAACGATTGGGAACGTCTTTAACTTGATATACTCGACCAAACTTTGGTGAGTTAACAATATCGCATTGATATATAGCGACTGGAATACATGAAATCTGACGCTGATTATCTTTCCACAGTAGCTCTAATGTTGATAAAATCGTACCCGACGGTAGTTGTAGTTTACCAAACGTACCATGCTCACTTGTTTTTAATCTTGTTAGTTTCATTAATTCCCTCCTGTTTTATCTTTGAATCTATCAGCAATATTCTTTATCATTTCAGCACCTAGCCAACTTGCAATGCTTATAGCGCAATATTTTTCTTCATCTATCCAGTGCCTACTTGTAGCTATCCAAGCCATTAGCTGCCCTGCATATAATGCGACTATCACTTGACAAATGACTACTTTTAGCGTGAATGATTTACCGCTTAAAATATCAAACGCTATTTTTGCAATAGAGCCGACAACAGCAGCTATTAACTGGTATAGCCAATCATAATTATTAGGATCTTTGATTGGCATAATTAATTCTTCTTGTTAGTTAATGAGGTGACAGCGTACTAGCTAAATGTTAGTTATGTGTGTGTCTAGCTTTGCTGTCGATTCTGTAGATGCCCCCAAACGTATCAAATCTCAGCATTAAGCAGAATTACTGCTACTTGACCAAAATAAGTAGAGGTACAAGGGGGACTGTTATGGTGGGTCTAGCTGGACTCGAACCAAGCTACCTTTCAATTATGAGTTGACCGCTCATACCGTATGAGCTTTAGACCCTTGAAAATGATTGACCTAAACGTGATATACAAGGTTTAGGCACGGTTACGGTTCAACGACATTAATGTCGCCGACATGCATGAAATTTGGACACAAAAAAACCCAACTTAAAGTCGGGCTTTTATTTAAAAACAGTTTGGATACAAAAATTCCAGTCTGGATACTTTATACCACTGTACTCTTAAGAAATCAAGCTTTAAATGAGTTATTTTTTTATTTTATGGATTACCGCTGGAATATCATCACTAATATTAACAAGCGCAGGGGCCACCCAGTTGAGTTTATAGTCGGATCGCCCCTTACCTACCCAGTACCCATGCCAGTGCGCTCGTCGAATATGTGGTCTTGGCATGTTTCTACCAATATCATGATCAACTACATGCGATTTTTTTTGTTTTTCAGATAATCGTATGGCGGCTCCTATCCTTTGCCCTACATCCCAAATCTGCGTAGTGTCACGAACATCAACCCTATAGCCAAGCTTTGTTTTTCTTGCAACTGGATTTTTTGGAGTCCCATTTATTTCTTGTTGCTGAGTGCAAATAAAAATAATCAGCGAAACAATTTTATTTAACTCAGACACTAATACAGTGAATTTCTCATGCTCTCGATACTTTTGTAAAACATCATATAGCATTTCACTAACATTATCTTTAGCAAAGCTTAGCGTGCAAATTTCGCATTTATTATTTCCATAATCACCAACAATAATTAAATATTCTGGAATTTCATTTCCCAATATATAAACAAAAAAGCCTTTTATTTCTCTTTCATATAATGTTAGGTTTGGAGATTCAATATAAATACTCCATTCAGGAGATTTTAGTAAAATATCTTTTGGTATTTTGTCATTCTGCTCTGTGTCAATAACTGCATTAAATGAATCTTGATCAAAACGGTAAATGCCTTTTGTAATTCCCCAAGTAGCTATTGCCATATCTGCGAATACTTCATGATATCTATCCTCGCTCAATCCCGATGATTTTGATAATAATATATCAACTATTTCAGTTTCACTCAAAAATTGCCAGCTTTCGAACTTGTTATTGGCTCTAGCTTCTAACATTGATTCAATGCAACCGCGATATTTTTTCGTTATTAATTTAAAATGCTTGAGTGCAGAATGTTCTTTAATCACAACCAACTCCTGTGTTAACAATATGATCAATAACTCCCTTAGCAAACAGCTCAGCTTTAACAGATTCTATTAATCTAGAATATAAAATGTTATCAGTTGTAGCATCTACATAACTGTTGTTGCTTAACATAGCTAATATTCCTTGACGTTCTTCTATTAAAAGATTCATCATTTTAACTACATCATCCGGAATACTTCTTGTCCCCTGCTCCCATCTTTGCCATGTGCGAACATGACAATTACCAATGAATTGAGCAGCCTCTGTCACATCCAAAAAGAACAGGCGCCTAAGCGCCTTTAATTCAGTATTAGTCATGAACTCTCCTTAACTCATTTGATAAAGAGTTAGCGTCCATACCATTAAAATCTTGAGTTAAATAATTTTTATTAACATAAGAATCAAATAACTCTTGAGCGTGATCACTGATTTCTTTAGTAAAAAATTCCTCAACCAATTCTTCCGCATCCCATGAATCTACCTCGCTGTCTTTTGAAACAGCTTCCACAAATTCATCATATTGATCTTCATCTTTATATACAACTAAAGATGAACTTACGGCACCAGCATCAAAAGTATTTGATGTTTGAAGACTAAAACAATAGTGTTTATCTTTGAAATAAAAAGACATACTAACTTGAATCATCCCCAGTTGTGGGCAATCAGAATTTTCATTCAAGTCTTGAATTTCGATATTGATATTTTGAATATTTAATGTAGTCATTTTAAAATCCCTCTTCTTTAGGTTTCGATTCGAACCAGTTCCGAATCTATGTAAGTATTATAGGTCGCATTTGCGACCAAGTCAACTATTATTTTTATCTTTTTGTGCTATTAAATAATTCTGTCTTTAACCATCTCTAACTCAAATCCCGACTGAACTTTTAAAGATGCAAAATAACCCCGCAAGTAGTCCTCACCTCTTTTTTTAAGCTTGTCTACCGCATTCCAGTTTGTATTAAGTTTTCTTGCAATATCTTGTACTGACTGAGGTTTAACTATATAGATGTTGTCAACTCTAATACCTTTAGACAGTTGTTTACACGGCACGCTATGAATACCACTTGCCTGCTTCTTCCATTCATTTCTTACATACCCCTCCGTTACTATATAATCCGTAATTACCTGTTTTTCACCGAAATAGGATAATATAAGAGTGTCATAAATATCTTTTGATTGCTGACCACTTAAAACCAAAATAGACAAAAAAGCTTGATTAATTACTTGAGCATCACTGTCGGAGCAGATTTCTCTCATTTTTTTTGGTTGAGAGTTATAATAAGATGGCGTATTTTGCTTTAAATATAGATTTTTTCTAGACCAGTTGCCGAACCGAGTGCAAACCTCGGTAATATCATAATCCGCTTTAAATCTCACGCTTTTAATTTGCTTGATAATTTTTTCTGGCTCATCATCAACGTATACATATTCTGCTAGCATTTGTTATCCTTAAAATTCTTCGACTTCCCAACCGCCACCTAGTTTTTTAGCTTTCTTTTTTATCGCTAAAAACTTAAATGGATACATATCGGCAGCTACTTTTATTTTTACTCTTGCATCATCCATCCAAAAACCCTTTACTTCGTGTAATTCAATTAATCCATCTTTATTCATTACAACGAAATCAGGCGTGTATGTTGTGTTATTTGCTAATTTGAATTTTAAGCCCTCAAATTTAAACCAGATTATTTCGTTAGCTTGTTCAAGTGTTTTCAGATACTGATAATACTCGGTTTCAGTTTTATTCATCTGCCCAGATTTCAATCTACCGAGCGCAAACGTTGCAGGTCTCATAATTTAATCTTCCCTTCTTTGATTAGTATGTCCTGAGTTCTGATTACTCCCTCAGCGTGCGCTAATCTAACGAATTCATACTCATGATTTCTTGTCCTGCGGTCGATTTCGTCATGACAAGCCGAGCAAGCCCATGCCCCTTGTAAGTCGTTTGGTTTCATACCTACTCCGCACGTTCCTGCCAGTCTATAATGTGCTAGCACCGTAGTTTCTGGATTATGATTACAGCATGGTAGTCGAACCGTGCACTCTCGCCCTCTTGCTTCTTTAGTTAGCCTGCTCATCGTTAACCTTGTTTAAATTATGCTGATTAATGTATTCTCTGCGTTGTTCTCTAACTATTGCTATTGCTCGCTCCAATTAACGCCTTTCTCGGCTCCAAATGCATATGCTAGCTCCAACAAATTACTTAATTCTTTTTTACTCATTCTTCTTGTTGATTGACCTAAAACAATAAAGCCTGTCCCATCCAAATTGGGGACCGTTTTTTGTCCTTTTAGTGTTGCTGTAAAAACGTGCTTCCATTCTTCTGGAGTTAGCGTTAATCCGTGCCAATTAACTTGTTTCGATATATCCGTTAATGTTGCCCACATGCGGGCGTTTTGCTCTAAAGTTCTAGTCATCTCTTGAATACAAACTACTAATGGATTTTTACTGTCTGTAGGCAATGAGCGAATAAAATTAATTAAATTGTTTTTTACTGTTTCGCTAACTAGTTTAAATATTTTCTTATTTGCCATTACTTAGTTACTCTCCAAATCAATGCACATATGTTTTTTATTTTCAAAAATCTTCTCGTACTCGTTTGCTTTTGCGATATCTTGCTCTAACGCATCTTTTTTACCCGCTCTAATTCGATATTTCAGAATGTTACCTAGGCAAAACCCTCTGAACTGCTCTACAGTCATGCTTCGTGCTATGATGTCGATAGATTCGATACCCTCGATTATTTGATAATGCTTTGGATTTTTTACGTTGTCGTTCATCACTTATCTCACTCATAAAATTTTTTAATTCTTTGTTGTTTTTGCTTTTCCATCTCTTTTAAAACAGGGTTTAAAACTAAATTATCAAATCGATACTGAGTGCGAATTGATGGTCTAAACTGTTCTTTATCGCTTAGATATGCTCCATTTTTTGCCTTGAGTGTGTACGAACCGTATGGGTAATTAGCAATCCAAACTTGATAACTATCACCGTTGTGTTGAAGTGTTACATAATATCGATTCGATTCTACAATCTCAAAATCATCAAGAATTTCATTGAGTTTTCTGTCCCAGTCTTTATTAAATTTATTTAAATGACTTACAAAAAATCGCTTTAAAAAGTACATCGCATATCTCATCCCTAAACCCTCACACACTCAAAATTATCAAGCTGAACTGGCTCTTTACCGTTTGATAGCTTTTTAATGCATTGTTCGACTGTTAATTCTTCATCGGTAAAATGAGTCCAGCTCGTCGGTGATTGCCATTTTTTTATGATTGTTGCTGTTATTTTGTAAGCCATTTTTAATACCTCCATTTGCCAAATCTAAATACTGTCATCATCAACCAATATGCAGTCTTGCTCGTTCCATTGGTTGCAATTAGTTTGCAGCCGTTCTTTTATGCAAACGCCTTTATGACATCTTCTGTTGATTTTTCGCTCATCAAAAGAAATTGCGAGACCCCCGTCGTAAAAGTTATCGCATGTAACGCATGATTTAGTTTCGAGGTTTGAAAAACATTTAGCTTCATGATTATCAATGCCTTTTTTTGTTTTTCTGAGAACTTTATTACAGTGCTCACACTCATACATTTTTAATAATCTAGCCATTTCTGTATCAACTCCCTCAATTTTGCCTTATCTTCTTCTGAATATTTTTTAACTCGCTCTGCTAACTGCTGTTTAATCTTTGCCGTATTCGTTCCACGCTCTATTATCGCTCTCACATAGTCGTATGCTATTTTGTCGAGCATGTGATTGAGTCCGAGCGGGCAGTGGTTAACTCGACGTGACATGACCAAAACCAAATTTTTGTTTTATTTCGTAAAGCTTTGATAATTGCCCCTCACGAGATAACGGTTTTCCTTGAACTGTTTTAGGTAGCGCCTTGTTCGGTGTTGGTATTACCCAACCTATCATTATTCTTTTTGCCATTTCGGCAATCATTTTTTCTGCTCTGATTAATAATTTTTCTTTTCCCAAATTTTCATCCAGCATTAATCGGTGGAGATCGTTTATTAACCAGTAATTAGCATCGCTTCCGTAATCGTAATTGCAAAAATCATCAAAACCCTTGTATTTACCAAATTCAATAACGGCTTTAGTCAAACCTTCTGCGGTTGGTAATCCGTATTGTTCAGCCAACCCTTTTTCACACCATCCGATAAATTGCCCTACCGATGGCATAAACGGGTTATTTTGCTGTCTGGCTATACGCATACCTGCATTAATCATTGCTGGATTGATGCCATTTTCAACAAAACCGATTATCCATTGGCGTTTAATTGCATTCTCATCGTTATGATTTAGAGTATGGAACATCGCAGGGCATGCGGCTCTCAGTTGACTAAATAATTTATTTACAACCTCAGCGACTTGTTCCTGCTGCTGTTGCTTTTTTGAGTTGTCAACGGCATTAACGATGTTGATTTGCGGAACTAATTCAGCAATATTTTTCATCAGAACATTTCTCCATCAAGGTTGTTTATCCAAGACGTGTCGCTTGAATGATTGCTAACAGCAGTGTTATTCTTGATAGGAAACAGACCCTGCCAACCATTCATAATCGATTGGTTAATTATCAATTCAGGATTTGCTTGTGCCTCCAGCATTTGAGATTGTTTTACCCACGATTGTGGTTGTAGTTTTTTACCTAACGAATTTCTGTAATCAATCCAGTTTTTCCAAACGTCAACACTCACGTTTTTTGGTTTGGCAGTCATAGGGTCAAAATCATTGTTCCTTTTTTTTGTAATATTGTTTTTTATAGTGTCTTTTGTAGAGTGACATTTTTTGTTACTGGTGGCGGGTACATTTTTTGTCACTGGTTCTATGCATTTTTTGCTACCAGTAGCATTTTTTGTCACTGGTTCTGACGTTTCCAACACTAGTGAATATTCAGTAATCTCACCATTATTTTTAATTGCATTGATCAAACCTAAATTTGTTAATTCAGATAGAGCGACATAAATAGTGCGCTTGTCTTTTATCCCTAAATATTGCATAAATTGAGATATACTGATTTTATCGCTCGCTTTGCCCCACCCCGTGGTTTTGCGAGTAATCAGTAAATAACAACGTAACGCATTAGCTGACATATCAGCCATTAATTCATCAATAACAGCGTTGGGAACTTGAAATGAGTTAGATATAAAAATGTTTTTGCATTGGCTTTGTGTGCTTTCATTGTTCAATGTGCTCATGAGCGACCTCTAATTACTGACCAGTTGACATCTGGACGGAGTTCTTCGCACGTTACCTGTCCATCTGTTAAAAACTCTATGTCTGGACAACGCTCAGCAGGAACAGCAACATACTGCCATCTAGAAACAGCCCAAGACGTTATACCAAAATGCTTAGCTAACCTTGATATTCCACCTCGCCCCTTTTCATTTCCCAAAATTTTAAATGCTCTTTGAATTGGTAACATTCAACCTCCAAACAACTTTAAGTAGTATTTTTATTAAAATGATACTACTTTAAATAGTGTTGCGCAAATTTTTTTTAACATTAAAATCTACTAAAAGTAGTAAAAGGAAAGAAACATGAACGAGACTATAAATAATAAATTCAAAGACAGACTGCATTCAGTAATGATCGAAAAAGGCTTGGGAATGGGTGACGTGAGCAAAGGGACAGGCATAAACTACGAAATGATTCGCAGATATGCGCAGGGTACTGCTATACCGAGAAACTCTAATTTAGATAAGATTTCTAAATTTTTGAACGTTGATAAAAGTTGGTTGCTTTTTGGTAATGGAGATAGCAACGTAAAAGAAACTATCACAAATAAAAATGAAAACTCATTCTACATTGAAGTATTAGATATTACTGCTAGTGCAGGTTCTGGTTATCTAAATTCGGATGTGATGGAAGTGATTAAATTAGTGGAATATGATTCAGAGCAAGCAAAGACATTATTTAAAGGGGTTAATGCAAATAATTTAAAAGTTATCAATGTGAGCGGGGATAGTATGCAAGGAACCTTTGAAAGTGGTGATGCTATATATGTTGATGTGTCAAAGCGAGCGTTTGAGGGTGATGGTATTTATGTGTTCACATTTGGACGTAATCTATATGTCAAAAGATTACAGATAATCAAAAATATTATTAGAGTAAAATCCGACAATAAACTGTACGACTCGTGGGAAATACATGAAGATGAGTTTGATCAGCTATACATACACGGCAAGGTAATGTTAAGTCAATCAATGCTATTAAGAAAACACGGCTAACCGCTTCGGCGGTTTTGAGAGTGAAATATAGGTAAGTGGGATAAGTGGATAAGGTAAATTTAATATTAATAATAAGAGGAAGATACAATGAGGATATTAGGAGTCCGAGTTTCACCAAAAATGTCATCTTTTGTTGTTTACTGCACGGAATCAAAAAAACTGCATTGTACTGATGTTATTAAGGTTCCGGCAACATTAGATATGCCAGAAAAACTAAAATATATCCGTAATAATATATTAGATATTTTGAGACTTTATAAGGTAGATATTGCTGCTATAAGAGTGGCAGAAGCAAACTCCCAAAATTTAAATATTAATAGATTATATATTGAGGCCGTTATACAAGAAGCATTTTCTAGCAGTGAAGTAGAAAAATATTATACAATCAGAAAAACTGGAATTAAGTCTGCATTAAATCTCAATGAGGATAAATATAAATCAATTTTAAATTCCAAAGAAAGAATACACAGTATAGATAACGCGTCCTTCTCACCAGAAACTAATGAGGCATTACTAGCAGCACTTGCATCGGAGTTTAAATCATGATCATTCCATATAAAAAAGCTGATATAACATTTTCTGAAATTAGAGAGATGAAGGAACAAGGCTGTTTTTCCCGAGTTTATTTAGCATATGATGAAAATCTAGCACATGAGCTTATAATTAAAGAGATAAAAAAAGAAAAAGAAAAAAGTAGAGATGAGTTTTTTTCAGAAGCAAGGCTTTTATATAAATATGCTCATCCGAATATTGTTCAAGTTCAATATGCCGCTGAAGATAACGATAATATATACATTGCAATGCCGTTTTATCATAACGGTACAATTAACCAATTATTAGAAAAAAAGAACCTAACTCCTAGAGAATTGATTAGGTATGGCATACAATTTATCGGTGGGCTTCATCATATACACACGCAAAAACTAATGCATTTTGATATTAAGCCTAATAATATTATGTTATCAAATCGAAATGAAGCTATGTTATCAGATTTTGGTTTAGCGAAATTAGTAAACAATTCCTTGAAAGCTATTCCGGATCTAGCATATACATTTCATATACCACCAGAATATTTTACTAGTGCAAAAGAAGGTTTTAACTATACTTATGATATATATCAAACAGGATTAACATTATATAGAATGGCAGTTGGATGTGTAAGATTTAAGAAAGAACAAGATGTGTTTAAAACAAATGATCAATTGAAAGACTCAATAATATCTGGAGAATTTCCTCAAAAAAAATATCCTAGTCATATACCTAAAAAATTAAGAAATATAATTGATAAATGTTTAGAATTAGAACCTAATAATCGGTATCAAGCAGCTCTTGATATTTTGAACGACCTTTCAGCTATACAAGAAATTGATGGCGCATTAGATTGGAGAGAAGTAGAAAATGACAAGGACAATATATATGAATGGCATAAAGATACCAAAGATGCTAAGCTACAATTAACTTATAACATAGATAATAAAAAAAGTATTTGTTACAGAATTGATTCTGCTGGGACTAAAAGGAAATATAGCAAGGCATGCAATGATAATTGTACAGAAAGTAAATTATATTCAATACTAAAGGAGTGTTGATTGTGAAAAAGCGAGATTTAGCATGTAATTCACATCCTCGCAGAAGGGAATCGGCGATAGCTTTGCCTTATACAGAAAAAGATAATTTGACAGAATCTGAAAAAAAAGAAAGGTTAAATAAATTCTGTTCATCTCCATTGAAAGATAAATATTTTAAATTATAAATACTAATTAACCCTAACCCGCCCAGTGCGGGTTTTTTCACGCCTAAAATCCCCACAACTTTAAAACACCTTATTGATTAAAAAATAAGCAAACGAATAACAATAAACCAATTAAAAAACATAAGCATACTACTTTAAGTAGCGTTTCATTAAAAATAAATACTACTTTTAGTTGCATTTTTAAACTACTTACAGTAGTATACACACATCAAAACAAATCAACTTAACCAAAAAGTTGAAGCTCTTTAAAAATTAGAAAAGTCGGGACAACTTATAAAGTGTTATTCAAGTAGACAGTGTGAAAGCGAAGCTCATCTTAGAACGAAATGCCTAGCTCCCTCTAAGCTGATGAACGGATAGCACGGAGTAAGGGAGCGCAACACCTGCTGGGGTATGTACCAGTTTCAAATCAAAGCGCATTCATAGAGTGCGCTTGAGTTTGAAATAAAGGGAGATTCTAACATGACAGAACAAGACAAAATAAGAAAGCTACAACAACGGGCTTCTTTTAATGTCTCTAACTTTATTTGGGACGAAGAGGATCGACTATATGGCAAAATCGACTTTGATGAGTTAACAGCTTTATTACTTAGAATGATGAATGTTGATGAGATCGACGGAGAAGAAATCCATGAATTCGTGTGTAGATTAACTCACAAACAAGCATTTATAGAAGCAAAGAAAAAAATTGAAAATAACGAGCAAATGCTTATTGACCAAGCCTGCAATTAACAGGCTTTAAGGATAAATTATGAACCGCAAACTTGAAATTGAAGATTATGTAAAAAAAGAATTAACAATCGAACCACCTAAACCATGCGATTTTAAAGTTGGCGACATTGTTATCTATACGAACAACTTTGGCGTCAAATTTGAATGTAAAGTAATCGGTTTCTCAGTGTGTGAATTGTTCAAATACGGAAAATTTATTCATCTAGACAATGAAGCACATACTACAGCTTATTGGTGTCCGCATCATCCTGATGACTTAACTCACAAATAAAAGATTTTGACAGCTCGGAAACGAGTGCTATTCCACTTGCCCTCTTTTGAGGGCTTTTTTACAGAATTAGCAGATAGACAGGGGGATAAAACAATGACAAGCAAAAAGATTATTGAGAGATTACAACAGCTAGATTGGTATGTTGAATATAAAACTGAGCATGAATTAGCGTTATTGTTAAATGCTTGTTTAGATGCTGGTGTTGGCTGGTACGATGGAGGAAATGCTACAGAGATTGTAGACAGTGACCCATTTCCTGCTCCAATCGGACGATCGTCAAAACACCGGAATGATAATCTGGGTTTTTATGTTGGTTTAACTGATGAAGCTTTAAAGCAACATCAAGACATAACAGATTGGTTTTTCGAAGAGTTGAGGAATGAATAATGGAAAAATTAACACCACAGAATGACCGTGAAGAACACATGGTGCAGGTTTTATTAGCAATACTACAAGGTATACCAGTTGAATATAAAAGTAAAAGTAATGATTGGACAGAGTTAAAAAACTCTTTTTTAATTCTCAAAGAAAACACTAAATATCGCATTGTACCAAAACCAACACCGCTGCCTTTTTCACGTGAAATGTGGCAAATGTTTAATAAAAAATGGAAATTAGCGACGATGAATAGAGATGAAAGCATCTCTTTACATACACAAACGTCATTTCTTAATCCGTGTTATGAGCAGTGGTCAGTTTCTGACGACGCTGAAACAATTGATGTAACTGATTTGCTAGCAGTAAATACCGCCGGCATTAACTGGCGTCTCCCACTCACAAAACGACCAGAGGACGTCTAAATGAGCACAATACCGATTGATTACGTCGGCTGTAATGTACATGACACAGACCGATTCAGGCTAAATTACAAAATGACTAAGGGCGAGCAAATATACGCCCTTTTTTGTACCTATATTTTAACATTAGGCGGACTGTTTGAGCTGATTCGTTGGATGTTAGAAGTGGCAACGGAGTGAAGATAATGACATGGGAAGAAGTATATGGCTCACTACCCATTCAAGCCAGAATGATTATTGATATAGCAGAAGCGTATAAGGTTGATTTAACAGAATTAGCTAATTTACAAGTTCAAAAACAAGAAAACGACACGCATTTAAATGAGGTTCGATATGGTAGAGATTAGAAAAGCGGTTAGAAAAAAAGCAAAATTAAGATTGGGTATAGCAGCACCCAGTGGCGCAGGTAAAACTTACTCATCATTGCTGTTAGCTTTTGGGCTGGGTCAAAAGGTAGGGTTAATTGACACAGAACAAGGTAGCGGTGATTTATATGCTGATTTGGGCGACTATGACATTATTCAAATTGAAGCCCCCTACACTATTGATAAATATCTACAGGCAATTAAGGCGTTCGAGCAAGCTAATTATGACGTAATTATTATCGATAGTCTTTCTCACGCATGGGCAGGCGATGGCGGTTTATTGGATAAACAAGGGAAAATCGCAGATAGCGGTAAGGGAAATGGCTACACAGCTTGGAGAAGCATCACGCCGGAGCATAATGCGCTAGTTAATGCAATGCTAGCAAGTCCATGTCACATTATCGCAACAATGCGAAGTAAGCAAGAATATGTTCTACAAGTTAATGATAACGGTAAACAAGCTCCCAAAAAAGTTGGCATGGCGCCTATTCAGCGCGATGGCATGGAATATGAATTCACTGTCATGTTTGATATTGATATTAATCACAATGCAACATCAACAAAAGATAGAACGCGGTTATTTGACGGCAAAATTTTTAAGATTACATCGGAAACTGGCGAGCAATTGCTAGCGTGGTTAAATAACGGTGTTACAAAAGAGCAGGCGGAAGTTAATAATTTCAAAGAAAAGACCTCTAATATTTCATCTTTGGATGAACTGCAGAAATTATTCGCTATTAGTTTTAATAACTTACGTGGATGCAGTGAGCAAGAAGAAGTTATAGAGCACTACAATCAGTTAAAGATAAAGCTTTCAGAAGGTGAAAATAATGAGACAGTTTAATATTTATTTCGATATAGAAACAATTCCAACTCAGTCTAGCAATATAAAAAACTATATTCAAAGTAATTTAACAGCACCAGCTTCTTACAAGAAGCCTGAATCGATAAATGCTTGGCTCGAAGAAAATAAAGAGCCAGCTTATCGGAAAACCGCATTAAATGGCGGTTTTGGTCAAATTGTTTGCATTGGTTATGCAATCAATGACGGAGATGTGAAAGTAATTCATTTTGATAACTGGGCATCATCTGAAAAACAAATATTACAATCATTTTTTAATGACTTGATTGAGTGTTATAGACCAAGTGCAGACATAACACCACATTTTATTGGTCACAATATCGAAAACTTTGACCTGCGCTTTATTTATCAACGTGCAATCGTGTTAGGTGTAAAACCACCGGCGTTTTTACCGCTCAACAGTAAATCATATAACAATATGTATATATTCGACACAATGACGGAATGGGCAGGTAAACGTAATTACGTATCACTGAATGAAATTTGTTTGTCGCTCGGTATGCAGCCAAAAGGTGACGAAATAGACGGCTCTAAAGTTTGGGATTTTGTGCAGGATGGAAAATTAAAACAAGTTGCAGACTACTGTGCTGATGATGTTGAAAAAGTTAGAGCAATTCATAAAAGAATAACATTTCAAGATGTAGCTTAAATTAAACAGCATAACCGTCCAAGTTACGGTTTTTAATAACGTCTGGTATATGCGTTGATGATTAGTGTTAGCAGAGACCTGTCCTCCTTTCAGTTAGCGCACTAGTTTGAAATATACAAGCCGTACTGTTTGAGATGACGGTAGTCACGCCGTTGGCGACAGAGTGACACCCACCCAAATCACTACATCAGAGAGGTTTAAGTGAGCGAAAAAGTATATGACGTTGATTTGCCATCTCCCAAGTTCGGAATGTTCGACCCCGTTTTTTATGACGGCATGAGAACAGAAATAGCAAATAACAATTTTTATTATGCATATGATGAATCGGGTGTCATGTGCCCTTGGTATTACATCCCAATTTTTATGGACGGGTTTATTAGCATTCAATTAGTACCAGAAACAGATTTAAAGGGGGTGAGTAATGATTAATTGGCGTGATGCTAGTAAAGAGTTGCCAGAAGCCCTTACTGATTGCATCGTAATTACTAGGTCATTTTCGCAAGACGGAAAAATTATAACTAGCACTCAGAACTCATGTTATTACAGAAGAAGCGATAAATGGGGGCATGTTAATGGCTGTCATGTTTTGGTGTGGGTTTACACGCATGAGTTAATACAGTTATGCGGATTAAATCAATATTTAATAGAGGTGAGAAATGACTAAATTGAACTGGCGTAAATTTCCCGATGAAGTACCCAAGAGCAGTGCGGCAATCATCATTCGAAAGCGGTATGATGGCGATGAGCTGTTTTATGAACACGCTTTTTATGATACTGCTAAAAAGCAATTTTACAGACAAACTCATAATCATTATCGTGGTTGGTTTGATGAGTATCTCAATGAAAATGAAGTTGCTAAAATCACGCACTGGATTTATGCAGATGAGCTACCACTACCAGAGGAGTAAATTATGAAATATTTTACGTATGACCACAATGGCGATGGTTTTGAATATCACAACACGGCAGAAGAAGCAAAAAAATACGCTGAAGAGTCTTTAGATTTTTATCTGCAAAACGACAATCATGATTTCGTTGATATTTACTGGGGTGAGATAAAAGAGTCTGTGCATTCAAATGATGCAGTGCTTGAGTTAAAAGCAATTGAGGAATGATCATGGGTGATATGGGTGACGCTTTTCGTGAAATGCGCGAAAATTACAAATTAAAACGTCATGCACGATTAGACAAAAACATGGAGATAATCGAACAATGTAATCTTCAATACAAAATCGATACAAATTACACAGTTTTATTCAAAACGCAAAATGGTACTCTTTCATTCTATCCCACCAAAAATAAGTTTATGATAAAAAACAAGATTTATTGCGGAGGTGCTAAAAGCGTTCTGGGGTTTATTAAAAACATGAACAAGGTTAAATAAAATGAAATGGATAGACAACAATTTAATAGATGATAAAAACAAATATTTAGTCGGTTTTGAACGTGGTGGTGACTGCTGTGACTGGGCTGATATCACTGTTTATGATAATGACGGAAATGATATAACGGATGACGATTTGACAGATTGGGAATTTTGCGAATTTCCAGATTTGGGCGCTAAAGATGGTGAAGATAGGATCGCTATTGTTAATAAAAAACTTGGCGTGACAGGTTATGTGCATTGTGAAAGCTCGAATAACGGCTATTATTCAGCATGTTATTGGACTGAAAAAACGGAGTAATTATGATTACAGATGAAGAATGGAAAAAGCTAAAAGTTGGTGGTGTTGTCTATGTTGTGAGTGATGTTTTTTATGCTGATGACATTTTTTTACAAAAAGCAACTATATCAAAAATCACAAAAGCACAAATGAAGTTAGGTTATGCCGAGCGTTTGTATGTTCAGACTTATAACAAATCTCAATCTGCTCGTTTGTTTACTAATGCATACGATGCTTACAAATATGGAATTAATTTTTTGTCAGAAAAACAAGAAGAATTACGTAAAAAAATAAACGAAATAGAGTCTAATAAAGCTTTTTTTACAAAGAGCTATGAAAAAATGGAGTAATTATGATTACAGGTGAAAACTCATTGACACGAACTGAACTATTAAAAAAAGCAATTGCTTGCGTTAAAGAAATTGAAAAAATGCAAAAACAAATTGATAAACGACTGGAGCGAAAAAATGGCAAATAGAGGAATAAATAAAGTCATTTTAGTTGGTAACTTAGGTCAAGATCCCGAAGTTCGTTACATGTCTAATGGGAACGCCGTTGCCAATATTAGTATTGCAACATCAGAAACATGGAAAGATAAACAAACGAATGAAAACCGTGATCGTACTGAATGGCATCGTGTTGTTATTTTCGGTAAATTAGCTGAAATTGCGGGCGAGTACTTAAAAAAAGGTTCACAAGTTTATCTTGAAGGACAATTACAAACTCGAAAATGGCAAGACCAGTCAGGACAAGATCGTTACACAACAGAAGTGGTGATCAACCCAATTGGTGGTACTTTACAAATTTTAGGTAGTCGTGATAGTGATAGCACTAGTCAGCAACAATCTAAACCGCAAGCAACAGCACCAGCTCAGGCTCAGCAAGATACATTTGATGATGATATTCCTTGGTAGGTAAATATGGATAAACAAGAAATAATTAAAAAGTGTATTGAGTCTTATTCAAGACTAAAAAATTTAAAATTAGTTGGGCTTGAAGTTGGTATTCCGTGGCAGACCGTTTATGTATATCTAAAACGAGAGGGAATAGCAGTTACTGGCGATAAAGCCAGATACGGTTCAGCTACAGATAGAATAGCTATCATCGGTGAGCAACGTTTTTATAAAGCGGTGCCTTTCGCAATAGATAACAATAACCTGCAATTCCAAGCCTCAGTAGATTTTAGCGTATTCAATCTAACTGTTGATGTAAAAACCTCAAAATTACAACATAAAAAGATAAATACAAGATCATCTGATAGGTGGGCTTATTGCATAAACAAACAAAAGGATATTGCCGATTTATTTGTCTTTTATGCTTTAAATGACGAGCTAGAAACAGAACATGTTTTTCTCATGCCAAATGAGATAGTCACAAACGCAACAACAATATCGATACCAAAATCAGGAAAAAGCAAATGGTTCGATTATAAAGTTAATGAAAATGAACTTGCAGGATTTTTTAAGCAATTAGCAGCTTAACTCTATACTTCTTCCAATAACTCACTGAACAACCACCCTATCCTATTAATTTTACAAATATCTGCGCTGATTATTTGGCGAATATTGAAGGAATAATTATGCAAATTGATGAATCCGTATTTAACCACGGCGAAATCGAATTTCAACATATCGACTATGGTTATGTTTTCTTGTTTGATAACGAGCTTTATATGAAGATTGAATTAGACCCGATTATTCTGTCGTTTGTTTTCAAATGCTCATCTAAAGGTGTACATGAAATAACTAGCGGGGGCGCAATCAATCTTATTAGCGGTCAAGGAGAAGTGTTTGCTGATAACTGTATGGTTGAACCAGTAAAAGCTGTAATTAAAAGAAAATAATAATCCCTCCTTAATTCTACATCACGCTGACTATTTGGCGTGCGATTTCTATTATCTAAAGGAAACAATTATGACAAAACAATTAACTTTCATGGGTCACAGCGACGATATTTTTAGTGTATCAATCGACGGAAAACCTGTCGAAGAAATAGACTGTTTCGATGAAAAAGCTAGATACAAAGTAAGCGCTGGCAAAAATCAACTTTATGTTATTGGCGAATTCGTTGCCCCGGGAGTTTGGATGATTGGCGTTGCTCAAGTAAACGCAGGTATACAAATTCCAAGCTGGAGTATTCAGTTGACAAATGGACACAATTACAGCCCAACATTAAAAATTGAATGCCCAGATGACATAAAAATCGAAGAGTGTTAAACAATATCCTCCATTGGGGGTGACTCTAATGAATTAACATCCAAATTGGCGAAAAATATGAAAGGTGAAAATATGAAAGGTGAAAAATTTAGCAAGCTAATGAAACAACGAACTCTAAAGATTAATGATGTACTAATTGCTCTTGGTTACGATACAGAATGTTATTGCGATGGTTGTTATGAGATACAAGGTCGTAATGATTTATTTCGCGTGAGAGTTCTACCGACGGAAAACGTCGTTCAAATCGGTATTAAAAAGACATTCGACCGTTGGGCTAATTCTGTAGATGCATATTTTGAAATACCCGTAACCGTTGATCAATTTAAAGCCGAGTTAACGCGTGTAACAAAATTATTAAGAGGTGAGAAATGAAAAAATCACTAAAAACAACTGATGCCATACAAAAATGGCTGGACGGGATAAATAGCGGAATTTTACATCCCAACGTCGATAAGGATGTACAGAGACAAATGAGATTAGGTAATTTGTTAACAGAAACTGGACTGTCAGTACACAAGAATAATTCTGAGACGTCAGCACAACGAACACTATCACGGCTTGGATATACGGATAATGGCGGAGAAGAATGGACACCTCCTCTTGGTAAACCTCCTAAATTTGATTTAATTGATGAACTACGTAAAGAGATAGCAGAATTAAAATCACAAAAACACATCAACGAAATCAAAGCAATGGGTATTGAGGAAGCTGTAAACAACGCTGATAACGAAACGTACATCGGTGTTACTGATGGTGAATTTCCGCCACAAAAACAATACAGGGCTGAAATTCTGGTATTTGCTGATAACTTAAGGGGTAAAAATGACTAACTACACTAAAGCACAGCGAGAGATGATTTTTTAAGAGGGCTTATGAAAAAATTTATAAAATTACACTGTATTGATTTTAAGCGTAATTCAATAATTGAATTAACTTCACCAACTGTTATTAATACTGATTTAATTGTATCCATTAATAGAGAAGAAGTTAGGCACCCATGTACGGGTCAATGGATTTTTTTTACTAGAATAACTTTAAAAGATGCTGACGATATTTTTACATACGAAAGTGTAGATAATATTTATTCATTAATGGAATCGTCTTAACGAAAGCAAATAGCAATAATTGCTATTACTGAGTGTTATTTATTGATGAGAGAAAACCAGAGGTAATTATGGAAATGATTACATTGAAAGATGCGGCAAGAATAACAAAATTATCTTACACGTATCTTTATGAAAAAAGAAAAGAATACGGATTTTCTTTTCAATCTAAATCAAAAAATAGAGTTGGAAAATGGTTAGCTGATAAAAAAGAGTTTGAAGAAAAGTTCAAAGCAAATCATAATGCAAATCGGCTAACCTCTGAAAAGGAGGTAAAAAAATGTCAATTAAAAAACGTGGCGACGTCTGGCATATTGACATCGTCGCGCCAGATGGCTCAAGAATTAGACGCTCTACTGGTACGGCAGACAAAAAGCAGGCGTTAGAATATCACGATCGGCTAAAAGTTGAATTGTGGGAAACGTCAAGAATCAACAAAAAGCCAACAAGGCTTTTTGAGGAAGCTATTATATTGATGTTAAAAGATGGAGAACATCAAGCAAGATTTGACTATAAACAGGCTCACGCAGAATATTTTTTAAATATCTTTTCGGGTAGAGATTTATCAACTATTACTGGTGAGGAGTTAACGAATAGTATACCAAAATTTCATGCAAAAACTAAGAAACCGATAGCAAATGGTACAAAAAACCGTTATCGCTCTACGATTTTAAGGGCTTTTAGTTTAGCTCATAAAATGAATTGGATTGATGCTGTCCCGTACATTCCTCGTTATGGTGAGCCGAAAGTTAGAGTAAGGTGGATCACAAAAGAAAAAGCAAGCTTACTCATCCAGAATCTGAAATTACAATGGATGAAAGATGTTTGTTTTTTTGCGCTATCAACTGGTGCACGTATGAGTGAGATATTTACACTAACGTGGCACAATGTTGATCTTGTTAATCGTGTAGCAACCGTCACTAACGAAAACGCAAAATCAGGAAAAGCAAGAGCTTTATTACTAAATCATGATGCAATGGAGTTAATACGCAAATTAAGATTTAGAGATAATTGTGAATATGTATTCACTCGTTCAACTAAAAAGCGAGTTTATGATATTGATCGAAGAGACTTTAAGCAAGCCTGTCTATTATCAGGAATAGATAATTTTCATTTTCATGATTTGCGCCATACTTGGGCAAGCTGGCATGTTCAAGCAGGTACACCACTCTATACGCTCAAAAATCTTGGTGGATGGGAAACGTTAGAGATGGTGAATAAATACGCTCACCTAAACGCGGATCATATGCTTGAATTTGCAAACAATGTCACATTTACGGCACAAGGCTCATTCGATGACACAATGGAAAATGTAAGAAATGCTTAAAAACTTATATAAATCATGGTGTTTAATGGTGGCCCCTACTGGACTTGAACCAGTGACCAATCGATTATGAGTCGACTGCTCTGACCAACTGAGCTAAGGGGCCATTTGGATGTGCTACTGAGTTAGTAGGGTTGCGATTATAATAGAGTTAAATTGAATTTGCTACAATTAATTAATAAAACAAGTTGATTTGGCTATTTATTAATCTGCATTTTATTAAGTTTTATGCTAATTTAATTACTGATATTTTTTGTTTAACTAAACTGATACAATAATTTAAGTTATTATTCGTTGTTATATTGGATGAGGAAATTATGTTTATCAAAAAATCACTAGTTATCGGCGTTGCAATATCAGCAACGCTGCTTTTAAGTGCTTGTAGTAACTCTAATCATCAACTTACCTCTGCTGGTAGTCAGGTTAAATTCATCGATACAAAGCCTGCCGCTTCTTGTCAATTATTAGGTAAGGCTGAGGGGCGTCGTAGTAGTTTCTTTTCAGGAGTAAAAACGCATAGCGAGCTTATTCGTGATGCCGCGACAGAACTGATGAATAAGGCCGCTGAGATGGGAGGAAATGTGATTTACAATGCACAAGATACGTCTATGCAGTACATTTCAGATATTGCACCAACAGATGCAGTTATGGTTGGTGAGGTTTATAGTTGTAAATAATTTGTCACTAAAAAGCGGGAGGTTTTTCCTCCCTTTTGGTTATTGATATTTCTTAGTAAAATCTTAAATTAACCATTTTGTTTTTCAAATTGTCGCATAAAATCAATTAAATAATTTACACCATCTTGATCCATGGCATTATAAATAGATGCACGCATTCCTCCAGCAATTCGGTGACCTTTTATTCCTATAATGTTAGCTTGGGTTGCTTCGCTTACAAATTTTTTATCCAATTGTTCATTTGGTGATAAAAAGGTGACGTTCATTATTGATCGATTAGCTTTAGAAACCGTATTTCTATAAAAACCGGATTGATCGATAAATTGATAAAGTAATTGCGCCTTGGCCTGGTTTCGTTGTTGCATTGCTTTTAGTCCACCAAGGTTTTTAATCCATTTAAAAACTAAACCAGACATGTACCATGCAAATGTAGGCGGTGTGTTAAACATGGAGTCGTTGTCTAATAAGATTTTGTAGTCTAATATTGATGGTAGGATTTTTTGTGCATAGCCAATTAGGTCTTCACGCACAATAACTATAGTGATACCTGATGGGCCGATATTTTTTTGTGCACCAGCATAAATGATGCCATATCTACTTATATCAATAGGTTGTGATAATATGCACGAAGATAAGTCAGCAACAACAGTTTTGTTGTCAAAATTAGGTTCTTCGAAGATTTGAACGCCGTCGATTGTTTCGTTTGGACAATAGTGTACATAAGCAGCGTCATTATTTAATTGCCATTCTGACATGGGTTTGATAGCGGTTAATCCATCTTGTTTAACAATAACATTTTGTTCATTAATTTGGCAATATTTGCTAGCTTCTTTGGCGGCACATTGGCTCCAGTAACCGCTGTTAATGTAGTCTGCACTGGTTTTATTCCCTAAAATGTTTAGTGGTACGGCGGCAAACTGTGCTCTGGCTCCTCCCTGACAATAAAGGATTTTGTAATTATTAGGGATGTTTAAGATTTGACGCAGATCATTGCTTGCTTCAATAGCACATGCATCAAAATCTTTACCTCTATGGCTTAATTCCATGACCGATGCGCCAGTATTATGCCAATTTAATAATTCAGCTTGAACTTGTTTTAATACATCTGTAGGTAATTTTGCAGGACCTGCACTAAAATTATAACTTTTATTCATTGCAATTCACTTTAATCCATTCAAAAAAGAGTTCTATTCTTACACTGTCTGCACAGATATACAATCAGATTTTTTATAACAAAATCGCATAGAAGTGAATACGTTAGTATAAAAACGCCAGCAGATGCTGGCATAACGTTATTGAGGAGTTTAGTTGATTATGATAATTGTTGTTTTGCAACTTCAATTGCTGATTTTACTTGTTGTGGCGATACACCACCTTTAGCACAACGTTTAGCTAGGCAGGATTCTAATGATAATACTGGGTAAACGTCACTTTCAATCACTAAGCTAAATTTCTGTAATTCTTCAAGTGAGAGTTCTTCAAGTGCTTTTTGTTTTGCAATAGCCTCTACTACCGCTTCACCAACAATATGGTGAGCTTCTCGAAATGGTATGCCTTTAGCAACGAGATAATCAGCCAGTTCGGTCGCATTAGAATAGCCTTGTTTGGCCGCTTCTTCGCAATTTGTGTAATTAATTTTAATATCTTCTAACACTAGTGTAGCCATATCCAAACATTCTAGCCAAGTATCAAGCGCATCAAATAGGTGTTCTTTATCTTCTTGTAGATCTTTATTGTAAGCCAGAGGTAATCCTTTGAAAGTCACTAATGCTCCTGTTAGCGCACCGACAACTCGCCCTACTTTGCCACGGATCAATTCTAATGCATCGGGATTCTTTTTTTGTGGCATAAGTGAAGATCCCGAAGTCACACGATCGGATAGTTCAACAAAATTGGCTTCGCCACTATTGAAAATAATAAGATCTTCAGCAAAACGAGATAGATGTATCATACCTATTGAAGCATCATTTAATAGTTCAAGAATGTGATCACGATCAGACACAGAATCTAAACTGTTATTAGTTGCTTGGGTAAACCCTAACCAATGCGCTAGTTGGTCACGATCCATTGGATAGGCTGTTCCTGCTAATGCACCTGAACCTAAAGGACTAACATCAAGACGTTTTAATGTATCTTCTAAGCGACTAACATCACGACTAAGCATTTCAAAATAGGCTAAACACCAGTGGGAAAACGTTATTGGCTGGGCTCGTTGTAAGTGGGTATAACCAGGCATAATCGCATTTTGATGTTGTTCTGCTGTTGTAACTAGTGATTGTCGCAACTGATCAATTGCATTAATTAAATGAGAAACTTGCGTTTTACACCATAGTTTTAGGTCAGTTGTCGATTGGTCGTTACGACTTCGTCCTGTGTGTAATTTTTTACCTAAATCACCAATTTTTTCGATCAGTTTTTGTTCAACCCAGCTGTGTATGTCTTCAGCATCACTTTGTAAAATCTGTTGAGGAGCTTGTTGAACTGAAAGTAGTAATTCATTTAAGGCTTTTTCTAGTTTTTTTTGCTCATCATAAGATATAACGTCAACGGTCACCAATGCTTTTGACCAAGCAATCGAACCGATAATATCTTGCTCAGCAAGACGATAGTCAAAGCGTAATGAGTCATTAAAATGTTTAAACCTTTGATCTGCCGCTTGGCTAAAACGTCCACCCCATAATGCCATAATTACCTCAATATTATTTTAATGATTAGTTATACGATTTTAATTTATCGTTTTTATATGTTTATATTTATAATAAAATTTGATTTTATCAACAATAAAAATAATATATACAGGGTTTAACCTGTATATATTTATTATAGTAGTTTGATTTTTTGATACTAGCGCTTATTTTTTCGTTTTTGTGACTGCTTTTTTAGTCGCTGTTTTTGGACTTTTAGCTGTTTTAGCCTTTTGGGCTGGTTGCTTTTTCTTTTCTTCGTTTAAGGCACGTATGCGTGATGACAATGAGAATAGACGAATAAACCCACCTGCATGGCTGTGATCATAAACTTCATCTTCACCAAATGTAGCAAATTCTTCGTTATATAAGCTATTTGGCGATTTCTTTTGTACTGCCGTTGCATTGCCTTTATAAAGTTTGACCACAACTTCGCCGGTCATGTCTTGCGCCAAGACTTCGGCTGCAGCTTGAATAGAACGACGATATGGTGCAAACCAACGACCATCATAAACAACATAAGCCATTTCTAAACCTAATTGTTCGCGCCATTTAAAACTGTCACGATCTAATATTAATTGTTCTAAGCCTCGTAATGCTGTCATCATTATGGTACCACCAGGGGTTTCATAACACCCTCGTGATTTGATACCAACTAAGCGGTTTTCAATAATATCGACTCGACCAACACCATGCTTAGCACCAATTTTATTTAATGTTGCAACGCAGTTATAAGGTGATAGTTTTTTACCATTGACTGAAACAACTTCGCCTTTTTCAATCCCAATAGTAACAAGTTCTGGTTTATTTGGCGCATCTTCTGGCGAAACAGTCCAAGCCCAACAATCAGCATTAGCTTGGTTCCATGTGCTTTCAAGAACACCACCTTCGGTTGAAATGTGCCATGCGTTTTCATCACGGCTGTAAATTTTTTCAACGGTTGCGGTAGTTGGAATTTTACGGGCTTTTAAATAATCAATTAACGCTTCGCGTGAACGTAGATCCCACTCACGCCAAGGTGCGATAACTTTAAGTTGTGGGGCTAGTGCAGTATAAGTGGTTTCAAAGCGTACTTGGTCATTACCTTTACCTGTTGCGCCGTGGCAAAGTGTGTCTGCACCGACTTCTAATGCATATTCAACTTGTGCTTTTGCAATAATTGGACGAGCCATGGAGGTTCCAAGATAGTAAGTACCTTCATATAGTGCCCCAGTTTTTAATACCGGATATACATAGTCTTTAACAAATTCTTCTCGTAAATCAACCACTTTACAAGCAACAGCACCTGATGCTTTAGCTTTCTTTTCGACATCTTTTAATTCTTTGGGGTCTTGACCTACATTGGCAACAAATGCATAAACTTCACATCCACCATAGTTCTCTTTTAACCAAGGAATAATTGCTGATGTATCTAAACCGCCCGAATAAGCCAACACAACTTTTTTTGTTCCACTTTTTTTCATGTTATACCCTTTCTAAATTAACTTACGTAAATAAATGAGTTAAAGATGTTTACTTTTAATATTCAAATAGAGGTAGCCAAATTAATATACTAGCAGCTCAATATTTAAGCAATGATTCTTGTGCCTGTTATACCTGATTGTCCGTTAAATAGTTCAATCAATTTGTCAGATTCTTTCCAACTAGCAATATCAATAGCTCGTCCTAAGGCTTTAGCTGCCTCAAAAGCAGCATTGACTTTCACTATCATCCCCTCAGTAATAACACCTTTGGCAATTAGTTGATCAGCTTGCGATTGTGTTAGTGCTTCAATACGTTGTTTATTTTCATCAAGTACGCCAACCACATCAGAAAGTAATATTAAATCGGCATTTAAAGTTTTAGCAAGAGCAACAGCAGCGTGATCGGCATTGACATTCATCATCTTACCTTCTTCAGTAATACCAATGGAGCTGATAATAGGTAAGTAACCAGCATTAGTAAGTAAGTTTATTAACGTAGGATCGCCAGCTTTAGCTTCACCAACATAACCTAAATCTTCTGAAATTTGTTTAACTTCCACACTATTACCGTCAGCTAAACAGAGCCCAACACTAGCTATTTTTTGTTTTTTTGATTCTGACAATAATGTGGTATTGGCACTACCTGCAAGACTACCGACAATAACATCAATTTGGTCAGCGGGTGTTACACGTAACCCATTTCGACGAACTACAGGTAAGGAGAGTCTATCCATCAAAGAATCAACGACCGTACCACCGCCATGAACAATGATTAATGAACGTTGAAAATTCTTTTTATATTCACTAATGACAACAAATAATTTACTTAAGGCATCTTTGTTATCAAGTAATACGCCACCAAGTTTTATAACTAATGGTTTCATTTTAGTTCCCTATTAATTTAACTTATTGTTAATACGTTCAAAATTTTGGGTAAAATTAAAATAATTTAACCCTTTTTTATAATAATGATGCTGTTTCATCAAAACCAAATCGAATATTCATGCACTGCACCGCTTGCGCTGCAGCACCTTTTAATAAGTTATCTTCAACAGAAATTAATATTAAATGACGATCTTTTAATACAAAACCAATATCACAATAAGGCAAACCAATTACAGACTTTAGTGCAGGCCAATCTTTCTGGTAAACTCTAATTAGCGGTTTATTCTGATAGTATTTATTTAAAGCAGTTAGAATGTCTTGTGATGTTACCCCCTCTTTTACTCGGCAAGTTATTGTGGCATGAATACCTTGTTTAAAACTGCCTAAATGGGGTGTAAAAATTACCTCTTGACCTAAATGTGTTGCAATTTCAGGTTGGTGACGATGCGTAAATAATCCATAAGCGTGTAAGCTTACTTCACAAAATATATTATTATGCGAAGGTTTTCGCCCTGCACCACTCACACCACTTACAGCATTAATGACTGGCCATTGCGAATTATCTAATAGCCCCTCTTCAATTAATGGTTTAAGCGGTAATTGAGAAGCCGTAGGATAACATCCTGGTACCGCAATGAGTTGTGCACCTTTGATCTGTTCGCTATTCCATTCAGCTAAACCATAAACAGCTTTGTCTAACCATTTTTGCTGTTGATGTGTGAAGCCATAATACTCAGAATAAAAAGCAGCCGAATTGACCCTAAATGCACCTGATAAATCAAAAACAACGCAGCCATGATCTAAAAAATAAGGTGCAATATTGTGGCTGACAGCATGTTCAGTTGCTAAAAAAACAACGTCAACATTATTAATATAAGAGGAATAATCTGCTGTAGCAATAAGAGGTAAATCAACAATACCTTTTAATTGGGGATGTAAATCGTAATCAGAAATCAGTTTACCAGCATCTTGACTGTTCTCTGATACAGTTAATGCAATAAGTTCAATATGTGGATGTTTGTGTAAATAATAAGCTAATTTCGCACCAGCATAACCACTCGCACCAACAATAATAGCCTTTAACATACCAACCCTTATTTATTTTTTATGCAATAATGTTCATATAGTAGGTTATTTATAAAGCTATTACAAGTACAAAATGAATTTTTATTCACTTTTTTTGAATTTAATTTCATCTTGCAGGTGTTTTTTTGTTATCTGACTATGATGTTCAAAGATAAAACATCATAGTCTTGAATGATTTTTAATAAGATAACTCAACATGTTAATTTTTTGCCGAAAAAAACAGCAGATACTAGAAAATTATTTTAGGCAGCTGGCCGATTTTAAGATCGCTATTAATAATTCCCAATATCGGTAAACACTTTGAATATTGACTTTTTCGTCTGGAGAATGTGGTGAAACAATTGTTGGTCCAATTGAAATCATATCCATGTTTGGATAACTCTGCTTAAATAAACCGCATTCAAGCCCTGCATGAATCACCATTATTTTCGCTTGCTGAGAAAATATTTCGTGATATTTATTTTTTGCAAGTTGTAACAATTGTGAATCTAAATTAGGCTCCCAACCAGAATATCCTCCACTAATTTCATAATTAGCATTTGCCAATTGGCTAAGCGATATCAATGTCGATACAACAGCATCTTTTGCACTATCAACTTGAGAACGAATTAAAAAATGAACAATTAGTTGATTATCTTCAATATTGACAATACCTAAATTAAGTGATGTTTCAACCACACCGTCTAATTGGTTGCTCATTCTAACCACACCATTAGGTGCTGTATTTAACCAATTGATGATTTTATTTTGATGCTCAGTAGTTAATACGCGTTTTACTTTATTGGACTGAACTTCTGATAATGTGATTTCAATAGTCGGCTCTACATGACCTAACTCATTGTGCAAAATAGTTTGATATTGTTGAACAATTGCTTCTAATTTAGGTAAATCTTGTTTATTTAGTGTGATTTCAGCAAAGGCTTCTCTTGGAATCGCATTACGTAATGATCCGCCTTTTATATCAGCCAATCTAAATGAAATATCTGGTGCATATTGAGCTAAAAAGCGAGCCATCAATTTAATTGCATTACCTCGACCAAGATGAATATCACAGCCTGAATGCCCACCTTTTAACCCTTTAAGTGAAAGATTCATATAGCAATCATGCTTTTCTGGCATTACAGCATAAGTAACAGCAAAGGTAGTAGTAAAGTCAACGCCACCAGCACACCCTGTAAATATTTCACCTTCATCTTCAGAATCGGTATTAATTAAATATTGGCTTTTTAACCAATTAGGTTGTAAACCAAAAGCACCGTGCATACCGGTTTCTTCTGATACTGTTACTAATACTTCAATTGGTCCATGTTCAACTGTTGGATCAATTAAAACAGCAAGTGCAGATGCTAGTCCAACACCGTTATCTGCACCTAATGTAGTACCTTTGGCTCTTACCCATTCGCCATCAATATAAGCTTGAATTGGGTCGGTTAAAAAATCGTGAATTGTACCCTCATTTTTTTGTGGCACCATATCCATATGTGCTTGTAAAGCAATGGATGGGCATTCTTCCATACCTTTGGTAGCTGCTTTAGTTAATAAAATATTACCCACTTTATCAAGCTTACAATCAATATGATGTGTATTGGCAAAATCGACAATATATTTAGTTATCATTTGTTCATGATGAGACGGATGCGGAATATTACAAATATCATTAAAAATTTGCCAAACAGATCTCGGTTTTAGTGTAGAAAGCATAATATAACCCCAATATTAAGTAAGTAATAAATTTGAGTGGTTTTTTTTATCTAATCACTCTATAATAAGGTGCAATTTTACATCTATTTTTAGTCCATTAATATTAATTTATTATATTCGTATATCCGATTAAAATTGCAGGTTACTCATGTCAATAGAACAAACATTAACAGAAGAAGAAATTAAAGCCAAAAAACAACAAAAAGCAGAACTTATTGCTGAAAAGAAAAAATTCAACGTCACCTGGGAAATGTTACAATCCTACGGTCGTCAGCTTTCAGAGCGTTTATTACCTGCAACACAATGGAAAGGCATTATTGCCGTTAGTCGTGGTGGACTTGTTCCTGCTGCTATTTTAGCGCGAGAATTAAGTATTCGCTATGTCGATACAGTTTGTATTTCAAGCTATGACCATGACCACCAGCGTGAAAAACTAATATTAAAACAAGCCAATGGAGATGGTGAAGGCTTTATCGTAGTTGACGATTTAGTCGATACGGGTAACACAGCTCATACCATCCGCGAAATGTACCCAAAAGCTCATTTTGTCACTATTTTTGCAAAACCTGCTGGTAAACCTCTTGTTGATGATTATGTAATTGATATTGCACAAGATACTTGGATCGAACAGCCTTGGGATACTGGTGTCATGTTTGTTAAACCGATTTGTGATCATAAATAATCAAGAAGAGCATTAAATTTGTTATGGTAGCTACCGAAAATCTAACAGCACAAATATTTAAGCCACAATTTGATTACCCCGAGACATCAACGCTTATTAAGCGTATCGATAGTGGCGATGGTAGTAGCATTAGTGCCTTAGATGGTGAAATTGACTCAAGATGGTATCGAATTATTAATGCTGTTTTGTGGCATTGGCGGGGGTTACCAAAATTAGAGGCTGAAGCGGTTTTATCAAAAATTGCCGCTTCAACTAAGCATCACACCAATGATAAATGGTTAGATACAGTCGTTGGTTACCAATCAGGTAACTGGGTTTATGAATTTTTAAATCAAGCAGCAATATGGCAAACTAAAGCTGAATCGTTTGATAAAACAAATCTTACCAACGAAGATAAAAATAATTTACTCAATTATTATCTTATTGCCAGTGAATTATCAAGTATTGCTAGCTATCCACATTTTAAAAATGACGAACTTGCAATGTATGCCCAAACTTGTGCTTACCAAAGTTATACAAAAGCACTTAACTTTTCAGCATTTTTGACTAAAGAACTTGAATTTAAAGTTGATAATCGTAATGTCAAAGCAATATTACATTTACCAAAAACAGAAGGAACTTGCCCTGTTGTACTAATTTGTAATGCATTAGGTAATTTACAAATTGATTATTACCGTTATTTTAGTGAATTTTTAGCACCTTATGGATTTGCTATGCTAACGGTTGATCTGCCAACTGTAGGTTATAGCCGTAACTTTGCTTTATCTCAAAATAGTAGCCAAATTCATCAAGCCATAATAGAACAGCTTCCATCTATACCTTGGATTGATAATAATCGTATCATTGTTGCAGGGTTTCGGTTTGGTTCGCATATTGCAACACGTTTAGCTTATTTGATGCCAAACAAAATAAAAGGATTGTTTAATTTTACTCCACTAATCCATCAGATCTTTGTTGATAAAACGTTACAAAAAAACCTACCTAATAGTTACAAAGATATGCTTGCTAGTCGTTTAGGATTACCGTCAATATCCAATCAACAATTAGCAGCTGAGTTGAACTACTTTTCGCTAAAAAATCAAGGGCTTTTAAATCATGCTTGCCAAGTTCCTGTTATGAATATCATTTTTGAAGATGATAAACTAAGTAACCTTTGCGAGGCAAAATTGATTCATTCAACTAAACAAAACAAAGTAATAACTGTATCTAAAAAGCAATTACAAAAAAGCCTGCATCAGGCATTAGCACAATCAGTAAAATGGATGGAGTCAGTTCTATAATTCACGATTAAAAAAGAGTAATATTATGACTAATAAAAAACAACAGACAATTGTTGTTAAATTAGGTACTAGTGTGCTTACTGGTGGATCTAAGCAATTAGATAAAGCAAAAATAATTGAAATTATTCAACAATGTGCATTTTTACATCAAGATGGACATAAAATTATTATTGTTACATCTGGCGCAATTGCTGCTGGTCGCGAATATCTTAACTTTCCTCCCCTACCCAACACCGTTGCATCCAAACAATTACTTGCCTCTGTTGGACAAAGTAAATTAATACAACTTTGGGAACAGCTATTTTCTATCTATAAGATCTATATCGGTCAAATGTTACTTACTCGTGCCGATTTGGAAGATCGTGAACGATTTTTAAATGCGCAAGACGTTTTAAAAGCAATGTTAGATAATCATATTATTCCTATTATTAATGAAAATGATGCTGTTGCAACCGCAGAAATTAAAGTTGGTGATAACGATAACTTATCAGCGCTAGCTGCTATTTTAGCCGAAGCTGATAAACTAATTTTATTAACAGACATTGAAGGTCTTTATACAACCGATCCAAGATCAGATAAAAGTGCCAAATTGATTCATGAAATTGATCATATTGATGATAATTTACGAAGCATCGCTGGTGATAGTGTTTCTGGACTTGGTACTGGAGGTATGAGCACAAAAATACAAGCGGCCGAGGTCGCTGGTAGTGCTGGTATTGAAGTTATAATTGCCGCAGGAGGCAAAGCCAACGTTATTATTGATATTGTTAATAATCAATCTGTCGGTACACGATTTATACCTCAAAAAACCCCACTAGAACATCGAAAACACTGGCTTTTTGGTGCACCAAAAGCTGGAATAGTACAATTAGATGATGGTGCGGTTAATGCAATATTAAATAATGGGAGTTCACTATTACCTAAAGGTATTATCAACGTAGAACAGAACTTTTCTCGTGGTGAAGTTATTGATATTTGCGATAAATCTGGCAAACGCATTGCGCGTGGTGTCAGTCGTTATAACAGTGATGCTTTAAGGCAAATTGCTGGGCATCATTCTCAAGAAATTAGTCAAATTATTGGCTATGAATATGGTCATGTTGCTGTTCACCGTGACGATATGATAATTAAACAATAAGGAAAGAAAATCATGGGATTAGCTATTGGTGGTATAATTGCGAATTGGTTTGCAGTATTAATATTTTATCTTAACTCTTCATTAAACCGTGATGAGGCATCACAAATAGTTTTACCATTTGCAATTATTTTTGCTTTGATTGCTACATTAGGGTTAATTGTTGCAACAAACAATAAAAAAATTGGAGGTATATTAATCATTATAGGAAGTATATTTTTTATACCTCTAGGGTTAATTGGTGTTTTTGGTGGAAAAAAAGTTGTAAGTCAAGAAAATGCCAAATCTTTAGATGAAAGACGCAATTTCTAGAACATAAAAGAATATTACATTAATTAGGATAAAAAAGTGGAATCAAAAAACCAAACTACTAAACAATTTTATGCACGATATTTATCAATGCTTCGTATTGTCGTTTGTATTATTGTTATCATGGCAATGTTGGTCATAGCTCCAGAATTATGGTATAACATTATATTATTACTATTAGTACTAGTCATATCCATTTGGCAATATTTTATGGTATATATTACTATTGGTGAAGATTTTATTACACTTAAACCTGCACCAATAAGAAGTAATATAAGCGTACTTTTTGATGAAGTTAAATCAGTTAGATATGAACCTCAAAAAATATTTATAGAATATTGTAATAAAATAAGTAAACAGGAATCTACCTTAAAAATATATTTAAATGTTTTAGATAATGCTACAAAAGCAGAACTTTTAAATACTTTACATACAGTTTTAAAAGATAAAGAGTCATAAATTGATGTTTACAAGAGCAAAGAAGCACAGTTCTTTGCTCTTATTTCTATTTATACAGCTGCAATACTTAAATAGAAAACATTATTATATCCTACTTAGATTTTACTTCTTTTCAGCAAAAGTATACTTTTGATATCTATCATCATTAAAGATAAATAGAACGTAAGAGAATACTGAGTAAATAATGAAATAAAAATTTATTGTTAAATTTCAACAAAATATTAACGTTATATAAGAAATTATTTTATAAAAATAATGCTTAAACAAGTAGAATTATTAAAAATAAACTTTAGAGACAATAACAATGTTACAGCAAATGGGAAAAACTGCTAAACTTGCTTCATATCAACTAGCACAATGTCCAACCGCAATGAAAAATAACACGTTGATGGTTATGGCTGATTTATTAGAACAGCATAGCGCAAATATACTCATTGCAAATGAAAAGGACATCCAAGCAGCGAAAGAACAATGTTTAGACGAAGCCATTTTAGATCGTCTACTTTTAACACCTGAGCGATTATCATCTATAGCCAATGATATCCGCAAAGTAGTTTCCTTAGCAGATCCCATTGGACAAATGATTGATGGTTCAATTTTAGATAACGGATTAAAGTTACAACGTTGTAGAGTACCTTTAGGCGTTATTGGTGTGATTTATGAAGCTCGCCCAAATGTCACGATTGATATTGCTGCCCTTTGTTTAAAAACAGGCAACGCAGCACTACTTCGTGGAGGGAAAGAAACAATCAATACCAATGTTGCCATAATTTCTGTGATCCAAAAAGCATTAAAACAAGTCGGATTACCTCAAACAGCTATCCAATGTATTAATAATCCTGATCGTAAATATATTCATGAATTACTTAAACTCGATAAGTATATTGATATGATTATCCCCCGTGGAGGTGCATCTTTACATAAGTTATGCCGTGAACATTCAACAATTCCCGTTATTACAGGTGGTATTGGTGTCTGTCATATTTTTGTAGATGAAACGATTGAGTTTGATAAAGCACTACCAATTATTGTTAATGCCAAAACTCAGCGCCCAAGCACGTGTAATACACTTGAAACGCTACTAATTCATCGAAATATTGCAAAGCAATTTTTACCTAAACTCAGCCAAGCTATGGCAGATAATAACGTTATATTACATGCCGACCCAAGCTGTTATGACATATTAAAAACAGAACCTGCAACTGTCGTTCCCGTTAAAAATGAAGAATTACGGCAAGAATGGTTATCAAAAGATTTGAATGTGATTATTGTTAATTCGCTTGAACTGGCTATAGAGCATATCCGTGAATATGGAACAGGTCATTCAGAATCAATTCTAACGCGTAGCTTACTTAATGCTGAACAGTTTGTAAATCAAGTTGATGCGGCTGCAGTTTATGTTAATGCATCAACACGTTTTACTGATGGTGGACAATTTGGTTTAGGAGCAGAAGTTGCAGTTAGTACACAAAAACTACATGCCCGCGGACCGATGGGACTTGAAGCACTAACAACCTATAAATGGATTGGTTATGGTGATGATTTAATTCGCCAATAACAAAATCAAAGTGAATATACTGTTCAGACTAGCTGAACAGTTTTTAAACCGAATAAAACTAATCAAAATTACGCATTAATAATGCAAAATTTAAATCGATTTCTTCAGGAATTGGAATATAAACAATATGACCATCGCCAAGCCCTGAAGGTACTGGCTGTCCCTTTTTATTTTCCATACGCTCAATAATAAAGGTCTTATTGCCTTTTGGTGTCATCATTTCAACGCTATCACCGACTGAAAACTTATTTTTAACAATAATCTCAGCAAGACCATTTAAATGTTGACCACTAAATTCACCGACAAACTGTTGCCGCTCAGACACAGAATGGCTATGTACATAATTTTGCATATCTTCATGTTTATGGCGACGTAAAAAACCTTCGGTATAACCACGATGCGCAAGCGAATCCAGTTCTGCTAATAACCGAGGATCAAAAGGCTTACCTTCACTCGCTGCATCAATGGCTTGACGATACACTTGTGCAGTTCTTGCACAATAATAAAATGACTTAGTACGTCCTTCAATTTTAAGAGAATGTACTCCAATTTTGGTTAAATCATTCACAAGTTCAACCGCCCTTAAATCTTTTGAATTCATGATATACGTACCATGTTCATCTTCAAAAGCTTGCATGTATTCACCAGGCCTACCCGATTCTTCAAGCATAAACACTTTATTCGTGGTTTGACCAATGCCTAAAGTTGGTTCAACCTGTTGTACGGGGATTGGTTCGCATTTATGAACAATTTGCCCTACTTCGTCTTCTTTACCTTCAGCAACTTTGTACTCCCAACGGCAAGCATTAGTACAAGTACCTTGATTTGAATCACGCTTGTTAATATAACCGGACAATAAACAACGCCCAGAATAAGCCATACAAAGTGCACCATGAATAAACACTTCTAATTCCATTTCAGGGACTTTTTCACGGATTTCAGCAATTTCATCAAGTGATAATTCACGGGATAACACAACACGAGTTAATCCCATTTGATGCCAAAACTTTACCGTTGCCCAGTTAACCGCATTGGATTGCACCGATAAATGAATTTCCATTTCAGGAAAATGTTCACGAACTAACATAATTAAGCCTGGATCAGACATGATAAAGGCGTCTGGCTTCATATTTACAATAGGCTCTAAATCCCGAATAAAAGTTTTTAGTTTAGAGTTATGAGGAGCAATATTAACTACCACATAAAACTTTTTGCCTTGAGCATGAGCTTCATTGATACCAATAGCTAAATTTTCATGATTAAATTCGTTATTCCGTACACGTAAACTATAACGAGGTTGACCAGCATAAACCGCATCCGCTCCATAAGCGAAAGCGTAACGCATATTTTTAAGAGAACCAGCAGGAGAAAGTAACTCTGGTTTTGTATATAAAGTTGTCATTAAAATGCCTCTGATTTCAAGTCAGTATTACTTATTAGTAATAGGTTAAGCAAAATAGGATGGGGATTTTACGCTTTAGCTTGTCAGTTGGCAAATTAATTAAATAACTTAGCTAAATAATTAACTATTCATAATCATTATGAACATTTTTTAGCAAATAGTGTGACTAAATTCACACCATTTTGTAACTATGCCTAATTTTTTCTAATTTTAAAATAAAATTTTTATGCAAAACTACATAGCATAATGCTTAGTACAATAATAAAATTAGTCAATCTTATAAATTAACTGTATAGAAATAAGAGAAAATCTAATGAATGAAATAATTTCTTGGTATGGTGCTCTAATAGGATTATTTCTTGCAATATTTTTAATATTGCGAGGAATAAATCCTGTTTATTCGTTATTTTTTGGCGCAATAATTGGAGCATTTATTGGTGGTGCTAATTTAATTCAAACTGTATCTATTTTAGTTAGTGGAACACAAAGTATTATGGGCACAGTCATTCGAGTATTGGCTGCAGGTATTTTAGCTGGCGTTATGATGGAATCAGGAGCCGCCGAAACTATAGCTCAAGCAGTGGTCAAAAAGTTAGGGGAAAAGAAAGCGCTATTAGCTTTAGCTCTTGCAACAGGAATCATTACTGCGTCTGGTGTATTTATTCCTGTAGCGGTACTAATCGTTGCACCAATTGCTTTATCTGTTGGGAATAAAATGGGCATATCACGATTGGCACTATTGCTAGCTTTATCTGGTGGTGGTAAGGCAGGAAATATTATATCACCTAACCCTAATACCATCGCCGCAGCAAATGGTTTTAACTTAAGTTTAAGTGATGTCATGATAGGTGGTTTTATTCCAGCTATATTTGGGTTAACTGCAACTGTTGTTATTGCCTCATTAATCAAGAATAAAGGAGACAAAATCGTTGAGCAAGAAGTGCTTGCTTTAAAAAAAGATGAACCAGAAAATAAAAGCAATACGCCATCTTTAATCAAAGCTATTGTTGCTCCAGTTACAGCAATAATTCTGCTAATGATTAGCCCAATTGGTAATATTTGTCATATTGATTTTTTAGCTAATTTAAAAATTGACGCATTGTATGTACTACCAATAGCAGGAATGATTGGAATGTTTGCTATGGGTCAACATCGTAAAATAGCAATGTACACAAAATCAGGAATAGATAAGATGACACCTACTGTTCTTATTTTAATCGGCGCAGGGGCAATTGCAGGTTTAATTGGTGCATCGAATCTTGCTGGCCAAGTTATTCATATAATTCAATCAATGGGCATTTCCGGTTATTACTTATCACCAATTTCAGGCGTCCTAATGGCTGCAGCTACTGCTTCAACTTCAACTGGGGTCATTTTAGCAACAGGAACTTTCGGCTCGACAATTACTAATATGGGTATACCGGCAATTAGTGCTGCTGTCATGATGCATACAGGTGCTACAGTTATTGATTCATTACCTCAAGGAAATTACTTCCATGTCACTGGTAACAGCATGAATATGTCAATTAAACAGCGTATGAAATTAATCCCATACGAAGCGCTTGTTGGTGGAACAATGACAATTATTGCAACTTTATTATATGGCTTCATTATTTAATATCAGGAATAACTTTATGAAACAAAAAACATTTGTACTTGCACCCGATTCTTTCAAAGAAAGTCTAACAGCCAAAGAAGTTTGTGAAGCAATGGAATCAGGTATAAAAAAAGTATTTTCTGATGCTAAATTTGTTCATGTACCAATGGCCGATGGTGGCGAAGGCACAACACAATCATTAGTTGATGCCACAAATGGGACATTACATACTTGTGAAGTAACTGGGCCTCTAGGTAATAAAGTGATTGCCCATTTTGGTATTTTAGGAGATAAAACCACTGCCGTGATTGAAATGGCGTCAGCAAGTGGAATTCAACTTGTACCCAAAGAAAGCCGTAACCCATTAATAACTACCACTTATGGAACTGGCGAATTAATTTTAGCTTGTATAAAACATGGGGTAAAAAAAATCATTTTAGGTATTGGCGGTAGCGCCACCAATGATGGTGGTGCAGGAATGGCACAAGCTTTGGGCGTCAAATTTTATGATAAAAATAATCAATTATTAGGCAAAGGTGGTGGGAGCTTAGATAAATTAGCAAAAATCGATGTATCAGAAGTTAACTCATTACTTGATAATGTAGAGTTTATTGTTGCTAGTGATGTCACAAACCCATTATGTGGAGAAAAAGGAGCATCAAGCGTTTTTGGTCCACAAAAAGGGGCAACACCTGAAATGGTTAAGCAATTAGATAAAAATCTACAGCATTATGCATCTGTTATAAAATCACAATTAGGAAAAGATGTTTCAACCATTCCTGGCGCAGGAGCTGCTGGTGGATTGGGCGCCGGATTAATGGCATTTACTAACAGCAAAATGGAAAAAGGAATTAATATTGTTATTCGATATAGTGATTTAGAAAGCAAATTAAAAGGTGCTGATTTTTGTTTTACCGGTGAAGGAGGAATTGATTTCCAAACTAAATTTGGCAAAACACCTTTTGGCGTAGCTCAAGCAGCTAAAGCACAGCAAGTTCCTGTAATTGCTTTAGCTGGCACAATTGGAAAAAATATTGAAGAGCTATATCCTGAAGGAATAGATACTATTTTTGGTATCATTCCTAGTGCTTCCACAATAGAAGAATTACTAAATAACGGTTTTAAAAATATAGAACGAACTAGCGAAAACATAGCTCGTTTAATTAAAATAACTCAAATCTAACATCCTAAAAATAAATTAATAGCAAAAGAGGAATAGCATACTGACAATACTATTCCTCTTTTTATTTAAAATAATAATATCAACTAAATTTAGTTCACTATAATCAGTTAATAATTTTGATTAATAAAAATTTAATTATAAAAACGATATAAATAATTAGTTATAACAAGTTAAAATCACAGTCATTGTATTAAAAACAATCGTTTCATTAACAATAAAATTAGGAATCTACATCAATGAAATCTATAAGTATCACCCCTAAACTTGCCCAATATATTGTTGATCGCACAATGAAGATTATTGATTGTAATATTAATGTAATGAATAATAGTGGCAAAATTATTGGTAGTGGAGATATAGAAAGAATTGGGGAATTACATGAAGGAGCTATGCTAGCCATTTCACAAAAAAGAGTTGTAACAATTGATAATCCAACAGCAAAAAAATTAAAAGGAGTAAAACCAGGAGTCAATTTTCCGCTTAAATTAAATGATGAAATCGTAGGAGTAATTGGCGTTACAGGAGAACCTAAAAAAATCATTCAGTTTGCAAAATTAGTTTGCATGTCAGCAGAAATGATGATGGAACAGGAGCATTTATTAAAACAATTATCTCAAGATAACCGTTTAAAAGAAGAGTTTATTTTATCCATTATCCAATCGGATAATAAAGTTTCGGATCTATCCGAATGGAGTAGAAAACTCAATATCAATATTTCTCTACCTCATGTAGCTGTTATAATCGAAATAGATAGTGGACAATTAGGTATTCAAACAGCAATGAGTGAATTGCAACATATTCAAAATGAACTACAAATTATCACAAAAAGTAAACTAGTTGCTATAAAGTCTTTAACCGAAATTGTTATGCTGATTCCTGCATTAAATAAGTTTAATCGCTGGGACCTTGCTGAACACAAAAGTAACTTAGAAAAGTTGGTCAATTATATTAAAACGTCTTGCCAAGTTTTAGTTAAAATTTCTTTAGGAAACTACTTCCATCACGGTATTGATATGATTGCCCGCTCTTATCAAACTGCTAAAATAGCAATGTTGGTTGGGAAAAAAAGAATGCCAAATTGTCGTCATTTTTACTATCAAGAATTAATTCTACCTGTTCTTTTAGATAGTTTAAACCATGACTGGCAGGCAGAAGAATTGCTATCACCATTAAGAAAATTAAAATCTTTTGACCATAGTGGAATATTACAAAAAACACTCACAACTTGGTTTAATCAAAATCTACAAAATAGCAAAACAGCTAGCACATTATTTATTCATCGTAATACATTAGAATATCGTCTAAATAGTATTTCTAAATTAACTGGACTAAATCTATCTAAATTTGATGATCGAGTACTACTATATATTGCACTTCAACTAGACAAATAATTATTTAAAAAAATCCTAAACTATTTTTTTGCATAAAATTAATCGCTATTATTCAACAATGGTAAATATTCATCCCATCGATACTCTCTAATTGGCATAGGGTTAGTATTTTTAAAATATAAAACTAAAGCCGGTTTAATACCATTCCAATTATCAACAAATTCATATTTAACAAGCTCCCCATCTTTGATTAACTTCTTTGCTTTCGCATGATAATTAAAATACCCCATAGATTTATGATTCCGTTTGGCGAATTTAATAACAATTTAATATAAACATACCATACTCTAAAACCTATCAAATATTATTTTAAGTGGTATAAAATAAAAACCTTGATTAACAAGGTTTTTATAAAATATATCTACTTTAAATTGGGATTATTCCCACTCAATAGTAGCTGGTGGTTTTCCGCTTATATCATACACAACACGGGATATTCCGTTAACTTCATTAATAATGCGGTTAGAAACTCGCCCAAGGAATTCATATGGTAAGTGAGCCCAATGAGCAGTCATAAAGTCAACCGTTTCAACTGCCCGCAGTGAAACAACCCAATCATATTTACGCCCATCCCCCATTACACCTACTGAACGTACAGGTAAAAACACAGTAAAGGATTGACTAACTTTATGATAAAGTTCAGCTTTGTAAAGTTCTTCGATAAAAATAGCATCAGCTTGACGTAATAAGTCACAATACTCTTTTTTAACTTCACCAAGAACTCGTACACCTAAACCTGGTCCTGGGAATGGATGGCGATAAAGCATATCGTAAGGTAAGCCAAGTTCTAAACCTATTTTGCGTACTTCGTCTTTAAATAGCTCTCTTAATGGTTCAACTAAGCCCATTTTCATATCTTCAGGTAAACCACCAACATTATGATGTGATTTAATCACATGAGCCTTACCTGTGTCGGCTGCTGCCGATTCAATAACATCAGGATAGATAGTACCTTGTGCTAACCATTTTACATCTTTAAGTTTTGCTGCTTCTTCATCGAATACAGCAACAAATTCACGTCCAATAATTTTACGTTTAGCTTCCGGATCCGCTTCACCTTTTAGTGCAGCTAAAAAGCGATCTTCGGCGTTTACAGCAATAATATTTAAGCCAAATTTATTACCAAACATATCCATAACTTGCTGCGCTTCATTCAGGCGCAATAAACCATGATCAACAAATACACAAGTTAACTGATCACCAATAGCTTGATGTAATAATAATGCAGTTACAGAAGAATCCACTCCACCTGATAAGCCAAGTAACACTTTGTCATTACCAACCTTTTCTTTAATGCGAGCAATAGCGTCACTAATAATTGATGATGGAGTCCAAAGTTTTTCGCAGTGACAAATGTCGATCACAAAACGTTGCAGTAATTCAAAACCTTTAATCGTATGCGTCACTTCTGGGTGAAATTGCACACCATAAAATTGTTTTTCATCATTAGCCATAATAGCAAATGGACATGTTTCGGTACGACCAATAAGTGTAAAACTGTCTGGTAGCGTTGTGACTTTATCGCCATGGCTCATCCATACATCGAGTTGGTTAATCCCTGTATCAGTCGTATTATCTAAAATGCCATCAGTTAACTTAGATGATCCAACAATATCCACTTTGGCATAACCAAACTCTCGTTGATTAGAAGCGGTAACTTGCCCTCCTTTACCTACTTGAACTGCCATAGTTTGCATGCCATAACAGATCCCCAATACTGGCACACCTGCATTGAACACATATCCGGGGGCTCGTGGGCTGTTTGGTTCAGTAGTACTTTCAGGGCCACCTGATAAAATAATACCTTTGGGATTAAATTGTTTGATTTTTTCTTCCGATACATCCCACGGCCAAAGTTCACAATAAACACCAATTTCGCGAATACGACGAGCAATTAACTGAGTAACTTGCGAACCAAAATCAAGAATTAAAATGCGTTGCAGGTGGATGTCTTTTTTCATCAATTTTATTCCTAAACTATGAACTAATACAAAATTAGGGTGATATTGTACCATTTACCAAATAAATTGAGAGCATTAATTAAAAACAATTATAAATATTTTATATCATCAATAATTTTCAAATCACCTTATTACAGAATTCAATATCATGGTCATCAGACTAACCTTGTGATAAGTCAGCAAATCAAAAAAATTAAATTCCCTTTACTCAGTTAATAAGTAAACTTATTAAAAGGAGATGCTATGGATACCATTTCAATTTCTTTCATATTACCAACCAAAGCTAAACCAACTCAAATTTGGCAATACTATACTGATCTTAATTTAAGAAAATTATGGGAAACTGATCTTGAAGAATTTCGTATATTTGGTGACTTAAAAACAGGATCTAAAGGTATTTTCAAATTACAAAATATACCAGAAATGGAAGTTACTTTATCAAAGATCATTGATGAGCAAGAATTTACAGAACAATTTGATATGCCTGAAATAGGTTTACTATTTTTCTCACATCAAATTATTGAAATATCGCATAATCAATATGCATTAAAATCAGAAATTTCTCTAAAACCGAACAAAAAAATGGATACTAAAGCATCCTATGATTTTATAAAACAGATTTCAGATGATATTATTGATAAAGCTTACAAATTAAATAGCTTAGTTGAAGGGTAAATTATGACAAAGGACAATAAGTTTTTGACTCAATTCCAAACTGATTCTGAATCTATTGGTTTTGTTTTTATGAAAACTTATTCGTCCTGGCATACGAATATCAAAAATTGCTTGAAAAAACAGTCTATCACTCATCCTCAATTTATTGTGCTTGCAACACTTGCTTATCTATCACAGCAACCAGACGAAATAACACAAGTTATTTTATCAAATAAAACAAATATCGATGTGATGACAATTTCCCAAATATTAGAGAATTTAGAAAAAAAGGATTATATAAAACGCTCTTGCTCAATTAAAGATAGCCGGGCAAAATCCATTCAATTAACAGAAAAAGGATTGAATAAAGCGAATGAAACTGTACCTTTGGTTGAACAAATAGATAAAGATTTTTTTTCAACATTACAAGGTAATAAAGAACAATTTATGAAAATGTTATTAACACTATTAAAAACCAACATGAAGGGATAAAATCATTTATAACTTTTTATTATTTATTGTTTTTATCAACTTTGAATGCTTAGACTTGACTCAAAATAAGTTTTTGAAGACCTTCTCTCAAATTTCTAGAACAAAATACTTTAAAACTGAATCGTTATAACTCAAACTTTTTAAAGCTTATTACTTGGCTCAATTTAATTGAAAAAAGGTGATATTTCATCACCTTTTATCTATAGTTAAAATGTATTACTAAACTTATTTTGAAGCGTTTTGTTCTTGAGCCGATTGAATTGCGGTTAATGCTATAGTGTAAACGATATCATCAACTAATGCACCACGAGACAAGTCATTAACTGGCTTACGCATACCTTGTAGCATTGGACCAATTGAAACAAGATCTGCAGAACGCTGTACTGCTTTATAAGTCGTATTACCCGTATTAAGATCAGGGAAGATAAATACAGTTGCTTTACCAGCAACTTGCGAATTAGGCGCTTTTGATTTAGCCACATCAGGCATTACGGCTGCATCATATTGTAATGGACCATCGATCATAAGATCTGGGCGTTTTTCTTGAGCAATACGAGTGGCTTCTTTTACTTTTTCTACATCAGCACCTTGACCTGAACTACCTGTTGAATAAGAGATCATTGCAACGCGTGGTTCAATACCGAATGCGATAGCTGTATCAGCTGATTGAATCGCAATTTCAGCTAATTCTTGTGCATTTGGATCAGGATTAATTGCACAGTCACCGTAAATGTAAACTTGATCAGGCATTAACATAAAAAATACTGATGAAACAAGTGAACTACCTGGTGCTGTTTTAATTAATTGTAATGGTGGACGAATAGTGTTAGCTGTTGTGTGCACCGCACCTGATACTAAACCATCAACTTCGTTAGCTTCAAGCATCATCGTACCAAGTACTACGTTATCAGCTAATTGCTCGCGAGCAATCACTTCTGTCATGCCTTTATTTTTACGTAATTCAACAAGACGAGGAACATATTTTTCACGAATATTTTCAGGATCAACGATCTCAACCCCTTGTCCTAAAGTCACACCTTGTGAAGCAGCAACTTTACGTACTTCATCAGGATTACCAATAAGCACACATTTTGCAATGTTGCGTTCAGCACAAATTGCCGCAGCTTTGACTGTTCTTGGCTCATCACCTTCTGGTAATACAACAACTTTCTTAGCATTACGCGCAAGTTCAGTTAATTGATAACGGAAAGCTGGTGGTGATAGACGACGTGCAGAATTCACTACTTCATTTAATGATTTAATCCAATTTGCATCTATATGATCAGCAACAAAATTCTGGGTATTTTCCATGCGTTCTTTGTCATCAACAGGAATTTCTAAATTGAATTGTTGTAAATTGATAGAGGTTTGGAAAGTATTGGTTTTAACAGTAAATACAGGTAAACCTGTATCAAAAGCTGGTTGGCATAATTTTGCGACTTTTTCATCGATTTCATAACCACCAGTTAATAAAACACCACCAATTGAAACGCCATTCATTGCAGCTAAACAAATAGTGGTTAATACATCTGAACGATCGGCTGATGTTACTAAAAGAGCATTTGGTTGTAAATGACTGATAATATTAGGAACACTACGTGAACAGAAAGAAATATGTTTGATACGACGGTTTTTGATATCACCTTCGTTAATAATTTTTGCATCAAAATGTTTAGCAATATCAACAGATCGACAAGCACTTAAGTCCATATTCCAAGGAATACAACCAAGAACAGGAAGTGGGCTATACTCATTTAAATCTTTGATTGTGACTTTTTTACCGTCAAATTTAGGCGTATGATAAATTTCTGCAACATCAGGACGAGCAAGACTTTGCTCTTCAACTGGTGCATTAACTTTATTAACAATAACACCAATGATTTTTTCATTTTTGATACCACCAAAATTAGAACGTGCAATTTCAATACGATCTTTAAGTTGCTCTGGTGAATCTTTACCCATATTGACAACAAAAATAATTTCAGCACCAAGTGTTTTAGCAATATTATTATTAAGCTCATTAGCAAAAGGATAATCAGATGTTGGTACAATACCCTCAACTAAAACAACGTCAGAACCTTTAGTGTTTTCAGCATAAAGCGCAACGATTTCTTCCATTAACACATCTTGTTGATTCAAACCTAATAGGTTTTCAACATGGCTCATTTTAAGCGGTTTCAAAGTTGGAATTGACGTGTTATGGCTAACTAAAGTTGTTGTGTTATCTGGAGCATCACCACCAGATCTTGGTTGTGCTACTGGCTTGAACACATTTAAGTTAATACCTTGACGCTCCATTGCTCGAATAACACCAAGGCTCACACCGGTTAACCCGACATTAGTACCGGTTGGAATGAGCATAATTGTACGAGACATAATTTTACCTCTTAATTCTTTATTAAATAAAAACAAACCGCCATTAAGGCGGTTTTTATTGAATATTACGCAGTTAGACGCGCAGCATCTTGAGCAATCACAAGCTCTTCATTAGTTGGAATTACCATTGCGATAGCTGAACCATCTTTAGTGATTGTGCCACCTTTACCAAAACGAGCAGCTAAGTTACGCTCTTGATCAAGTTCAAAACCAAGAATACTTAATTTTTGTAACGCCATGCGACGAACCTCTTCAGAATTTTCACCAATACCACCGGTAAAGATGATAGCATCTAAACGACCATCTAAAAGCATTGCATAACCACCAATATATTTAACTAAACGGTGAACAAAAACATCTAAAGCGTTTTTAGCATTTTCATCTGTTTCGTAATTATCAGTTACATAACGGCAGTCACTACTTACACCTGTTAAACCTAATAAACCTGATTTTTTATTTAATAGATTATTAATATCAGAAACAGACATTTTTAAATTGTCATGTAAGAAAAACATAATAGCAGGATCGATATCACCACTACGAGTACCCATTACTAAACCTTCTAGTGGTGTTAAGCCCATTGAAGTTTCAACACATTTACCATTTTTAACAGCTGTAATTGAAGCACCGTTACCTAAATGACAAGTGATAACATTAGTTTGATCAACTGGTTTATTTAATAATTTTGCTGCTTCACGACTAACATAATAATGGCTAGTGCCATGTGCACCATAACGACGAACACCATGTTTAGTATAAAGTTCGTTAGGAATAGCATATAAATATGCTTCTTTTGGCATTGTAGTATGGAAAGCAGTATCAAATACAGCTACATTTTTATCTTTTAAATGTGGAAACGCTGCAAATGCTTCACGAATACCAATTAAATGAGCAGGATTATGTAATGGTGCAAATGCTGCTGCTTCTTCGATTCCTTTTAATACTGAATCATCAATAACTACCGATTGAGTATATTTTTCACCACCATGAACAATACGATGACCAATCGATTTAATGCTATCTAATAATTCTGGTTTTTGTGGAAAGATGCTATTAACAATAAAACGAATTGCTTCACTATGTGCAGCACCTGCACCTAAAGAGGCTTCACCTTTAACACCGTCAAGTTTCCACTTAATACGTGCATCAGGAAGGTTAAAACATTCAGCTAAACCAGATAAAAATTCATCACCGTTTTCAGGGTTTATAATGGCAAATTTTAATGATGAACTTCCGCAATTAAGAACAAGAGCGTTATTACTTGATGACATAGTAATTCCTATAGATTGAATAAAAAGACATATACCAATCAAAATTGGTAACTCAGCACATGATAAAATCAATGTGACTACACTAGGTGACTTCTGATATCTTGCTTTTTGAGATAAAATAGAGGAGTCTCCAATTTGAATAACACTATTTTAAGACAATAAGAAGTGAATGTCGAGGAATCCGCAAAAGATGAACCTAATAAACACAATTAAAGCAGGGATAAGGTATATGAAGCTTTGTCCGACGGACAAACAGCTAATGCATTCATTTCCTGAATTAAAAATCATTAACCACATAAAAACCGCAAATAAATACTTGCCCCCTATCATTATTGGCCTACTAGTTTGGCAATATTGCCTGCCTGCTCAAATTGCAGTAACAGCAATAACCATATTATTTGCCTTAAGTTTACCTTTACAAGGGATATTTTGGCTAGGACGACGCGCACTATCACCTTTACCACTTAACTTAATTGAATGTTATAATCAATTAAAATTAAAGTTGATTGCTAAAAAAATCATCGCAGAAAATAGCTCAGAAGACAATAAACTAACATTTGAAGCATTTATGAAAATTATAAATTTAGCCAAATTGCACTTAGGTGATTACTTTGGTTCAGATGATACCTTACCTTATTAAAAAGGCCGACAATAATGGCAGATTTACTCACAACACTACAAAATCAAATTAACCAGCTAGAACAACAAATCAATTTAGCAAACGAAAGGCAATATCAAGAGCCCTATTTTGACGAACAACTATTTCAAACCAATAAAATTGTGACAGACAAAACATTTTATCTTGAAAAAATAAAACACACCTATCAAACATTAGTTGCTAATATCGAATCAGAAAAAGTCGAACAAATCACTTTTTTATCAGACATGTTAGTCAACCAAATTACAGCCCTAACACGTGAACTAGCCACCCACAATTTGCGCAAAAAAGAGCCCCAAATCATTATTGAAGAAACCCTAGCTCAAAAACACATGCGCCATTTAGATTATTTACGTCGATTGCAAGAAATGAAATACGAGTTAGAACTATCATCTGACATCATTAATCAAAGCAAAATAGCTGCACTTGATAATCGAATTTACCGCTGTGAACAAGCAATTAAAAAAATTGAGTTTGAGATGGAAAGTGATATCAATGATTTCTAATAAAAGCCAATTTAATGTCGTAAACAAAATAGTTACATAACTATTGCATAAAATTATAAAATTAAATACCAGCCTTTAATAAATCATTATCAATGATTTGATGATTTAAAACCCATTAATTGAGAAAAATATTTAGCACCATAGCCTTTAAAATAAAATTGAACCTGACGACTTTTCAAAGCGTAGATAAATGCGCTTGTTTCCTCATACGAATAAAAACCACTTACCCAACGTTTATTTAACTTAAGCTTATCATTTTTGAAAGTCAAACATAACAAACATGAATTTACGAATGCTGAAGATCTATACCTATTTATTCCATCATGCTGACGAGATAATCGCATAGTAATTTTAACATTAAGATCACTATTGATATCATAACAAATATCTCGCCTAAATTTTCGTGATACAATAATTTTATTATTGCTAACTATAGAAAAAACTGGCGAAAAAAACATTTTCACTATATACAACAGACTAGTAATTAAAAAAATCCCACATATACAACTATTAAAATTCAATAAATTCAAACCTAAAAAACGATTAACTGCGTCAAAAAAAAGTAAAGTATCGACAAAATAAAAATCAATTACAAAAATAAATAAAACACAACACACAGCCCCTAACAATATTCCTGTAATACTAGCCATTATCAAGGTACAAATTAAAGACTTTTGGAACGGTCCTAATATTTCTATTTTTGGCTTTGATCTTGTTGGTTTTAGTCGTTTTCTCATTAAGCTACGGTCAAATTAATCTATTAATTGCGTTAATATAATAACAAAAAATCTATCATTTAAGATGATGATAAAAATAAAATTAAAAAAACATTATACGGAATTAGTGTTTATTTTTCTTATCTCAAGATTATTCTTATGACTAAAATGAATATTGTTATAATGATTAATTAGTATCGTCTTTTTGGATTATATTTATAATAATGATTATTCATAATCAGTAGTACAATACTATTTATTTTAAAACGATTAATTAAGGATTTTGATATGAGTAACATATTTGATGATAACTCACAAACCATTGGGCATACTCCATTAGTCAGATTAAAACACTTTGGTCATGGCAACATATTAGCCAAAGTCGAATCACGCAATCCGAGTTTTAGTGTTAAATGCCGCATTGCATCGAATATGATTTGGGATGCTGAAAAACGAGGTTTATTAAATTCTGACGTTGAATTAGTTGAACCCACCAGTGGCAATACGGGCATTGCGCTCGCCGCTGTTGCAGCCGCTCGTGGTTATAAATTAACATTAACAATGCCTGAAAGCATGAGTATAGAGCGTAGAAAGCTACTTAAAGCGCTTGGCGCTAACTTAGTATTAACCGAAGCAGCCAAAGGAATGAAAGGCGCTATCGAAAAAGCTGAAGAAATTGTCGCAAATGATCCTACAAAAAATATTATGCTACAACAATTTAGCAATCCAGCCAATCCAGAAATTCATGAAAAAACAACGGGTCCTGAAATTTGGCAAGATACCGATGGTAAAGTCGATATTTTTATTGCTGGCGTCGGAACTGGAGGCACTTTTACAGGTGTAACTCGTTACCTTAAAAAAACACAAGGAAAGGATATTACTGCGGTTGCCGTTGAACCAACTAACTCATCAGTCATTAGCCAAGCACTCGCTGGTGAACCAATAAAACCGGGGCCACACAAGATCCAAGGTATTGGTGCAGGATTTATTCCTGATAATTTAGATTTAAGCTTAATTGACTTAGTTGAAAAAGTCACCAACGAACAAGCCATCAACACAGCTCGAGAATTAATGGAAAAAGAAGGCATATTAGCGGGGATCTCATCTGGCGCCGCAGTTTTTGCAGCAGATCGCCTCGCAAAATTACCTGAAAACGCCAACAAAACCATCGTCGTTATTTTACCCTCTTCTGGCGAACGTTATTTAAGTACCGATTTATTTAGTGGGATTTTTACTGAAAAAGAGTTGGGATAAACGACATCAAATGAATATCTTAAAAACTAACACCACCTTATAGTGGTGTTAGAATAATAAATCACATATTTATCAACAAAATATTAATAATAAACTAAACATATCCGCCTATGCATCTTGAATAATGCCAAAATGCCGATACGCATGTGGTGTTGCAATTCTGCCACGAGGCGTTCGTTGAATATAGCCTTGTTGAATTAAAAAAGGCTCAAGTACATCTTCGATCGTTTCACGTTCTTCACCGATAGCTGCAGCAATGTTATCGAGACCAACGGGCCCACCCATAAATTTTTCAATAATGGCTAGCAATAATTTACGATCCATATAATCAAACCCTTCGTTATCAACATCAAGCATATCAAGTGCTTGAGTAGCTATTTTTTGATCGATAACACCTTTTGATTTTACATCGGCATAATCACGCACACGGCGCAAAAGACGATTAGCAATCCGAGGGGTACCTCGAGAACGTTTAGCAATTAAATGTGCACCTTCATCAGACAAATCCATCCCCAAAAATTTGGCACTACGACTCACAATATACTCCAAATCCTCGACACGATAAAACTCAAGACGTTGCACAATACCAAAACGATCACGTAGTGGCGAAGTTAATGACCCAGCACGCGTTGTTGCACCAATTAACGTAAAAGGGGGAAGATCAATTTTAATCGAACGCGCAGCAGGTCCTTCACCAATCATAATATCCAATTGATAATCTTCCATTGCTGGATATAAAATTTCCTCAACAACAGGAGACAATCGATGGATTTCATCAATAAACAACACATCATTAGGCTCTAAATTGGTCAGCATAGCAGCTAAATCGCCAGCTTTTTCGAGCACAGGACCAGAAGTAGTCCGTAGATTAACATTCATTTCATTAGCAACGATATTAGCTAACGTAGTTTTCCCCAATCCTGGTGGTCCAAAAATCAACACATGATCGAGTGCATCTTTACGTTGTTTGGCTGCTTGAATAAAGATCTTCATCTGTTCACGCACCTGTGGTTGCCCAATATATTCATCCAAACATTTAGGACGAATTGCACGATCTAGTGATTCTTCTTCCTTTTGCGCTTGTGGAGCAATCAAACGATCCGCTTCAATCATAATCAATCCCTATTTACAGTGCCGACTTTAAGGCTTCACGAATCAGCGTTTCGCTATCCATTTCAGGTTTAATGACTTTACTAATAATACGGCTAGCTTCTTGTGGTTTATAGCCTAATGCAATTAGAGCCGAAACCGCCTCGCCTTCAATTTGATTAGCCGATTTTTGAACGTTATCCATATCAACAAACGTACTAGTATTGGATAATGGTTCTCCTAAATGCTTAATACGATCTTTCATTTCAACAATTAACCGCTGTGCTGTTTTATTGCCCACACCGGGTAGCTTAACTAAAGTCTTAATTTCGCCCTGTTCAACCGCACCAATAAATTGCGATGCTGACATACCTGACAAAATAGCTAACGCTAATTTAGGTCCCACACCATTAACTTTAATAAGTTCACGAAATAACTCGCGCTCTTGCTCTTGATTAAATCCATAAAGTACTTGCGCATCTTCACGCACAGCAAAATGAGTTAATACAATAACTTCTTGCCCGTTTTCAGGTAATTCATAAAAACAGGTCATCGGCATAAACACATTATAACCGACGCCACCAACTTCAATCAGAACTTTCGGGGGTTGTTTTTCAATAATGGTGCCACGTAAACGACCAATCACAATATATCCTTAAAAATAAAGCATAACAATTAAGCAAATAATTGGTTAGTTTACCCGATAGCAAACAAATAATAAAGAAAAACTGTATAAATAGACAGGCAAAAAACAATATTGCCAATTCGATACACAAAATTGGCAATATTAAAAGATTAGGTTACTGAACTACTAAATGGCCTTAAAACGGCATTTTAAAACCTGGTGGTAATTGCATGCCACCTGTTACTTGCGCCATTCGCTCTTTTTGCGCTTCGTCTAAACGACGGCTTGCATCGTTATAAGCTGCCGCAATAAGATCTTCTAGCATTTCTTTATCATCTTCGGTTAATAGCGATGGATCGATTTCAACACGTTTACAGCTATGTGTACCATTAACGGTCACTTTAACCATACCTGCACCTGATTCGCCTGTAACTTCTAATTTAGCGATCTCTTCTTGCGCTTGTTGCATTTTTGCTTGCATTTGTTGGGCTTGTTTCATTAAGTTGCCCAATCCACCTTTTCCACCTGAAAACATAATAATTCCTCGTTTAAAAAAATATGACCATGATTATACAGGACGAACACTTGCTTCATCAATCTTAGCGTCAAAATATCGGCAAATTGTTGCCACTTTTGGATCTTCGGCAACGGCTATCTTTGCCTGCGCAAGTTTTTCTTGGTACAACTCCTCGCGCATTTCGATTGGTGTTTTATAATTTAGATCATCATCAATAATAATATTCACATCAAGCTCTTGATTACGATGTTTACAAAGAGCTTTTTTTACTTTAATCACATTCGATATCGAATTAATCAAATGCTTAACGCTTGAACGCAGGTGCAACACAATCATCCCATCATCTGTTTGTTCAAAAAAAGAGTTAACGACAATTTGCTTAATCAAAGGTGACAAATCCAATTGCTCAATTTCAGCACACCATGCATCCTTTTGAGCCATTTCGGCAATCAACTTTTTAGTCATTTCGGGTGTTTTTTCACCGTTAAGAGACTCACGAAAAGCTTTCGTATCCACAACAAGCTCTTCTTTCATCGGAATTAAGCCACTAGCTTGCCATTGATAATTTTCAGCAGTGATTTCTTCTTCCTCGTCATCATTATCGATACGACTATCACCGCTATCAGTATTGACAGACTCAACAGAAACAGAATTTTGCTTAATCCGCTCAAGAGATGCGTTGATGACTGAACTTTTAGGTTGAGCAGCTTTAGTTGCATCAACCGCTTTAGACTTTTTTGGATTTTTTTCCTCTTTCATCAACTGCATGCGCATTTCTAAAATACTCTTAGTCACTGACGAAACCTCATCAGGAATCGCTAAATCATCACCTCCTGATTTAGCCGTTTGTTCAACTTTAGGGCTGGCAACTAACGACTTATCATGCGCAGGTTTAGAAGAAACATGCGGTTGTTCAGGTTCAGATAAAGGCGAACCAAGCGCTGATTGTTGTGCTTCAAGTGAAGAGGATTTAACGGGCTCTGAATGATTAACCGCATTATGCCCTAGCTGACTTACTTGTGGTGCCTTTGTAGCTTCTGCTGGTATTGTTGCATGCGAAATTTGCGTTTGAGAATTAACTGACTTATTACCCTCTGCTTGCTTCGATACATTCGTTTTCCCCATTGCTTGAGCTTGAGCTTGAGCTTGGGATTGAGTTTGTGATTGATGTTGGGTTTGGGTTTGGGTTTGGGTTTGGGTTTGCGATTGTGGCTGTAGCGCAGTTGGAGAAACAACTGCATCAACGTCCTTTGGCATAAAAGCCAAGGCCCGCAAAAAGCTCATTTCAACACCAATTTTTTTATCGGGAGCAAAAGCAAGCTCTTTACGACCCATTAACAAAATTTGATAAAACAACTGCACATCATTCGGAGCCATATATTGTGCTAAAAAACGGATACGTTCTTCGTTATCGGTATAATCGCCTAATGCGGTTGGCACCACTTGTAATAACGCAATTTGGTGCAATAGCGTAATGGTTTCGGCTAATAAATTGTCCCAATCAGCACCTTGAATTGCCGCAGACTCGATTTGTTGCATTAAGGCATTACCATCACAATGATGCAATGCTTCGAGCAACGAAAATGGGATCGATTTATCAAGTGTACCAAGCATTACTGATACTGATTCAGCGTCGACTTTACCGTTACCAAGGGCAATGGCTTGATCAGTTAAACTTAGCGCATCACGCATACTACCATTAGCAGCTTTAGCCAATAGGCCAATGGCTTTAGGGTCATGACTAATTTGTTCTAACTGTAAAATATGATCCAGTTGTTTGCTGATTAACGTCGAATCAAGCACATTTAAATGCAAATGCAAACAGCGTGACAAAATAGTAATTGGCAACTTTTGAGGATCAGTAGTTGCCAATAAAAATTTAACATGTTCGGGCGGCTCTTCTAAGGTTTTTAGTAATGCATTAAAGCTACTGCGTGACAACATATGAACTTCGTCAATCAAGTAGACCTTAAAACGCCCTTTGGTTGGTAAGTATTGAATGTTATCAAGGATTTCGCGCGTGTCTTCGACCTTGGTTCGCGATGCTGCGTCGATTTCGAGCAAATCAACAAATCGCCCTTGCTCAATATCACGACAATTATCACAAACCCCACAAGGCGTTGCCGTAATACCCGTTTCACAATTGAGTCCTTTTGCTAATAAACGTGCAATTGATGTTTTACCCACGCCCCGCGTGCCTGAAAACAAATAAGCATGATGAACACGACCAAGTGATAAAGCATTAGACAAAATTTTAAGGACATGCTCCTGCCCCACTACTTCAGAAAATGATTTTGGTCGCCATTTGCGTGCTAAAACTTGATAACTCATAATCACCATAACTTATTGCCATTGAATTTGGCGCTAATCATACCACAAACCAATAAAATAGTCTTTAAACTGCCGATAATTGATGCAATATTGAACAACAAAAATCACTCTACAATTAGTCAAAAACTCTACTGTAAAAAATAACCAACTTATTGATAAAGAGCACAAGATAGGATTGAAAAGGATTATTAGGTTGCTTAGTGCCACCCAACTTATTGATTTTAAACAAAAAAAAGAAAAATAAAAAACTTCAATAAAATCAATACCTTTCCTGACAACTTTTTAGATGATGATTATTTCCTTTTCAGTAAAAAATATTTTAGTAAAAATACTCCCACCAAACTCCATATGCACTTCATCCACTCAAATAAAACTAAAATTCGAGACAAAAAACCGTCAGGAAAGGTATTGATTTTATTGAAGTTTTTATTTAAAGCTAAAGACAAAAATCACTCAATATTTGCATGACGACACTTCATCATTTCTGGTGTTTGTTGCAATTCTTCCATCAATCCATAAACAAGGCTATCATAAATCAATAGCGATAACTGTTCAAAAGTACTACCCATTGGTTGGCTTAATTTAACGACATTAATAGGAGTAACAATAATACTATCGGCCAACTTTGCCAAAGTCGAACTACCGTTTGCTGTTAATAGGATGATGTTGATATCCAATTCTTTTGCCTGTTTTGCATAAGTAATTAGGCTTTTTGTTTCGCCAGAATTGGAGCCTAAAATCAATAAATCGCCTTTATTAGCTCTGGGTTTGCTTATTTCGCTAATTAAGCTAACGCTTAAACCTAAATGCATAAGCCTGTTAGCAAAAGCGCTTATCATTAATCCTGAGCGCCCAGTTCCCGCTAAAAATAGATGATTTGCATTAATAATCGCATGTTTAAATTCATTAAGTTGTGCTTCGCTTATGGTATCTAGTTGTGCTGATACTTCGGTGAAGATATTACTTAATAGTGATTTTATGCTCATTGTTTTTTCCTTAACTTATCGCTACTTTTAATTTTTCAATATTGTTTCCAATCTCATTATTTTTAAAAATAAATCCACCAGAAACAATATTATTAGCCCCAACAGCTACGCATGCAGGTAGAGTTTTATCAGTAATATTTCCATCCACTTGAATGTCGTAATGGTAATTACCTTTTTGCCTTTCTAAATTGAGTTGCTCGATTTTTTGCAGTGTGAATGGCAAAAAAACCTCGTTTTTTTGCCCAGGATTAACGGTCATAACTAATACAAGATCAACAAATGGTAATAACATTTTTATAGATTCAACTGGCGTACTTGGGTTAATGGCTAGCCCAACTTTTATATTGTTACTTTTGATTTTATTAATAATAAAGGAATGATGAACCGTTGCTTCATAATGAAAAGTAATAATATCTGGCTTAGCTTCGATAAAATCAAGAATTGATAATTCAGGCTTTTCAACCATGAGATGACAATCTAAAATAAAATTGGTATGTGCTTTTAGATTTGATATAAAGCCAATATTAAAACCTAAATTAGGAACATAATGATTATCCATTACATCAATATGCAAATGTGTAATACCCAATAAATCGAGTGTATCTAACGTTTCTTTGATTAAATAAAGATCTGAATTAAATAACGATGGAGACAAAATCATAGTTATCACCTTTATTAACAACCCATCAGCATAAAATTAACATTACGAGTCCTTTCACGTAATGCATCCCAATCAACAAAATAAATTCGTCCAAGTTCACCCATAAGCGGCTTTCCATCTTTGATGATTAATACTAATGAAAAACTACCAAACAAAGAGGATTTGATATGAGCATCAGTATTGAGCATTACCCATTTTTCAGCAGGATAATTAGGATCATTTAAGCTTAAACCAAACTCAATATGCTTTGGCCCAGGACTATTGTATTGATTTTCGCTAGTCATTTTAGGAACGATCTGTTCTAGTACATTATTGATATCGACATGCAAATATTCGTCACCAAAAAAGTTAGTATCGTGCATACATTCATCAAAAAAAAGTGAACAGGTTGTGTGCGTTGTAGTGATAGTAATTTGGCCATTTTGGATATTTGATTGCTTAATAAATTGGTTTATATTATCAGTAATATCATGGTAAGAGTGCCTTCCGGCGACAGTTTCGATTTTTATAGCATGGTGATAAATATTCATAAGATTATTCCTTGCTTATTTGCCCCAACTACACATGCACTATGAAGCTAAATCGCACTGTAAATGGGGCTATGTAAATGAGGCATATTTTTAATATGCCAAATCTAATGTTGTCATGTTATAACGCTAAGCGTTTTTTTAGTTCAGCAAAAAACTCGTTTAAACCAACACCGGTTAATAAAGCTAAGCCATTTATGACTTTATCTTTAATCGACTCAGGCACAATGGTGGTGCTAATAACCACGTCATATGAATCGATTTTATTTAACTCATCGGCTATTTTTGATTGATAGATTTTGACATTTTCTGCTAATTTTTCATCATTTAACCATTTGGTTACTTTGCTAACAGCAATGGTTGAAGTTGCATGCCCTGCTCCACACATGATAAGTAATTTTTTCATATTGATATCCTTTTAATAAATTTCAATTTTTTTGATTTTGTTGATATAAATCAGCAAGCATAAAATCACCAACGCTAAGCCGATCAGTCCTATATAGCCAAAGTAGCTTAGTAGTAAAACAAACAAGGTTACTGGCCATAAACCACATAAAATAACCGTCACAATACCTGCTGTGCCTACATCATAATTAGCTAAATGGAATACATCCGTAATCACAGGCGCAAGCCAAGTTGCCATATATAAGCAAATCACTAAATAAATGGTGCCACCGATAATTGAACGAACAATATTGCCTTTAAAAAATGGAACCATTAAACAGATACCAAAAGCGTAAAAAGCCAAATCACCAAAAGGTAGCACTTTATTGCCCGGTAAAATTAATGCCAATAAAAGTGAAGCAGGCACCATAATTAATGCTGTTGCCATAACAGCAGGATGTCCAACTGTTAATGCTGCATCCATACCAATATTAACTTGTTTGCCATTGAGTTTTTTGCTGGTGAATTCACGTGCAGCTTCAGCGACTGGCAATAATCCCTCCATAAACATGGCCACCATTTTAGGCATTATTTTCATAATTGCCGCGGTTGAAATAGCAAGCTTACCAATTTGTGGAACATCATATCCTGCTAAAATTCCTACCACTAAACCAATAATTAGACCAATAACAACCGTATCACCAAAAATACCAAATCTTTTAGTCAATGTTTCTGAATCAGCATTTAATTTATTAAAGCCCGGAATGCGATCAAAGATCCAATTTAAAGGAATTGCCACAATAGCGCCCGACAAAGCCATTAAATGTGTAATTGAAATACCCGGATAACCAAAAAATGAGCTTATTGGTTTTTGTAACAAATCGGCTAAAAACCATTGCAACATAACAGCGGTAATGCACCCAATAATTCCTACCCAATAAAGCCCCGTAATTGAATAAGCCACTAAGCCTAAGAATATGGCGAACCAAAAATTCCAAATATCGACATTTAATGTTCGAGTCCAACCCAATGAAATAAAAAGAAAGTTAATAAGTAGCGAAATAGGAATAAGCAATAACCCTAACGTGGTTGAAAATGCCAACGGCCCACCCACACCACAGCCTATATCCATAATGCTTAATGATGTGCCGTACTGCTCGCCCATTTTTTGAATGGCAACACCCAAAGTATCCGACAATAAAGAGATCACCAAACCTAAACCAACGATACCAATACCGACAGTGATACCAGACATAATAGCTTTTGAAAATGGTACTCTAAAAAACAGGGCTATAATAAAGATAATGATGGGTAAAAAGACAACCCCGCCTAAATTTATTAGCCATTGAAAGATGTTAATAATACTATCCATTTTAGGACTCCTTAATAAAAGTTAACTTTTTATTTCACACCCGCTTCATTTAAAATAGCAGTAAATTGATTAATTGAATGACATTGTTCCAATAGCTTTATTTGTTGTTCGTTTTGAAATAAGCCTATTAGGTTTTGTAGATTTTCAACTTGTTCATGAGGTTGTTTCATGGCAAGCATAAAAATGAATTTGACGGGGATTTTTTCGTTTTCATCGGTCATACTACTAAAAATAACGGGCTGTTTTAACGATGCAAAACAAATCTGAGATTGATTAACTCTTGACGAATCAGTATGTGGCAAAGCAAATCCTGTTGAATTGACCAATAAACCGGTAGGATATTGTTGTTCCCTTTGCAAAATACCGTCTAAAAAATCAGGTTTAACAACTCCATTCGTCAATAACATTTGTGCCATTTGTGTCAGGACTTGTTCTTGATTTGATGCCTCAATATTAAAAAGGCATAAATGCTTATCAAAGTACATGTTTAATTCCTCTTTGATTATCCAAAAATAGTTTTAGTTGTTTAAAACTGGTAATGTTTTTTAAAGCAGATATAGCGTGCTTGTTAGAAACAATTTCGTAAATTTCTGTAAATACTTCATTGATACTATTGATATTTTTTTCAGAAAGGCTAACCATAATAATCACGCTTACATCAATTAATCCCCATTTAATTGGTTTGCGTAATGTCATAATTGATATACTGGATTTAGTGACAAACATCGGTGAACCGTGCGGTAAAGCGATACCGTTTTCAATTGATGTGTCGCCGATTTCTTCACGATGTAAAACTGAGTCTCGGTAGTGATGGGTGACATAGCCTTTATCTTCAAGTTGCTTGATTAATTGGTTAAGGCATTCATTTTTATTGTCAATATCAGCACTTAATTCAATAAGATCAGGATCTACAAATTTTGCTGTGGATGGGTAACAATTATTTTTTTCTGAAAAATCAGACTGCTTATTCAAAACATAATTAGCATAAGCCTGAATGATGTTTTGGTAATCATTAGTATTTAATAATGATGATATTTTAACAACAGGCTTATTAAGATTATTGATATCAAGTGTAGTAATAATTAAATCAACATTACTAAGATTTGTTGATGTCAACTTCGAAACTGAATAGACTTCAATATTATCTTTAGAAGGCAATATTTTACGAACTTTATTTAAAATTAAATTTGACGAAGAACAACCATATTGACAAATAATCACAATATTATTCGCATCGGCAGCTTTATCTAATGCAATTTGAAAATGAATTAATAAAAATGATATTTCATGATCATTTAAACGAATATTAAATTTATGTTCTAAATCAGAAAGCGCGTACCACAACACACTGAATAATTTTGAATATTCGAGTTTAATCTCTTTTAAAATAGGATTAATAATACGTATTTGCTTTTGCAAACGGGTAACCATGGGTGGAAAGTGCGACAAAAGTGAATGAAACAATTTACTGTCTTTCGATAAATCAACTCCTTCAATTTCGCCAATTTTTTTAATGATTTTACGAATCATTTGCTCATAAAAACTATCATCAACTTTTACTGACTCATCAATAATTCGATGAGCAAAAAAAAGCTTACTTAGATATTTAATATCATTAGTTGAAAACTCAATGTTAAAAACAACTCCAAGTTGTTTTGCAAGATCCGATGCAATTAGATACGATTGCATATAACGAATATGGTTAAACAAAAAATCATCTTCTTCATCAATCGGATAACCTAACGTTAATCGTTTTAATTGTATTGCTATCGATATCAATAACGATGATAAATAATATTCAGAGGATCGCTGAACAATTGATTCATGATGCTTAAATAGTAATTGGCTAATTTGCTCAAAAGAATCATCCCCCATCAATGAATTCATGAGTTGATTTAGATAATAATTATCTTGTTTATTAATATATAACAATAAAAAGTGCTTAATAGCGCGTTGAATTTGACTTTCTTTGCCCTCTATAACAATGGCTTTATGTGTTACGACTAATAAAACATTTTCTGATTCTAATGAACGGTTAATAAACTCGATATCTTTATGTAACGACGTTTTACTTACAATATAATCATCAGATAACTGCTCCAATGAAACGCTTTCTTGGTTTAATAAACAACGTTTTACAATATCTAACCGACGATATTCTGGAGGCAATCTGCGTGAGTTTTTATTAAAATAGCCATGGCTATTATTTTGTTCTAAATAATCAATTAGTAAATCAACACAGTCTTTATTCCCTGTTAACAGCAAACCTTTACGAGGAGATTTTTCAATATAAATGTCGCTATTTGGAGCAGCTAATAGCCGATCATTTAATTTTTCAATATCGGAATAAATGGTTTTAGTTGAAATAGATAACTTTGCACTAAAATAAGTTGCTGGTTTAAATTCAGACTCTTTAAAAAGTAGTTTCAGTAACTCTATTTGTCTTTCCATTACCAAACTCCCTTTTTATATTTTTCAAATATATTCATGATCTAATACGTTAAAGTATAATTAGTTGAATAAATAAGACGATGACATTTTTTTCCAGATTAATCTGGAATTAGATGTAATAAAAAAAGCAGAAAAAAGAACCTATTAGGATAATACGATAATAGATGGAATAATTATTTGTGTTTCTGGTGTTATGTTTAGTTTCTTTAGAGTTTAATCGTTATAAAATACAGTATATAATCAATAAAATTTTTTAACTCTAAATACATTCTGTTTAAAGCTTATTGATTCCTTAAATTTTCATATTTCATGAACATTTGATTAAATTATCTACTTATTGGTTATATTTATATCACCTTGTTAATATAGAATATTTGAAATAAAATTTGATTTATTATATAGTTGCACAGCTTTTGAAAAATAAGGAGTATTAAGTGTTAAATAAAGCAATTAATTCATGGCTTAATGGCTATAAAAAAATATTTTGTTATAAAGGTCGTTCAACTCGTAGTGAGTTTGGTTATTTTATTCTTATCCAAATTATAGCATCGATGTTTTTTACTACAATTGGAGTGAAAATATTACCACTTTTTTTAATTATTCTTTGTTTGGTTATATTTTTGATTGTTAGCTTCTTAGCAATGTTATCCTACAATGTTAGACGACTACATGATGCAGGAATGAGTGGTTGGTGGTGCCTTGCTTATTTTATCGCTGGAGCAGTTTTAATAGGCGTATCTCTAGTAATGACTCCAACTCCAGGTGCAAACCAATACGGACCAGATCCAAGAACATCATCAAAATAATAAAATCCCCCTCCTTACTAGGTGGGGGTACAGATTATCCTTATATCCAATCCCCCTAATCTTAATTATTTTATCTAACCTTTATTCTCGGTTTTAAAGTAACTTTCATCTTGATATTTTAACGATTTAATTAACCCAATTTTTTGTTGCTAATACTCGCTCAACGGTATCGACAATTGCTTGAGTTTGAGAATCAATTTCGATATTAACTTTGTCCCCAATTTTTTTAGCATCTAATGTGGTAATGGCAAGCGTTTCAGGAATTAGATGAATCTGAAAACAACTATCGTTAACCTTACCCACTGTCAGGCTTGCACCATCAATCCCAATAAAGCCCTTATATAATACATACTTACTAAACTCTATTGGCAACTGTAACATCATTTGGCAATTGGTTGCGGTTTTTTGAATATCAACAATCGTTGCAGTACAAGAAATATGACCAGACATAATATGTCCACCTACTTCATCGCCATATTTTGCACTACGTTCAATATTAACAAAATCATGGACTTTCTTATCGCCTAATGTCGTTAACGCTAAGGTTTCTTGCATAATATCAAACGATACCCAATCTTGCTCAAAACCTGTCACCGTCAAGCAACAACCATCATTAGCAATTGAAGCACCAATTTCAATTTTATTGGCCAATTGATGTGGCAATTTAACTTTATATGTTCTTAATTTATCTTTATCTTCAATATCAATAATCTGACCAACACCTTGCACAATACCTGTAAACATATATAAACCTCAATTCTTAATAATACTCAACATTCTATCTCAATCTGATTAGAATTTCCTATTTCTATTTTCTACTGGTATGATCGTTTCAAATGTTTATTGATTAATTATTATTGATATCGATAGCAAATTCATATTTCAATTTTATAAAATAACTTTTTATTTCAGTATATAAGCAAGGACATATCATTATGTTAAAACTGATTTTAGCTATTTCGATCGGTTCGGTGGCGGGTGGTTTGTTGCGTTGGTTTTTATCGCTTAAATTAAATATTATTGCTTTTGCAATTCCGCTAGGCACATTACTGTCTAATTTGGTTGCAGGTTATATTATTGGTTTTGCCATTGCCTTTTTTAACCATTCTAACCTTTCTGCCGAATGGCGTTTGCTTGTGATAACCGGTTTTTGTGGTGGACTATCAACTTTTTCGACTTTTTCAGCCGAAATTGTTAACTTTTTACAAGAAGGTCGAATATCTTGGGGCTTAGCAGCCATATTGATTCATGTAATTGGCTCTGTTTTAATGACATTTTTAGGGATTTTATCGTACCAATATTTGCGATCTTAAAGTGATTTAATTAACAAATAATACAAAAAATAATCACAAATAGAGTTTACAACACCAAAATACTGTATTAATATACACTGTATATAGACACAGTATTGAGGTTATTATGCTAATTGAACATTCATCACAACAACTTATGGCAATTCATTTTGAATCACCTTTTCAACAACTGTTACAACAACAACGCTCTTTATTAAAATCACTTAATAAAGCCAAAAAATGGCAATTATGGCTTTCTGAACGCCCAATGTTAAAACGTTCATGGATTAATACTGCAGGGTTAGACAAACAAAAAGTTGTTCATTTAAGTAATTTAAAAAACGAAAATCTAATATCGACAATAGAAAAGGCACTACGAAGCCAAACCTGCAGCTATATCGTTGCGTGCATCAACGATCTTAATGAACAAGACAAACAACGATTACAACAAGCCGTATTATCAAGTAATACCTGCCTACTTTTAGTTAACGACGAACAACCAAATGAACAGCACGGACAGCCAATTCAATATCATTAAATTACAAAATATGACTAACAAGACAAATACAGTTGAGTTAGTCGTTTTCGATCAACTTTACCGATCTTTGTCATAGGTAATTGATCGATAATATTGATCTTTTTCGGCATTTGATAACGGGCAATTTGAGACTTTAACCAACAAAATAGTACTGTTTCGGTTAATTTACTATTAGGTACTAAAACAACAAAAGCCACTAACCGTTGCCCAAATTCTGTATCAGGAACACTAATAACAGCGGTATCTTTAATTTCAAGATGCGATAGTAAATGTTGCTCTAGTTCAAACGGATAAACGTTTTCCCCACCTGAAACAATCATATCATCTACTCGACCTTTTAGATAATAAAATCCCTCAGCATCTTTATCAGCCAAATCCCCAGTTGCAACCCAACGCTTGCCCAACGTTGACCAAGCACATTTGATATAAAGCTCCTTTTTATCTTCTTTTGCTACTAATTTAGCGCAAAGGCCTTTAAGTGGCCTGCCTATTGTCGTTGGCTTGATAGCTAAATCATCGGGAGTGGCAATCATACAAACGCCAGCTTCAGACGTGCCATACAAATTGAATAAAACCTTACCAAGCTGATCTAATGTTTGTTTAACCAACATCGCAGTAATCGGTGCTCCACCAGTAATAATACAACTCAGGCTTTTAAGTTGATCAACAGAATATGTCAACATTCGATTTAACATTAAAGGCACCAATGTCACCACTTCAATTTGATTATCAGCAATTAATTGACATGATCTTTTAGCTTCAAACCGCCTAGTTAAAAACATGGTTGCCCCTAATAATACCGACATACATAAAGTCGCTATACCAAAACCATGATAAATCGGTGTAGCAATATAGATTTTTTTATAATGGCTAAGTTTCAATTTTACTAATAACTGCAAAAATGGACGCATAAAATTCTGCGCTTTACTGCTACGCCCTGCCATCTTAAAGCGCCCCGTTGTACCACTGGTTAAAACTGTCACCTTAGCAAAGTGCGTCACTTTAATTTTAGTTTGAGGCGTTAACGGCAAAGCGGTTAATAATGAATAAACAGAAGTTTGGCTTTCATGATAAGTTGGCAAGCTGTTTTTTATAGGTGGTAGCGCAATAACATCAGGATCATAAATGACCCAATCAAATTGCACATTATTGCTAATATCATTAACTTGTGCCGCCGATAGCTCAGTATTTAATAAATAAATATCAGCCCCAAGCCTTGCCACTGCAAATAAAGTATGAACCAAAATTGCGTGATTACTTGCCATAATAGCGATTTTTTGATGAGGTTTAATACCACAATGTAACGCTAATTGCATTGCCAAATGTTGAGATTGACAATAAAGTGTGCGGTAATTAATACAAACACCATCTTGGCTAATCGCAATTTGCTCAGGACAAAGTCTTTGGCGAATATATAGCAAAGCCATTAAATTCATACCAACAAGACGAATACTAGCAAATAAACACCTAATGCCTTTAAAGGTCAATAATTGCGTTTTATACAAAGCTAAAATCGATTTTATCATTGTTTTTTCTTAATATAATAATAATTTAATTTGCACCAAACGCCGTTAAAAATAACAGAAGCCAGTTGCCCCAAAATCGCCCACCATGGTTTATATTGACGTTTTTTGGTAACAAGCAAACGACTAATAATAGTTGCCGCTTGGTTAGGTTGCAGTGCAGGAAGTTTTTTATAGATTTTAGTCGGCGCTATCATTCGGGTTTTAACTAAAGGCAAATAAGCTGTCGAAACGGCTATCTGCTGGTTTTCAAACTCGCTACTAGCACAACGTAACCACTGGTCAAAAGCGGTTTTAGAGGCTTGATAAGCCGCCCAATTAACTGTTGGTGCTAACAAAACGTTTATTGCCGAAACATTAACAATGTGCCCTTTCGCTTGTTGTAATTTAGGAACTAATGCCAAACACAATTTAACGGGAGCCAAATAGTTTAGCTTAATGGTTCTTTCAAAATCATGCATACGATCTAACGATTGCATAATTGGGCGGCAAATTGATATACCTGCGTTATTAATAAAGACATCAACATGATAAGGTTCTAAATAAGTAATAAAACTATCTAACTGTTTAGCATCGCGCAAATCGGCACTAAACAGTGCAACTTTTGCTTTTTTGTTTGATAACGATTGCTTAATGAATTGCAATTTATCTGCTGTTCTAGCCACTAAAATCAGTTGACACTCAATATCAGCCAAAAGATAACATAACGCCTCACCAACTCCAAAACTAGCGCCAGTAATAATAATTGTTTTATGTTGTAAAGACTGTGTTAACTGGCAAAAATTGGGCTTGCGTATAGGGAAAAGGAGATAATTAAGCAATTCAATCAAAATCTTCATCGGTCAATAATTAATATTTTAACGTAACAGTATAAAATTAATGCTAAACAAGTCAATATGATAGATATTTTAACAAAAGCCGATAGCACAACAAATCATTGCCATAGGAATAAAAATTGGAAATATAATCCTCCTCACTAATATCAAATGATATTTATTTCATGATTTGTTTTAAATGATATGCTTATTGGCTTTGACAATAAATATTGTTCAGACAACGCATTAATTTGTTTATAAGCCATCCCTTTACTTGTAAATAGCACTTGATAATAACCATTTTCCAAAGCCAAATTTGATTTATCCTTTTCAAGGAATTTTTTATCACCTAATGTTTTTTTGAAGATAAAATTGGTATACCGAACAGTAATTTCATCATCTAAATTTTCTTGATAAAAAATGATTAATACACTTTTATCATAATTCTTATATCTAGCTAAAAACTCAAGATAAATTTTAAGTTGCAGTAACGCATCTGGACTAGTAAATTGGTATGAATATTGTTTGGATTCGGCAATAATACCGGTGTTTTCATCGGCTTTTAATTTTATAATAACGTCTTTGTTCGGTAAAATATTTTTATACGCACATCCACAAAGGCTAAAAATAAGGATAAGAATAAAAACAAATTTTTTCGTTATATCTTTTCTATTTTAAGTATCGGGATGGAAATGAATTATTATTCTATGTAATCCATTTTTCTATAAACCTATTAAACTTTACAGTAAAATTATCACTTAACAATATTGGTGGGTTGAATTTTTTAAATCTTCAATATTATATTGATTTATTTTATTAAAAACACAAAAAACACCAATAAAATCAATACTTTTCCTGACTGATTTTTGCTTAAGATTGCGTGGGTTAAAATTGATAACGCAGCTTTAGTTGCTAACCTAAACAACACAGCCCCAACCTGAATGGTTGGGGCTTAACTGCGTGGGTAGCATTTGCTATATTATCCTCTCTTTGCACCATAAGTGTATTTTGTGCCTAAGGATTAAACGCAAAAAATTAAGGTGTGACACAAACAGCATTAGCGTCTATGTTGGCAAAAATCCAGAGTTCGCCGTCAGACTCACGGATAACATAAGGTCCTTGACGATCTGCCTCCGCCGTCATGTAAGAGCCGCCGCCGAAGTTTGTATTAACATAACCGCTCACTATCCCCCACTCCGAGAAAAAGAAACCTATGTTACGAGTGTAATATAGGTCACCTCTCGGCGGCGTCCCACCTTGAAAATCACCGAGGGTCGTATTGCTTAATTCCCTTACTCGTGGCAAACGATAACCCAAACTATTACACCATGAGCGCTGGTTTCTCCATGATGAGTCCTTCCCCCGACCGACGAACCACTTACTCAACCTAAATACATATCTCACCTCATTACCACTTCTATCCCTTCCCACCAACTCAAAGGTCTGTGGTAAAGATGGACGTGTTAGTGGGCTTGGATTACTTGAGTTTCTTTGAGTACTATCAGCACGAGGACCGCTCAACGTGACCCGCGTTACATATCTGGATTTATCCGTAATCCAATAATCACTTTGGTTCGGCAACCTCCAACTCACCGTTGCATTTAGGGTACCACTTGTGTTAACTGTCCAACTCAACTGGCTTGCGTCAAGCACAGTAGGAATCTTCAAGTCAAAATACAATCCATCTGCACCTGTAGTTGGGAATGCACTTGAAAAGCCCTCTCCGCTACTCCATTCACCTCTTTGACCTCTACCACTACCACGCCTGTTTAGCCGAAGATTCGGCATAACCCTTTCAACAAAGTAACAATTACCAGAAGAATCCGGCTTGATGTAATACGTCGCACCGCCTCCACTGAATGTACTTCTATTTGGCACCCCGTACTGTGTAGTTAAACTCCCCCCTGTACTACTTAAGGTTACTCTATAAGGTGCACTACATTTACTTAATGTATCACCACGATTAACGGTACGACCATCTTTATCTTGTATTGTTAACGATATATTCCCTGATGCTGTTACTCCACCGGCTCCCTGTCCATCGCCATCATCATCTCCCCACTGCCCTTGGGTAATTAGACTATTTAAACTGGTAGTAGTTGTACCCGACGGCAATACCGTATGAATATCATTAAATGTTATTCCAGTAGAAACCATTATCGGGTTTGTCGAACTCGATGTGTTGGTCGATGGCGTAATACGCCTTCCATCTGGCAACTCGATTGCCAAAAAGGTGTCTGTATCAGTTGCCTTAGTCCGCCCTCCATCAAACGTTAAATACGGCGCACTGCCCTCTATAACCCTTGATGTCTGTGCCGATAACGCCTGTGCCCCTTGTGTATATGACAATAACAATAATGGCGCAAAGAATAATGCCGATTTAGATAATAATGGTGATTTAAATAGTAATGGCGGTTTGGATAACCACTTGGATATCGGCGATAATTTTGCCAAAAGTTTTGCCGATGACGGCGTCGATTTCGCTATGCGAAATGACTTCGGTGATGAAAATAACTGTGGCGCCTGTTTTTGACCACTATGTGAATCAATAAGATTTAGGGCATAGGTTTGGCAGGCCAGATGCCAGATGCCAGATGCCAACCATGGTAATGCATTTTTATTCCCTTGTCAAGTAATTTCTTGTTTTTTCTCGATTTTTATATCCGTTCGCTTATTTAATAAGCGATTCCCTGCTTGAAAAAGCCTAAAAATTATAACTTGATGGTGCATAATCTGCCACTTTTTTTGTTAATTTATTGTAAAGAATTGTTAGGAGTAAGAAAGCGTTGCTTTGGTTTTTTTGGGAGAGTGGCATTTGTTATGGGTGCTTGAGTGGTCGTTTTTAGTCGCTGTTTTAGGTAGCAGTTTTTAATCACTTTTTTAATAAAAACCACCTCAAAAAAAACTTCAATAAAATCAATACCTTTTCTGACCGTTTTTTGGAGTTTTTGCAGTTTTTTTATAAAAAAGTGACTCATAAAAGCCACTCAAAGTTATGCTGTCTGTCTTGTTACGGGGTCGGAATGTGCTAACCTCGCTCTGTTGTCAGCACATTCTGACGCCGGAGTAAGACAAATAACATAATCGCCGTTTTATTGTAAAGGTTATTGTGTTTTTATAAGGCTGTTTTGTTAAGACTCTATAAAAACCTTAATAAAATCAATAACCTTCCTGACTGATTTTTGGGTGAAAAATATCGCCTTTTTTAGATGATTAGAATAAATTAGGTGTAGGATTTTAGGACGTTTGTTATGCTATCACTTTTGTGGCATCCATTAGCCATAATCATTTAATCATAATACGATAATTTATCAAATAATCTATTTGGTTTGAATAAACGTTTCACAACTTATAACCGATGCAAAATTGCTTAAGGCAGACATAAAACTATTATGTACCACTTGGAATGGAATCGTTTTACCGTCAAATTCAAGATCACGAGTTGTACAAGCGTCATGAATTAATATCGGTTGATAACCAAGTTCAGATGCGTGACGTGTTGTTGAGTCAACACACATATGGCTCATCATTCCACAAATAACAAGTTGTTGAATCTGTTCTTGTTGTAATTTTTGTTGTAACTCTGTTTGATAAAAACTGTTAGGAAATGCTTTTTTTACAAGATATTCATGCAAGTTACCAAGCGGTAACAAACTTGGGTGAATTTCAGCACCTAAACTTCCGTTAGCAAAAAAATTAGCATGAGGATCGGGTTTTATATGCTGGATATAAAAGATTGGGAGTTGTTGTGATCTAAAGTGTTTTTGTAGTTTTAAAGTATTTTGTAATGTTAATTCTGTATTGTTTAAAGTAAATTTACCCGTTGGGAAATAGTCATTTTGTACGTCGATAATTATTAACCCTTGTTTCATTGTTTTCTCCTTAAATTATATTTGAGTTGATAATTATGCGATAATGATGCTATCTGTTACATAACGAATTGAAAGTATTATTACTTAGCTACTTTCAATATGAAAAAGATGAGCAAGTATGGATAAAAAAGATCGCGCTATTTTAGATGAACTTAAAAAAAATAGTCGCCAATCATGGAAAGAAATTGGCGAAAAAGTATTTTTGTCAGGACAGGCTGTTGGACAGCGAGTTCAAGAATTGTATGATAGTCATATTATTGAAAAATTTACTATTAAAGAAAAAACAAATCAGCTTCAGTTTATTACAATTTATATGAATTCAAATCAATTCACCTTGTTCGAAAACATGGTCATGTCGTTTAAGGAAATCATTGAATTTTATAAAATCACGGGCGATGGGTGTTATTTTATAAAAAGTGAATTTACAGACCAAAATTTAATCCACTTTTTAGACAAGCTTGAGCACTATTGTCGTTATAAAGTTAGTCATCAGTCAAAAGTGATTCGATAATGCTATTTTAAAGATTTACATCTAAACTTGTTTGCTATTTTTATATAAAAATTTTTAAATAAAAATCAAAAAAAAGTTGCGAGCATGTAAATTCTGTTATATTTTGTTCAGTAGCTTTAATTATCAACTCAGTTAAAGGTTTTTTATTTTTATGAATTGTTTTTGCGTTTTTATTACTAATGCTATTAGTACACATCATCATCACCATCATTCCTGAATAGTCTTCGGGCGATTGGTGCTGGAAGACGTTGATCTTCCGGTGATATCGCAAAAGCAAGCAGAGAACCCTCGGAAGATCAAACTTCCGAGGGTTTTTTGTTTGTGGTTTATAAATTTTTAGATAACTTTGGAGAAAGATATGTTGGATAATTCGCGTTTACGCATTGCAATGCAAAAGTCAGGTCGATTAAGTGACGAATCAAAAAAGTTACTTGCTCAATGTGGTATTAAAATTAATCTTCAAGAACAGCGTTTGATCGCTTTTGCCGAAAATATGCCAATTGATATTTTGCGTGTTCGTGATGACGATATCCCCGGATTGGTTATTGATGGTGTTGTCGATATTGGGATTGTCGGCGAAAATGTTTTAGAAGAAGAAGTATTAGATAGGCAGGCCGAAGGCGAAGATCCACAATTTAAAAAATTGCGCAGTTTAGATTTTGGTGGCTGTCGGTTGTCGATCGCTGCACCTCGTGATTTTGAATATTCTGGACCAGAATGTTTAAATGATTTGCGTATTGCCACCACTTACCCTCATCTGCTCCGCCGTTATCTTGCTCAATATAATGTTACCTTTAAGACCTGTTTGCTGAATGGTTCGGTCGAAGTTGCCCCTAGAGCAGGGCTTGCTGATGTTATTTGTGATTTGGTGTCTAGCGGTGCAACGCTTGAGGCCAATGGACTAAAAGAGATCGAAGTTATCTATAAATCCAAAGCCTGCTTAATTCAACGTCAAGGCGAAATGCCACCAATAAAACAGGCGTTAATCGATAAAATCATGACACGCATTCAAGGCGTTATTCAGGCTCGCGAATCGAAATATATTATGCTCCACGCCCCTACCGCTGTTTTGGAAGATATTGTTGCCTTATTACCGGGTGCAGAAAACCCTACTATTTTGCCTCTCACTGGTGAGCAAAATCGTGTTGCGTTACATATGGTGAGTAGTGAGTCTCTATTTTGGGAAACCATGGAAGAGTTAAAAGCATTAGGCGCAAGTTCAATTCTTGTATTACCAATTGAAAAAATGATGGAGTAATAAGATGAAACTTTCTTATTGGCAACAATGTACTGACGATCAACGAAAGATACTACTGACTCGCCCTGCAATTAATGCGTCGGATTCGATTAGCAAGGCAGTAGCCGATATTTTGGCACAAGTAAAACAGCACGGCGATGAGGCTCTAAAAGCATTAAGTAACAAATTTGATAAAGTTCAAATTGAGCAAATAAAGCTTACAAAAGAAGAAATTAAAACCGCCGCAAATCGTGTTAATCCTGAATTAAAACAAGCCATGCAATTAGCGGTTGCCAACATTAAAAAATTTCACCAAGCACAAGCCTATCAATCCATTACGGTCGAAACAATGCCGGGGGTAAAATGTCAGTTAGTTACTCGTCCTATTGATTCAGTTGGGCTTTATATTCCGGGTGGTTCTGCCCCTTTATTATCTACTGTGTTAATGCTTGCAACGCCAGCTAAAATTGCGGGTTGTCGTCAAGTTATTTTATGTTCGCCACCGCCCATCGCTGACGAGATTTTATATGCTGCTCAGTTGTGTGGTGTTAGCGAGGTTTATCAATTAGGCGGTGCGCAAGCCATTGGTGCAATGGCGCTAGGTACTGAGTCGGTTCCTAAAGTTGATAAGATTTTTGGTCCAGGTAATGCTTATGTTACCGAGGCTAAACGACAAGTTAGCCAGCGACTTGATGGCGCTGCCATTGATATGCCAGCAGGTCCGTCTGAAGTGTTGGTGATTGCGGATAGTTCAGCGAATCCTGCTTTTATTGCCGCCGATCTTTTATCGCAAGCTGAGCATGGTCCTGATTCGCAAGTGGTGCTATTAACGCCAGATGAAACGATTGCTCAAGCTGTTTCGCAAGAAGTGGATAAACAGTTGGCTGAGCTGTCTCGCCAAGGTATTGCCGAAAAGGCACTCCAAGAAAGCCGTTTGATTGTCACAAAAGATTTGGATGAGTGTGTGGCAATTAGTAATCGTTATGGACCTGAGCATTTAATTATCCAAACCCGTAATGCCGATGAGTTAGTGGAACAGATAACCAGTGCTGGTTCAATATTTTTAGGCGATTGGTCGCCAGAATCAGCCGGCGATTATGCTTCAGGAACGAACCATGTTTTGCCAACTTATGGCTATACAGCAACCTGCTCTAGTCTTGGTTTGGCAGATTTTCAAAAACGTATGACGGTGCAAAAATTATCACCAGAGGGGTTAAAAGCTATTGGTCATGCGGTTGAGTTAATGGCAGAAGCGGAACAACTCACCGCCCATAAACAAGCGGTTAGCCTTAGACTTGCGGTATTAAATTCAATAAATCAAAAATAGGTGGTTAAAATGGATATCAATAAATTAGTTCGAAAAAATGTTCAGCAATTAACGCCTTATCAATCTGCTCGCCGTATTGGTGGTCAAGGTAATGTATGGCTAAATGCAAACGAGTATCCTGTTGCTCCACATTTTGAATTGACCGATCAATCCTTAAACCGTTATCCAGAACCACAGCCTGAAAAAGTAATTCAGCGTTATGCACAATATGCAGGCGTGCAATCTGAGCAGTTAATTGTTAGCCGTGGAGCAGATGAAGCCATTGAGCTATTAATGCGTGCATTTTGTGAGCCAGAAAAAGACAGCATTTTGTACTGCCCTCCAACTTATGGTATGTATCAAGTGAGTGCGGAAACGTTAGGTATAAATACTAAAACCGTGCCTACCACAGCTGATTGGCAACTCGATCTTGAAAGTATTGAGCAAAATCTTGAGGGAGTTAAGTTGATTTATGTCTGTTCGCCAAATAATCCAACGGGTAACTTGATTGATCCTGAAGATATCAAGACGTTACTCAATATCGCTTACGATCGTGCCTTAGTTATAATTGATGAAGCTTATATTGAGTTTTCTCCAAATTCAACGGTCGTGAGTTGGCTTGCTGACTATCCACATTTAGTGGTTTTACGCACACTATCAAAAGCGTTTGCTTTGGCAGGATTACGTTGCGGTTTTACCATCGCAAATAAACCGGTTATTGATGCATTACAAAAAGTAATTGCCCCCTATCCTCTTGCGACGCCTGTTGCCGATATTGCCGCTCAAGCGCTGAGTAAAGAGGGGATTAATACTATGAAGTTACATGTCATTAATTTAAATAAACAAAAAGAAAAATTTGCCAGTTTACTCACACAATTATCGATTGTTGAAAAAGTTTATCCCAGTTCATCAAACTATTTATGCGTAAAGTTCCAAGACCATAAAGCAGTGTTTGAAACCTTATGGCATAAAGGTATTATTTTACGCGATCAAAGCAAGTCGATTGGGCAAGATAATATGATTCGAATTACCATTGGCACCCAAGCTGAGTGCGAAGCGGTTATTTCTGCGCTCAAAGCAATAAAATAGGAGCAAATATGTTACAAAAATACTTATTTATTGACCGAGACGGCACATTAATTACCGAACCACCCGTTGACTTTCAAGTTGATCGCTTTGATAAACTGGCTTTTGAACCGAATGTAATCCCTGCCCTTCTTAAATTGCAAGCCGCTGGCTATAAGCTAGTGATGGTGACGAATCAAGATGGACTTGGCACCAGTAGCTATCCACAAGCCGATTTTGAGGGTCCGCATAATTTAATGATGCAGATTTTTAAATCACAGGGGGTTAATTTTGAGGAGGTCCTTATCTGCCCTCATTTTCCTAAAGATAATTGTGAGTGCCGTAAACCAAAAATTCAATTAGTTTTACCTTATCTTACCAGTGGCAAATTAGATAAAGCCAATAGTTACGTTATTGGTGACAGGGTCACAGATATTCAGTTAGCTGAAAATATGCAAATCAAAGGACTACGCTATCATCCTAAAAATTTAAACTGGAACGAAATAACCCAACAATTAACCACTAAAGATCGCTATGCGAAAGTTGAACGCAACACCAAAGAAACAAAAATACGCGTTGAAGTATGGCTTGATCGTCAAGGTGGTAGTCATATCAATACGGGGATCGGTTTTTTTGATCATATGCTTGATCAAATTGCCACTCACGGTGGAATTAAACTTAATATTCAAGTCGATGGCGATTTGCATATTGATGATCATCATACTATCGAAGATACAGGGCTTGCCTTGGGTGAGGCTTTAAAAATAGCACTCGGTGATAAACGTGGTATAACTCGCTATGCCTCAGTAATTCCGATGGATGAGTGTTTAGCAAAATGTGCAATGGATATTTCAGGTCGCCCTTATCTTAAATTTTCGGCTCAGTTTACCCACCAGAAAGTGGGCGATATGAGCACTCAAATGGTTGAGCACTTTTTTTATTCAATCAGCTATGCAATGGCAATCACCTTGCATATTGAAACAGAAGGCGATAATGATCACCATAAAGTTGAAAGCTTGTTTAAAGCTTTTGCTCGCACCTTAAAACAAGCAATTAAGATTGAAAGTGACCAACTACCTAGCTCAAAAGGAGTGCTATAAATGAATGTTGTCATTTTAGATACTGGCTGCGCCAATCTTTCATCGGTTAAGTATGCAATAGAAAGATTAGGTTATAAGCCAATTATTAGCCTTGATCCCGAAGTAGTGTTAAATTCAGACAAGCTTTTTTTGCCCGGTGTGGGTTCTGCTTCAGCAGCGATGCAAAAACTAAAAGAGCGTAATTTAATTGAACTGATAAAAGTTTGTACTCAACCAGTATTAGGGATCTGTCTTGGTATGCAGCTTTTAGCTGATTATAGTAATGAAGGGAATGTGCATACACTTGGTATAATTAATGAAAAAGTGACTGAAATTCCTGATTGTGGATTACCCCTTCCGCACATGGGGTGGAATAAAGTCTACCCAAAAGCCGGACATCATCTTTTTCGAGAAATTCCTGATGGTGCTTATTTTTATTTTGTACATGGATACGCAATGCCTCTATGCTCAGCAACAATAGCAGAAACCAATTACGGCGAAAGCTTTACCGCAGCCGTGCAAAAAGACAATTTTTACGGCGTGCAATTTCATCCAGAACGTTCTGGTTTAGCCGGTGCAAAATTGCTCAAAAACTTTTTGGAGATGTAATTATGGCTGTTTACCCAATAATTATTCCTGCTCTTGATTTAATTGACGGTAATGTGGTGCGATTACATCAAGGCGATTATGAACAAAAACGTGATTATGGCAATAATCCGCTTTTACGTTTACAAGATTACGAAAAGCAAGGTGCTAAGCTATTGCATTTGGTGGATTTAACTGGTGCGAAAGATCCTAATGCTAGGCAAATTTCGTTAATAAAATCACTTATTAGTGGTGTTCAAATTCCTGTGCAGATTGGTGGTGGTATTCGTACCCAAAATGATGTTGAAGCATTATTATCCGCAGGTGCTGCGCGTGTGGTGATTGGTTCAACCGCCATTAAACAACCTGAAATTGTTAAACAGTGGTTTACAAAATATGGTGCTGAAAAATTGGTATTAGCGCTTGATGTACGAATTGATTCTAAAGGAAACAAGTATGTCGCTATCCACGGTTGGCAAGAAGACTCAAAACAGACATTGGAATGCGTAATTGATAGCTATTTGCCTTATGGATTGAAACATGTGCTTTGTACTGATATTTCGAAAGATGGTACGCTTAGCGGTTCGAATGTTAAGTTGTATCAAGAAATCAGTCAAAAATACCCTCAAATCGCTTTTCAAGCTTCTGGCGGAATTGGTCAATTAGATGATATTGAAGCGCTTAAAGATAGTGGTGTTGCTGGCGTGATTGTCGGGCGAGCACTGCTTGAAGGTAAATTTACTGTTCAGGAGGCAATTTTATGCTGGCAAAAAGGATAATCCCTTGTTTAGATGTTCGTGATGGTCAAGTGGTTAAAGGCGTGCAATTTCGAAATCACGAAATTATTGGCGATATTGTCCCTTTAGCAAAACGCTATGCTCAAGAAGGCGCTGATGAGCTCGTTTTTTATGATATTACGGCTTCATCTGACGGTCGTGTAGTAGATAAAAGCTGGGTTGCTAAAGTTGCCGAGGTGATTGATATTCCGTTTTGTGTCGCTGGTGGAATTAAAACAATTGAAGATGCTGGGCAAATACTCTCATTTGGTGCTGATAAAATTTCAATCAACTCCCCTGCGCTTGCTGATCCAACCTTAATTACTCGCCTTGCCGATCGTTATGGTGTGCAGTGTATTGTTGTTGGTATTGATACTTGGTATGACAAAGAATCTGATAATTATCACGTTTACCAATTTACAGGGGATGAAAAGCGCACCATTGCCACTAAATGGAACACGCTTGATTGGGTTAAAGAGGTGCAGAAGCGTGGTGCTGGCGAAATTGTCCTTAATATGATGAACCAAGATGGTGTGCGTAATGGCTATGATCTGACTCAACTTAAAGCTATTCGTGAAGTTTGTCATGTACCACTTATTGCTTCGGGTGGTGCGGGCTCTATGGCTCATTTTTTACAAGCATTTACAGCGGCCAACGTTGATGGTGCATTAGCAGCTTCAGTATTTCATAAGCAAATGATTAATATTGGTGAACTTAAACAGTATTTAGCTCAAAATGGAGTAGAAATTCGATTATGTTAACTCAAAATTGCGATACAAAATTAAATTTACAACAACTAGATTTGCAACAACTGGATTGGCAAAAAGTAAACAATCTAATGCCGGTGATTATTCAGCATTATGTTTCTGGTGATGTGCTGATGCTGGGTTATATGAATCAAGAGGCATTAGCGCAAACAAAAAATAGTGGTAAAGTGACGTTTTATTCACGCACCAAACAGCGACTTTGGACCAAAGGCGAAACGTCTGGTAACTTTTTAAATGTGGTGAGTATTTCGGCAGATTGTGATAATGATACTTTACTGATTTTAGTTGATCCTATTGGTCCAACCTGTCACACAGGATCAAATAGCTGTTTTGATAAAGTAAAAACCGAATGGGGATTTTTGTTTGAGTTAGAACAGCTAATAGCTGGGCGTAAAAATGCCGATCCTAAATCATCATATACCGCCAAACTCTATCATGACGGCACTAAACGTATTGCTCAGAAAGTTGGTGAAGAAGGCGTTGAGACAGCATTAGCCGCAACCGTACATGATCGCGAAGAGTTAAAAAATGAATCTGCTGATTTGGTTTATCATCTTTTAGTTTTACTTCAAGATCAGAATCTATCGCTACAAGATGTGATCGGGATTTTAAAAGCAAGACATAAATAATAAACCTAGCTAAAGTGCAAATCCCATTGCACTTTAGTGTTAATTTTATATTCAATTAGCATAAAACAATAAATCAACTTAGCAAACGGGTAATTTTACCCCGTTAAACATTGCTAATACTTCGGTATTGTTTTCACATAAAATAAGCTTATCAACTGTTTGTCGATTCAAATGAGGTGCAAAAAGATGAGTAAAATCGTACATATAACTACGTAAAAATAGCGATCGTGAAAAAACAATATAGGTCGTACTGTAAGGAAAGATATGTCCTGCGTTAAGTACAACAAAATTATCATCTGAATTATTACTTACCGCCATTTTTGCAACAATACCCACCCCTACACCTAGCTTTACATAAGTTTTAATTAGATCAGCATCGGTTGTACTAAAAACAATATTTGGCGATTGCTTAGCCTTTAAGAAGGCTTGATTTAAATCTGAACCATCATTTGAAAAATCATAACTGACTAACGGATATTTAGATAATTCTTCAATCGATATCAAGCGGCTTTTTGCTAAAGGATGATCTTTCATAACAATAACCGCTTGGTTCCAGTGATAGCAAGGCAAAGCGATCATATCGTCATTTAATTGTGAAATATCAGTCACAATAGCAAATTCCGCTAGCCCTGTTTGTGCTTGTAATATGCATTGTGCAGATGATCCTTGTTCCATATGTAAAGTAATATTTGAGTATTGCTTCATAAATTTTTGGATCACAGACGGCAAAGCATAACGGGCTTGAGTATAAGTGGTTGTAATGGTGAGTGATCCTTGATTTGGCTGACTAAACTCTTTGGCAATAATTTTGATATCGTTAGATTTATTGAGGATTTCTCTAGCCGATGCAATAATTTTTTCACCAACGGGGGTTACTTGTGAAAGGTGTTTACCTGTTCGAGTAAAAATTTGCACACCAAGTTCATCTTCTAATAGCTTTATTTGTTTGCTAATGCCTGGCTGAGAGGTATACAGTTTTTCGGATGTTAGCGATACATTAAGATCGTTATTTGCGACTTCAACAATATAACGTAATTGCTGCAATTTCATGACAAACAAAAGCTCCTTTGACTGTATGCTTTCTCCCTTTTAATAATGCTTTAAAAGGGAGAATTTAGGAGGTAAGTTTTTCACACATCAGCACAAAAAACAATCGTTTTATACTGAAAGGTATACTCCTTTGAAACTTTTAATAAAATTTAAAGGTTCTTACCTATTTTTTACCATTAATCCACTTGCCATCCACATATTGCATTACCCAACCTGTCGATTTTCCATTAACTTCAGAAGTGACATACTGTTGTTTATTTTTACGACTAAAACGAACAATAGAGGGATTGCCTTCAGGATCTTTATTTGGTGCTTCGGTTAAGTAAATAAATTTTTCTGGTAAGCGATCTTTAAAGCGTTGTAACTCTTCAATTAAAGGCGCTCGTGTTTCCCTTGATTTTGGAAAGTTATGCGCAGCTAAAAAGATTCCTGAAGCACCATCACGTAACACAAAGTGTGCATCTGATTTACTGCATTGAAGCTCAGGTAAATCGACAGGATCTTCTTTCGGTGGCGCAACTTCACCATTTTTTAAGATTTTACGTGTATTTTTACAATCAGGGTTAGTACATCCCATATAAAGACCAAAACGACCTGATTTTAAATGCATTTCTGAACCACATTTTTCACACTCAATAATTGGACCTTCATAGCTTTTTATTTTGAAGTTACCTTTCTCGACAATAAAGCCATCACAAATTGGGTTATTACCACAAATATGTAATTTACGTTCGTTATCAAGTAAATAACTATCCATTGCTGTGTGGCATTTTGGACAACGTTTACGTGCTCTTAATGCGTCAGTTTCGGCTGTCTCAGACTCTTCTAAAAGATTAAGTGTTTCATGCTCAGGGATTAAGTTAATCGTTTGTTTACAACGCTCTTTAGGAGGCAATGCATAACCAGAACAGGCTAAAAATACGCCAGTACCCGCAGTTTTAATTCCCATTTCACGGCTACAATTTGGGCATTTGATTTCAGGCGTTAATACCAATGGATTAAGTTGCATACCACCTTTATCAGGCGTTTGTTCGGCCACTTCAAGATGTTGACTGAAGTCGCTAAAAAATTGGTCAAGCACTTCACGCCATTCTTGTTTTTTATGTGCAATTTCATCAAGTGCATGCTCCATACGAGCGGTAAAATCATAGCTCATCAAATCATTGAAATTCTCGCTAAGTCTGTCAGTAACAATTTCTCCAATTTTTTCAGCATAAAAACGACGGTTATCTAAACGTACATAACCTCGATCTTGAATAGTCGAAATAATAGTCGCATAAGTCGAAGGGCGTCCAATTTCACGTTTTTCAAGCTCTTTAACTAATGACGCTTCGTTGTAACGTGCTGGTGGCTTAGTAAAGTGCTGATTTGGGTTTAAACTAATTAAATCGAGCTTATCGTTTACCGATACCTGCGGTAATATCTTATCTTCACTATTTTTAGCTAGCTGTGGTTGCACTTTAGTCCAACCATCAAAACGCAATGTACGACCTTTAGCTTTTAAAGTGAAATCGCCAGATTCAACAGTCAGTGTTGTTGAATTGTATTCAGCCGATGTCATTTGACATGCCACAAATTGACGCCAAATTAGTTGATATAATTTGCACGCATCGGCTTCAACATCACTAAGATTGTCAGCTAAGATAGTAACATCTGATGGTCGAATCGCTTCGTGTGCTTCTTGCGAGTTCTTTTTGCTACTGTATACATTAGCTGATTTAGGTAGATATTTGTCACCAAAGTTTTTACCAATATAATCGCGTACCATGGTTAAAGCATCTTGACTTAAATTGGTCGAGTCAGTACGCATGTAGGTGATGTAACCTGCTTCGTATAATCGCTGTGCCAACATCATGGTTTTTTTAACACCAAACCCTAAACGTGTGCTAGCCGCTTGTTGTAAAGTCGAGGTTATAAACGGCGCTGTAGGATTGCTTTTGGTTGGCTTTTCTTCAATATTTGTGACTTGATATTGGCTTTTGTTGAGCTCGGCCAAAGCAATATCAATCGCAACTTTATCCTTAGGTTCAAAAGCTTTATCTTTGTAGTGTGTAACTTGTAAAGTAAGCTGATCTTTCTTTGCGGTGTTTAGATCGGCATAAAGATCCCAATATTCCTCAGGAATAAAGGCGTGGATTTCACGCTCACGCTCAACGACAAGACGAACCGCAACCGATTGTACACGGCCAGCTGATAATCCTCGGGCAACTTTCTTCCAAAGTAATGGCGATAACATAAAGCCTACAACACGATCCATAAATCGACGTGCTTGCTGTGCATTTACGCGATCCATATCAAGCATTGATGGCTCATTAAACGCATTTTTGATTGCGGTTTTGGTAATTTCATTAAAGACCACACGACGGTATTTACTATCATCACCTCCAATAACATCTTTAAGGTGCCATGCAATGGCTTCCCCTTCTCTATCCAAGTCGGTTGCGAGATAGATCATGTCTGCGTCTTTTGCTAGCTTTTTAAGTTCAGATACAACCCGCTCTTTACCCGGTAAAATTTCGTAATGTGCTTTCCAACCGTTATAAGGATCAACGCTCATACGATCAACTAAGACCTGCTTTTCTGAACGTTTAACCTTTTTCTCGGTTTTATTTTTTGTATCTTTTGCAGTTTTTTCAGCTCGTTGGTTACTACCACTCACAGGTAGATCTCGAATGTGACCTACACTTGATTTAACCACGAAATCTTTACCAAGATATTTATTAATCGTTTTAGCTTTGGCTGGTGATTCCACAATAACAAGGGATTTTCCCATAATTAAACCTATTTATCCTGTAATTTACGTTATTTACTGTTTTGCTTCACATCAAGCATCGACAGCAAATCATCTTTAATTGTTGATACTTTTGTTACATATTGCTCTTTCTGCTCAGCATCTTCAATTAGTTGTGTAATTGTTTGCGACAACGTACAACCTCGGCGTTTAGCCAAATTAGCAAGTCGTTGCCAAACTAAAAATTCCAAATCGATAGACTTTTTCCGTGTATTTTGTTGCTCTGCATTAAAATGCCGTTTTCGTCTTGCCCGAATAGTTTGCTTCATACGGTTATCTAAATCGGGATTTAAATGTGCTTTTATCCAATCAATAACTGCTGTTGGATTATGTTGTAATAACAATAATTCATTCACAGCATGCTCAGCTGCACTGTTTTCAACATGCCGTGTAATACGTTCACCGTCCTGATGCCTTTTTACTAAATAGTGCCACTTCCAACCACATTCAAGGTTCTCTAATTGCTGATATTTCACTGACTCACCTTGTGACGCTGTAACAAATAAACTAGTTTTAGCATAATCTCGGCACACAATAAAGAAAATTATTGCATTTGACAAATTTTTTATAAATCTGCTATCGTTCACTTTTCATTTCGATCTTTATTTTAAGGAATCATTAATCATGGTTAAAGCGGATGTTATTTACATTAATGGCTATATTTATACAGCTGACAAGCAAGACACTGTTTGCCAAGCTGTAGCAATCGAAAACGGTTATATTATTGCAACAGGCACCACGCAAGAAATAAATAGCAGTCAATATGTCGATAATCATACGATCATTCGTGACTTACAAGGTAAAACCATGATGCCGGGTATCATTGATTCGCATTTGCATACTTTTTGGGGAGGAATGCAATTATCATCATGTAATTTGAATTATCAAAGCTTAACAATTGATGATACTTTAGCCATTATACAACAATATTTAGATAAGGATTCTATAAACGATAATAATCACTGGCTACAAGTTCGAGGTTGGTTACGACAAGAAGTTTTGCCAATTGGCACCGATATCACACGCTTTGACCTTGATAAGCTCAATACAAAACGCCCTGTTATTTTATTTTCAAACGATTGCCATACGTTAGTTGCCAATAGCATTGCTTTAGAAAAATTTGGACTAAATAGAAATACACCTGAACCAACTGATGGTAAAATTGGTCGTACTGAAGATGGCGAACTTAACGGCATTTTAGAAGATGCGCCAGCTATGCGAGCATTTGATAGCATATCTAAACTTACCGATGAGCAAGCTGTAAACATTGCTAAACTATCGCAAGCGGAACTCAATAAGCAAGGTGTCACTGCAGTTATGGATGCCCGAATTACAGAAGTTCAAGCCGATGCTTTTTTAAAACTACAGCAACAAGACCAGCTATCTGTCCGCTTATTTGGTGCTCGTGAACTACCACCAGATGATGTATCATCAATTGAAGATATCCCAAATGTTATTAACAAAGTAAAGCAATTTGCAGCACGTTATGACGATAAAAACTGGCAACCAAAACCAGGAATCAAAATTTCACATACTAAGTTGTTTGTTGACGGTGTAATGCAAGCACCATTAATGACTGCAAGGCTATTAAAACCCTATTTGCTTGAAAATGAAAAAGATCGTTATGGTGATCTTTATTATTCTACTGAGATGCTAGATGCTTTAATTCTTGAGTCATCTCGAGCAGGGTTTCATCCACATATGCATACAGTAGGTGAAGGTGCGATTGAAGTCGTTTTAAATTCCATTGAAAAAATGCGTAAAGCATTGCCTAATGCAGACATACGTCCAAGTACTGCTCATAATGAGCTTAGTGCGTCACATCAATTTACTAGATATCAGCAATTGAACGCTTGTGTAGTTTTCTCGTTCCAATGGGCCGGCTGTAGCTCAGCGATGATCGAACAATATAAGACATTATTTGGTCCTGAGCGTTATAACGGTTTAGAAGCTCACGGACAATATATAAATGCAGGTGTAACTTGCGCATTTGGAAGTGATTGGCCAATTGATCCATTAAATGAGTGGTATGATTTCCAAATTGCCATGACCAGACAAATCGATGCCGAACATCCACGATTAGATAGTGACCGTAATTTAACCATTACCGAAGTATTACGTAGCGCAACAATCAATGCGGCTTATGTTCTAAAACAAGAGGCATATATTGGTTCAATCGAGAAAGGAAAATTTGCGGATTTAATTATTTTAGATCGTAATCCATTTACTATTCCAACAACTGATATTCAAAATGTGAAAGTACTAACCACTATTGTTGGCGGAAAAACAGTTTATCAACAATAGTGCAAAATACACAGTTAACTTTTCTGTTTTTTAAAGCTGTAAATCATTACACTGGCAGTTACTGCCAGTGTAATTACCTGTTATCATTCAACTTCCGTATTTACTTCGCTCTCAACAGCTGTTTTTTTAGTGAAATGTAAAATAGCTGCGATAATAAGCGCACCTATAAACATGTCAATGACATACCACATTGCACCTTTAGTGACTCCACCTAATGCCACTAAACCACCAAATGCAACAAGCGAATCTATACCATTTAGCATACCTAGCATACCTGCTATCGCCGTACCAACCACAATTGCAATGATAACTCGTTTAGGGTCTTTGGCAGCAAACGGAATAGCACCTTCTGTTATTCCTGCTAGTGATAAAAAGAACGCTGTAATACCAAATTTTTTTTCTTCTTTGGTATATTTAGATCTTGATACTATCAATGATGACACCGCTAATCCTAATGGTGGAATAGCACAGCACATACGAAACACACCATTTGGGCCATAAACGCCTTCCGCCATTGCCGCTAATGTAAATGCTGTGGCAGCCTTGCTACATGGTCCACCCATATCTAACGCGGCCAATATACCAATGCCAATACCTAGAAATGCTGCATTTACCTCAGACATACCTTTTAAAGTAGCCACCATAGCTTTAACAAACCAAACAAGAGGATAAGATAAGCCATAAATATAAATGGGAGCCATAACCAATAAAGTTACTGTTGGAATAATCATTACTGGCATAATCGACTCTATCACAGGATGAACTTTAACCGTTTTAAACCATTTAACAAAATAACCAATTAAGATACCAAATATCATTGCACCAATAAAACCAGTGCTGACTTGATTAGCACCAATTGGATTATTCACTACATATCCCATAATAAATGCAGGCGCTAAAGCTGCATTCCCCCCAATGGAATAAGCCATATAGGCTGCTAGTACGGGTACCATCATGGCAAAACCATATAGTGCAACCTGTTTTAAATCGACAAAAAATTGATTACTTGGTAAGATATCGCCATTAGTAACATCGCCTGTCATTAACACAATTGAAAAAAGTATTCCTGATGCGATGATGACTGGTAAAAATTTACTGATACCTGTATTTAACGCTCTAAATATTTCTTTACCTATACTATCTTTAACCTCTTTGGTTGATATTTGATCCGCATTATTAAAAATTGTAACGGTATTTTTTACAGCTTCACCAGTACTAACTTTAATGATATTTTTATAAGGTTCCAGTCTATCAGCATTTTCGATTGAAATATCGGTAGCTAATACAATAACATCCGCAGTTTTAAGATCTTGCTCGGTTAATGGATTATCAATTCCAGCAGCACCTTGTGTTTCAACCTTATAATCCCAGCCACGTTTTTTGGCTTCATTTTCAATTTTTTGTTTGGCAATATAAGTATGCGCCATGCCAGCTGTACATGCACAAATCGCAACAATCTTTTTTTTACTCATATAATCCTCTGATTTTATTAGCTACAAATTGAATATCGCTGTTAAGTAAATCCTGAATAAAATCATCATCAGCTAAATTTGATGCTAATTTAGCAATAATAGATAGATGTTCTTTATTAGCATGCTCTGGCGCACCAATTAAAATTACTAATTTGACTTTATTATCATTATTCCAAACTATGCCATCAATATATTTACCGACAACAATAAATGGCGAATTAACTGCTGTACTTTTGGCATGAGGCAAAGCAATATCTGGTAACATATCTGTTTCCATTTCCTGCTCATGAGCCATCACATCATCAAAAAAACTTTTAACATTTGTTAAATAAACTTGGCTAGCTTTAGCCATTAAATTAATAACGGAAGATTTTTGATTAGTAACATCACTAGTCAAATCAACCGATAAAACAGGAATTGACTGCATAAATAGACTCTCTTTAATTAATGATAACTATCCAAAATAAATTAATTTTATTTTGCTTTGTATGTTCAATATACAAAAATTTATTTATGCTGACATTTATTTTGTTTAGAAAATAATAGATTTGGATCACAAATATGAAAATTAAAACTTATCATGTTTTAAGTATCTCATTTAAATTAAATCGCCCTGAAATACCAAGTAATACATTTTAAAGTTTATAATTCGCCCGTTTTAGTACTATTTTACTAAAAATTAACTTGCATAATTATCATAATATGTCAGAATTCCCTGCCGCTTTAAGCGGGTAAAAAGGCAAAACTATACTTAGTAGTTTTTTATTGTTTTTTGGGACAGAGGAGCAAAGTAAGTCATGTCCGCAATAAAAATGAAACGAGTTTTAACCACACCTGCATTAATTGCATTTGGTTTAGCTTATATGGTTCCTTTAGGGATCTTTACCACTTATGGGGAAGTCACTGTTGCCAGTAATGGACACTTACCTATAGCCTATATCATCACCCTTGCTATGATTTTTTTCACTGCATTAAGCTATTGTCGTATGGCAAATAAGCTACCTATTGCAGGTTCTGCTTATTCTTATGTACAACGTACTTTTGGTGGAAAAGTTGGTTTTTTGGTGGGCTGGGCACAAATCCTTGATTACCTATTTTTGCCAATATTAAATTATTTGGTTTTAGGTATTTATCTTAATGAAGCATTTCCAAGCATTCCTGCTTATGTTTTTGTATTGGGTTCGCTTATTAGTGTTAGCTTTTTAAATTACCTTGGTATAAAACTGATTAATTCAGTAAACTTTACCTTAATCATTGTACAAATGGTTTTTATCGGGTTATTTATATTTTTGAGTTTAACTAATGTGGATTTAACTCCTGAAGCAATGATGAAACCATTGCAAGTTAATGCCAGCGATTTTAGTGGTTTAATGTCAGGAGCAGCAATATTGTGTCTTGCTTTTTTGGGCTTTGATGCTATTGCAACCCTAGCCGAAGAGTCTAATGATGCACAAAAATCACTACCAAAAGCCATTATATGGACTGTGTTAATTGCGGGTTGTATTTTTTTAGTGGTTTCTTATTGTGCTCACTTAGCTTACCCAATGTGGACTGATTTTACTGATAACAAAGATACTGCAAGTTTAGAAGTGGTTCGTCAAGTTGGTAAAATCAGCCAATTAGGCGGTGATTTTATGTATAATTTCTTCCAAGCAGCCTACTTAACGGGAGTTTTTGCATCGGCAATGACTGCGCAAACTAGCGTGTCACGGATTTTCTATGCAATGGGACGTGAAGGGGTGCTACCTAAACAGATTTTTTATAAAATTCATCCACGTTTTAGAACGCCTTATTTATCGATTATTTTTGTTGCCTGTTTTTCATTGTTGTCATTAGTATTAGATCTTAGTTTAGTGGTTTCAATGATAAGCTTTGGCGCATTAGTAGCTTTTACTTTTGTCAATTTATGTGTGATCAAAAGCTACCTTGGTGGTAATAATGCAAAAACAGCATCAATGCTATTTAAGTATGGACTATTACCTGCAATTGGCGTTTTGCTTTCATTGTGGTTGTGGACAAGCCTTGATGCGACTGCAATGATTGTTGGTTTGGTTTGGTTAGCAATTGGGTTTATTTATTTAATTTATCTAACTAAAGGTTTTACCAAAATGTTGCCGTCTATTGATCATAACGAATTGAATTCAATAATTAAAGATTAATTTAATCTTTTTAAATTAGGTCTACTTAAAAGTATCTAGTTACGCCTTTCAAAAAACAATTCCGTCGACATAAGTCGACGGAATCAAATCTAAAAAATAATTATTAGCTAAACTAAGGTTGCAATTACTCACCAAAACCAGTAGCAAATAATTCACGAATTTCGTCCATTGCTGCTTGCTCGTCTTCACCATCACAGATGATTTCAACAGTTGAACCACCTTTAACGCCAGCACCAAGTAAACCCATCATGCTTTTTAATTTGATTGCTTTACCATTATAAACAAGTTCAATTGATGATTTATAACGACCAGCTAATTTAACTAGTGCCGTAACAGGGCGAGCATGAAGACCAGTTGAATTTTTTACTACCATTTCTTCTTTTAACATAATAAAGTCCTTATTTATATCTTAACGTTAATACAATGACTCTATTTATATCATAAATTAAATAATTTTTCTCTTTTTTAGTTATGATTTTTATACAATACTTTTAATTACTGGCATTTTAGACAAGTTATGTCCAATAATATCGCACAATATGAAAAAAAATTGGTGCAGCAAAACAGATAGAGTCCAAACGATCAAGCACACCACCATGCCCACCAATAATTTTTCCCCAATCTTTGATACCTCTATCTCGTTTTATTGCTGACATGACAAGTCCTCCAAAAAATCCAAGTAGAGTAATCATCAACGAAATCAAACCCGATTGAATAAAAGTAAAAGGTGTTATCCAAAATAAACAAGCACCAATTAAACTTGCCGATAACACTCCCCCAATAAAACCTTCAATGGTTTTTGATGGTGATAAATTTGGGCTAATAGGATGTTTACCAAATAATTTACCAAAAACATATTGTAAGACATCTGAAAGTTCGACAACCAAGACTAAAAAAGCAATCAAAAGTAAATTACGATCTTGGTAATGTTCAATGTTTAATGCTAATAATGCTGGCACGCAAGAGATACTATAAACAGTAATCATTAATCCCCATTGAACTTCAGCTGTTCTTTCTAGAAAATTATGCGTTGAGCCTGTGATTGCTGCCAAAATAGCTAATAACAAAAAACCATAAACAGGAATAAAAATACTAAATAGTCCGTACCAAGATACAGCCACTAAAATATATTGTAAAGGCAAAGCAATAAAATAAGAAAACATTAAAGCATAATTATCATAACCATTAGCTGAAGTTAAGGTAAGAAATTCTCTCAGGGCAATACATGATGCTAGGAAAAATAGAAAAATAACCGCCAATTTACCTAATAAAAATGCAATGCCAATGATTACTACCATTACCCACCATGAATTAATGCGAGTATTTAAATTATCAATGACACTATTTGGGCTTTTCATACGTTTTTTTAGTTGTAAGCCTATTATTGATGCAATAATGAGTAATACACCTATACCCACAAACAATAATAAAGTATCACGTTGATAATCAGACATTGTTTTCCCCTTAATTACATTTGCAGTATAATAAACTTAAATCAATTATAAAGTTAACTATTTAACCAAAACGAATCATTCCACTGATTAATATTCCAACTAATAGTAGTATTTGTAAAATAAACCAAAAAATTTGTTTTTTTAATAATTTTATTGTTCCTTTTTGGCGTTCAATAATCGATCTTGTAGGGAATTGATTGGTGTTAATTAAATTTAATTGCTGTAATGCCTCATCTAATTCCATTAATTTATTTGGTAACTGATCAACATTAGTGGCTAAATAATCAAACAGCTTTTTATCAAATTCAATACGTAGGGCATAATATTTGCTAATTAACCCCATCAACAAGCAGATAAGACAACCAATAACGCATAACAATGAACCTATCCACCAACTTGCTATCAATCCAAAACATAATGTTATTATCGTTATAGCTAATGAAAAAATATAAAATTGTTTACTCATTTCCAATAAGCTACAAAATATCACCAGTGTAGTTTGATTTATAATTTTAGGTGATTTTGTTTTGTTATAACCTAGCATAGGTTTCCTTTTTGTATTTGTAAAAATAGATCTGATAAAATTAAACGTTGTTTAGTTGTAATAACGACTGAATGACGGTTTGACTTGACTTTCGTAATAGCATCATCAAGGTTAGAAGCCCTTTTTGTTAGTAATAGCCAAGCAATTACTGCTGTTGCACTACGCGAATAACCTAATGCACAACAAACGAGTACATTTCCTTGTTTATGATACTGCTCAATCATTTTAGAGGCTTGCTGACATTGTTCAATAGTTAGTGGTGTCATATCTAACACTGGAATTGAGCAATAATTACCAGAAACACATCCTATAGGTAATTCAGCACACAGATCAACAATCGAGAAACAAGAATATTTTCGTAATGTATTGTTAGAGGGTATCCGTCCTAAATAAACATTATCATAAATTAAATCGGCTGATTCATTTTTAAATGTCCATAATCGTGAATTGATCCACATGATTATAAAATAAGGTAAATATAAAATCGTAGTGGCAAGATTAAAATGTCCGTTAGTCTGCTTTTGAAATCCTATTGCACCAACAAATAAGTAATTGACACAAACCAAAAATAAGGAAGCAGAAAGCCAAAGCAACCAAAGCCACCATCCATTAAAGTAGATTGCTAAACTCAGAAATAACAAAAATAATATAAAATAGATACTAGCCCAAACATAGTGTTTGGCTAGTTGTCTATTTTTTAATGGCGATAAGTTGTTATCTGGCCATAACCAAATACAAAAACAGCCAACCCATAATCCAGTTGGAATATCAAAAAAATGGTGTTGCCAAGTTGTTAATACTGACACGCCTATTAAGAGACACCAAACATGCAAAATATAACGAGCAAGCTTGGTATGTAAATAATTAACATAAAACTGCCATAAAATGATAAGTAATGTGATGTGTAATGAAGGTGCTTGATTAAATGGCTTATCAAATCCCATTAAAACATCAAACAATACTCCAGAAAAACCGTCTAATGGTGGGCGTTCAAAACTAAATTTAAGTGGAAAGATTAAAAAACAAAAAATACAAATAATCTGAGCAGAAAAAAGTCTAAAACCAAGCTTTTTAAGAGTTGAATAAGAACCAGCTAATAAAATGGCTAATCCATACATAAGATCTATTGACCAATAAGGTATGATAGTCCAAGGCCATAAAGGTATTGAGTGTTCCCATTCAAAAACTAAACTGCCTACATCACTTCGCATCGCTGTAAGTTCATTAGCAAAATTATAGCTAGTAAAAAAGAAAACGGTTAAACCAACTAACCATGCTAATTTATAAGCAGTTAGCTTATTAAAGCAATATTTTAACTCATACATTCTTTATTATTTAATTCGTTGAGCCAGTGATACGGTAAAAATCCCCCACTGATCAATACGCATAGTGATCTTTTTAAACCCAGCGTCTGCGACAAGTTGATCCATTTCAAGTTGGGTACGTCTGCGCATAATCCAAGGTTGTCCATCTCTATGTGATGTTAATGCTCTTGCTATAAATTCAAGTTGTGGGTGCCAAGGTTGATTAGTATAAATTAAATAACCACCTTCAGCGATTGAATCAGCTAAACCTGACAAAGATGCACGCAGTAACTGGTTATCACTAAATAATTCATATAAGCCAGAAACAACAGCTAATGTTGGTTGTGGTGATAATTGTGCTAGCTGTTCACGATTAAAAGCATCACCTTTTTCAAAACGGGCTATATCAGTTAATCCTTTTTCCTCTATTAATGCTTGGCCATCTTGTATGTTAATATCACTATAATCTCGTAATAGTACCGAATTGGGTTTATTAGCGAGTTGGTTAATCGTTTCTAAAATATAACGACCATGCCCTGCGGCAATATCAACAATATCGACAGGCTTATTTTGTTCGTGAAGTTGATTGATAGCGAGTTTTAATAGTTCTTCAAGGTGTGTCTTTCGTTGACGGATACCTCTCCATCCGATAGATTGTAAGTAAACATAATCTAAAAAACGCCCTAGTTTTGAGGTACCAGACGGTTCATTACGATAGACATAATCCAATGAGCCTCCCGAGTCAAACCCTATTGTCGTGCCCAATTTTATCCCATCCGAAAGTCGGCTAGCGTATGCTAAACTAGCTTTAATAAATTTCCAATATAAAGGTCTAATCCAACCTGATGGCGGTAAGGATAAATTATCTGCTTCTTGTCTTGTGTAACCAAGCATATCGGCATTAGTAAATGACTGAATTTTAGGTTCATTGGCAAAAGATCCTAGAATAAATCGCCTTGCACGATCGATTGCAAATTTTCGCTCTTTTTCACCAAAAGTATCATGATAAAAGCCAGGCAACACATGAAACTCTTTTTGTTCAGAACCTAAATTGTCATAAAATTGTTTTTGCGGTTTACGTTTTACTACATAATCCGAGCCTGAAACTAATAATTGCGTTGGAATATTAATGGCATTGGCATCTTTAACAATACGATCAGACACTTCATATAAATCAAGGAGTAATCGAACAGATATTGGTCGAGTAATCAATGGGTCTTGAGTAAATGATTCAGCACGTTCAACGTCGTGCGTCAACAATTTAGGTTTAACATAGCTGTTAACGAAAAAATTACCTTTTAAATTATACAGCAATTTCAAACCAGATATGGCTAATGGTACATATAATTTTACACTAAAGGCCGGTGAAGCTAATACCAAAGCACGAATATTGGGCACATAGTCATGTACCCATGCCGAGGCAATGACAGCCCCAACACTTTGGGCAATAATGGCAATATCTTCATAACAAAGCGAATAAGTTTGTTTAATATGTTCAATAAAACAGTTTGCATCTCTAATTAACGTTGCAAAATTGAGAGCATCACCACGATCACCCTCCGATAGACCATTTCCTCTAGCATCCCAAGCAAATATTTGATAATCAGGTAGTTCTAGTTCGTCAGCCAAGTGAGCCATGCGCCCAGAATGTTCATGCCCTCGATGAAAAAGAACAATTGCTTTAGAAAGACCTTTATTATTATCAGTAGCAGGCCAATAGCGATAAAACAACCGACAACCATCATGGCTAATAAAACTTTTTTGTTGCTGTTGACGCATAATTTTTCCTCGTTATTTTTGCGTTTCTTGCATGCCTTTTCGAACTCGGTTAATGACAGTATAAATAAGTAAAAAGCTGATGATCCAGAATAACGTATTAATCCACATTAAAGGTAATAAATAAGTTGCAATACCTAAACTTATCACCCCAAAGACAAAAGCTCGATCACTTTTACCCATTGGTCCATCATATCTCCTTGATGCTCCAATCATGACACCTAAAATGCCACTATATTCCGTTAAAATGGATAGTAAAATCAAAAAAATAACTAAATTGTTATTTACTTCTTGAAGTTGTGTAAAAGTGACCAATAGCACACTGTCAGAAATTACATCACAAATTTCATTTAAATAAGCACCTAAATTTGATTTTTGATGATATTCCCTTGCAAGCATACCATCAATAGCATTGAGTGCCATACGGATAAACATCCATATTGGAATAAGATAAAAAATCCATTGATATGATGCCAATATTCCAACAATAAAAGCAATCATGACAGATCCCAAACAGGCAATCAAGGTTACTTGATTAGCTGTAATATTAGCCTTATAAAGACGATCAACATAAGGACGTAGTCGTGCTTGAAACTTCGGCTTTAATTGATAAATTGATAACACAGGAAATCCTTATTTAAATTTCTTTAGCTAATCCTTGTTTAGCTATTTTTATCACATTTTTTAAATCAACACCTTGTGCTTTAGCGGCAAAAATACAGCCACAATAACACTGCCGATAAACATCATACTCTTTACAAAGCTCGATAGAACGTTTATAGCCATTATTTTTTTTAAAATCAGAAGGCAGATAATTGACCGAAAAAATTTCTTGAATTTCTAATCCTAGTTCATTAATTTTTTGGCTGTTTTTTTTAGGACTTAATGTTAATGCACTGGCAAAATAGTCAAAACCTAACTCTTGCGCTTTAATAGCAGCCAAATCTAAACGCATTTTATAACAGAGATGGCACCGTTCTCCCCCTTCTGGAGCATCTCGTAAATGTTCAACTTGCTTAATAAACTCAGCAGGCTGATAAGGAGCTTCTAAAAACTGAACGTTATTGCCTGTTTTTTGATTAAAATCAGTAATAAACTTTTGTTGCACCACGCTACGATATTCATATTCAACACGAGGATGAATATTAGAATTAGCAAAATAGATCGTAATATCAGCATATTGTGCTAAATACTCTAAAACATATGTACTACAAGGAGCACAGCAACTATGAATCAACAGTTTGGGGCGAACAGCTGTCGATTGCCAATCAGTAATCACCTCTTTTAAAACGGAATCGTAATTTACTTTATTATGTGGGTTTAATTTATCAAGAATAGTTTTAGCATTAATTAACATGAGGACTCAATTATTTGTTATTTTAGAGAATAAAGCCTTTAAGATTGGCTATGATATAGTGTTACCATTTATCCTTCAAGAACAACGCAAAATTTTTATACTTATAACTATGTATCATAAATTTAAACACTAAACCTTTACCAAAAAATAAATAAAAAAATGTACAACACAAAAACTAATCCCCCCTACATAGCCATTAAAGACTATGCTTAATTAGTCCTGCTCAAATGAAATTTTATATTATTCTTCATGTAGTTTTAAAAAATAATAAACAAACTATTCATCAATTTTATAATTTAATTTTTCATACAAAGCTCTTGCTTTGTAATTTTCGACTGATGTACATAATAAAATGCCACTATATCCAGAATTACTTGCAAAATTTTTTACTTTTTCCATTAATTGAGTTGCAACATTATGCCTTCTGCAACTTTTTATAATATATAAATCATTTAAAATTATAGTTGGTGATATGGATAAAGAAGAATAAGAAAAATATAGCTGTGTAAAACCACATGCTATTTTATTATCGTAAGCAAGAAAAATTATTGAATCATTGTTGATCAATCTTTCTCTAATGAATCTCTTTGATTCAGAATAACAACTTTTAATACCATAAAATTCTCAATATTCAGAAAAAAGTAATGATATATCATCAAGTTCGTCTAATGTCCCTTGCACTATATTAAATGAAATACTCATCAGTTTATAAAACTTCCTAATCACACTTTAGTTAAAAGTATTTTTAATACTAAACTGATAATTATTTTTAGTCAGATAAAAAAAGAATTACTTTTTAACAGCAATTATTAATTATTTTTATTAACATCCATAACAAACGTCTTCTTGATATAACGTTTTTCTAAAATAAAGGCGATAATAAAATAGATAATCGTCAATACCCACAAATGCCAATATTGCTGACTAAACTCAGAAAAGCTTGCACCCATTTGATTAATTTTTACAGAACCAACAATAGCGGGTACTGCTGGAAATATATAATCAATTAACTGGAACAACGAAGGCATCAATTCTTTTGGCCAAGATAGTCCAGTAACAAAAAATATAATCATACTTGACGGTATAATTAAACAAAAAACATCACTAACTGTATGAACAAAATGTGATACCACTTTACCTAATAACGCCGTAGAAAAAATAAAAGGAATAATAAACGACAAGGAAACGAAGATATTACCTAAGCGTGGCAAGTTATACCAATAATTAGCAAATACGGTATAGATAATAAAATAGATCAAATAAAGTACTAAATAAGTGAACAATTTACCTGAAAGTAGCAATAGCGCTGAAGATGTAGCATTACTTTGTTTATTAATAAATGTTGTTTCAAAATCAGAATTTTTGCTGAATAAACGACATAATATGCTACCAATAAGTAATGTTTGATATAAAATCAAAATAAAGGCAGCTGGAATAATATAAGTTGCATAACCAGATTGCGGGTTAAATAAACTAATCAGCTGAGTGCTAAAAGGCGAAACATTACTTGTTGCAACAGCAGGATCAACGCCTTGAGCTATTTTGCGTGAAATCGAAATTTTAGCACCAAAATTACTAGCTACAGTATTAATAGCCGTTGCCACATTACTATAAATCAAAATATAACTAGCATCGCCATAATATAAAACAGTACTCGTTTTCCCCGCTAAAATATGTTGCTGAAAACGATAAGGTATCAATACTACACCATATATTTTACGCTCTTCAATCAGTTTTTTAGCTGTCTGTAAATCTGTAATGTGCAAATCTGTTTCAATAGATTTATTTGCATCAATCTGCCTAACTAGCTCTCGGCTATAATTAGTATTATCTTGGTCAATAACAGCGATAGGAACATCACGTATCGCTTCATGTAAATAAGGTTGAGGATAAAAAAAGAAATAGATAAATATTCCCAAAAACATAACACTAAGTATCGCTTTGGTTTGAAATATTCGCTTTAATTCATCATAGGAAATTAATAGTAAAGATTTAATCATATTAACCGCCTACGAATTTTTCGTAAATGAAGCATAATAAGCATTGATACAATACTGAATTGAATCAGTAAATAAATAAATGGTTCTAATGAAGTCATCATATTTGGTGCCCTGAGTGTTTGATCAAGGCGAATCTGTATATACCATGTCACGGGTAATAAAGCCCCCCAAACATAAGCAAAAGTATTCATGGCAATACGAGGGAAAATAAGTCCTGTAAAACCAAAACTAGGCGATGCAACTAAACTTGCAGTACCATATGCCTGCGCTAATGTTGAACCAGTTAACCCAAAAAAAATCCCATATAAACATGACGTCAAGATAAAACATATATCACCGAATATAAGCAACATCAAATATCCATTCAGTGGTAAGTTAAAATAGGCGATTAAAACGCTATCAAATAAAATTAGGCAAAATAAAAAATAACTAAAATAAGGAGTAATGCGCCCTACTAAAAAAGTAAAAATGTTGTAATTAGCTAATTGTAATGTTTTTTGATAGCTTGTTCCGTCAAAGCGATCTCGAGTGATACTAGTAACCATTGCTATCATAATAATAATCTGCAAAATGGTAGGGATTAAACCACTCATTAATGTATATAGGTAATTTAATGTTGGGTTAAATAATGGATGTAAATTAGTTGGAACCGTTTGCATTTGACTTTGTGCAACAGGTAAAGCAACTCCATTTTCTAATAATCCTTGCAATACAATTTGACTATTAGCTGTTTTTAATGCTGTGCTCATGGCCCGAAAAATAATGGTGCCAGCAGACATATATTGATTATTATAAAAAGCGACTACTTCAGGTTGGCGTCCAGCTATAAGATCCTTTTCAAACTGAGGCTGAATAAAAAGTACTGCATAAACATCCCCTTTAATCAAAGCATGTTTAGCAGAGGAAAGATCTTGATAACGTTTAGCCACCTGTAATTGTGGAGAAGCAGCTACCTGTTGAATTAATAAACGTGATGATTTAGTTGTGTCTTGATCAACAACAGCAATAGGTACCTGAGTAATAACACCGGCATGGTACATATAAAGAAATAAAAAAATAAATAATAAAGGGTAGATAAAAACTAGTAAAAACAAAAATCGTTGTTTCACTAATTTACTCAGTTCCCATCTAATCACTTGTAATAGCGAACTAGACATGAATGCCGTCCTTTTGCGTAAGATGACCAGATTAATTATGTTAATGAGGTTGCCATTTTGTGGTAACACTCATTCCTGGACGTAGACCTGCCACTTTATTGATTGGTTTTGCACGCATTTCAAAGGTTTTTAGATCAAAGTCACCGGTTGCCTTAGTCGCCTGCCAATTAGCATATTGACCTAAAGCATTTAATACCGTAACTTTAACATCAATAACTTGATTATTTAATGCAGGAACTTTTACCTGAAACTTATCGCCGACTTGAATATTTCCTAATAAATCTTCGCGAATATTGAAAGTAAACCAAATATCGTTTAAATCAATAATAGAATAAAGAGGAGTTCCTGGGCTATACAACTGCCCTGTTTCAGCAACTCGAGTCGTAATTTGACCACTAATAGGAGCAACCAAAGTTAATTCATTAACATCTGCTTTTACTTGCGCTAAAGCAGCTTTTGATTGTTCTACTTGAGTATCAGCTAATTTCTTCTGTTCTATGCTACTACCATTTTCAGCCAATGTCAGATTAGCTTTAGCTGCTTCATAAGCCTTGACAGCTGCTTGATATTGATTAAACGATTCATCATAGTTTTGCTTTGAAACCGTTCCATTTTTGACTAAACGATTAATTCGGTCATAACTAGCTTGAGCTAAAGCTAAATCCGATTTTGCTTTATCTAATTGAGCCTTTTGCACATCAATTGTTTCTGGCCTAGTACTATACGTCGTATCGCGACTTGCTATTGCCACATTTAATTGTGCTTCAGCGGTTGCAAGCTGAGCTAATAATGCAGGACTTGAAAGAGTAAGAAGCGTATCCCCCTTTTTAACATCATCCCCAACATCATAATTAAATTGAATCACTCGACCTTGTACTCTAGCGGCGACATCAACACGGTTAGATTCAACTTCACCCTGTAATATAATGGTACTAGGTTGATTAGCAAAATAGATAATAACTATAACCATAACGATAATAATAGCTACAATCAAAGAAAGACGTTTTTTTTGCATAAATTATATTTATAAATGATTAGTGTAAAGCTAGAATAAGATTATTCGCAATAATATAAAGCGAAATATTAAATTACGCAATAAAATATAATGTTGTAATATTAACCACTTTTAACAGCTATACAGCATAGAGCAACATAGTTAATTTATAAAAAATAACTTAGAATATATAATGTTATTTATTTAATTTTTTATCATTAAATATTAATAAGTTATCTAATTATATTTTGCTACTTTAATCAGTATAACGAAATATTTTCTAAAATTTAACATTAAATAACAATCAACATAAAGTTCAGTAAAATAAATTTATATTCACAAACATGATAACAAATAAACGCTATAGCTTGATTAAGGATCTTTTTTATCTTTTTTTATCTTTTTAGAAGTACTCTTTTTATCTTCAAGTTTCTCTTGGGCTTTTTTCGCTTTTTCCGCTTCCCGCTTCATTTTTCTAGCTGCTGCATATTTAGCCCTACGTTTACGTTCTTCTTCTTGCTTTTCTTTTTCTAAAGCTTTCAATTTAAACTTTGCCCAGAAATAAAATAAGCAATACAAAGAAACCATAAAAATAATTGTGGCAATAAAAGCAGTAAGGGAGAACGGTTCATTACGAGAACGAGAAAAGTTAGTAACAGTTAAATGAACTGTAGATACAGCAGCAGCATATTTTGTTTTTGATAAAAGTATAATTGTAACAGATATTATCTTCAGTAACTTTTTCATTATATATTTAAATAATAAACCTTATTAACGGGGAATTATGTAAAAAACTCATTATAAATAATTCAGTATAATATACCTTAACAATATATAACAGTTTTTGCTAATTTAGCAAATACATAATTTTTAAGATATTTATCCAATTATATCTTTTCTTCAATCATTCTATCTAATCCCTAGATTATAGGATACTAGCGGTAACGCTATAATTTTTATGTATAATGAAGCTATAACAATGATATTTTAGATTACACTATGAAGTGCAATTGGTCTTAACTCGCCTCTACAAGGCCACCTTCGCTGTGCTCAGGTGTTCAAATTTGTTCCAGACAAATTTGTCAAGCGCACCACAAACGGTGCGTTAAGACCGAGCGTCGGCGGCGGGGCAGCCGAAGGCCACATTCTGTAGCCAAAGCGTGGGTTTGCAAAGGGAATTCGCTTTAATTCCCTTTGCTCGGACGTTGTCACTGTAGCTATTTTGTTCACCAAAGGTCAAAACGTCCGAAACCTTGCCGTACTACAAATAGACCAAGAATTTACCCCCCACAGCGTAATCCACTAAAACTGCTATCGACACTTTCAGCGTCGGCGGCGGGGGGCGGCGCTACTGTGGCTTTGCCACAACGGCGCAACCCTAAGGGAAAACGCCCCAACTTACGCGGGGGCTTTATTCTTTGTTATATTATCCTCTCAAGCACCGTAACCCCCTTCCGCGCCCTAAGGATTAAGAACTAAACGCTAAAAGCTAAGGTGCGGTGCAAACAGCATAGTAACTGCCGCTGGCTCGGTCGCTGTAGACGCTGCCGGCGTTGTACGAGGCGACACCGAGCTGGGTGCCACCTGCCGCGTCACTCGTCCGGTAGCCGACGTGGGCGAAGCCCGCAGCAGCGTAGCTGGACAGGCAGCCCCACTCCGTGAAAAAGCCTGCACCTATGTGACGCTTGTAATAATTACCTGATGAGCTAGGTGTTGCGCCTAAATTGTTATAGTTTGCATTGGTTAAATCCCTTACCCGTACCATACGATAACCCAAACGATTACACCATGCTAAGTGGTCACTATAAGATTTCCTTTCACCACCCCGATTGACGAACCACTGCTTCAATACAAATCCATATTTCACGACAGCATTACCACTACTATCCCTACCCACTAACTCGAAAGTCTGTGGCAAAATTGGGGGGGTAAGTGGACTTGGACTACTTGAGCTTATTTGAGTACTATCAGCCCTAGGACCTGTTAATGTTACCCGTGTTACATTTTTGGATTTATCCCTAATCCATTCATCAGCTTGGACAGTATTTCCCCTTGGGTCTGTGAATGTCCCTGTTAACGGCCTTGTCCATCTCACCGTTGCCCCTAGACTACCACTTGTATTAACTGTCCAACGCAACTGACCTCCGTCAATACCTCCTATATCCAAATCAAAATACAAACCATCTGCTCCTGTAGTAGGAAAGTTTAGGTTGTAAGATGATGAGTTTGTTGACTGAACCAAAAAGCCCTTAGTAGGAGACCATATGTTAGCTGGGCCTGCGTAGTTGCCTGTGCCCCAAGTTAGATTCGGCCTGACCGAACAAATAACTGGCTGTGACGGCAAAGTGATATAATAATCCACCGTCCCTCCGTAAAAACGACTACTATTTGGCACTCCATACTGTGTAGTTAAACTTCCCCCTGTACTATCTAAAGTGACCTTATAAGGCGCGTTACATATGCTTAATGTGTCACTACGATTAACGGTAGTGCCATTTTTATCCTTTATTGTTAACGATATACTCCCTGATGCCGTTACTCCCCCTACTCCCTGTCCATCGCCGTCATCATCTCCCCATTTCCCTTGGCTGATTAGACTATTTAAACTAGTCGAGGTTGCACCCGACGGTATTACCATATGAATATCATTGAATGTGAAATTTCCACTAGGCAACCTTATCGGATTTGTAACACTTGATGTGTTACTTGACTGCGTAATACGTCTTCCATCTGGCAACTCGATTGCCAAGAAGGTGTCTGTATTAGTAGCCTTTGTCTGTCCACCATCAAATGTTAAATATGGCGCACTGCCCTCTATAACCCTTGATGTCTGTGCCGTTAACGCCTGTGTATCCTGCGTATATGACAATAACAACAATGGCGCAAGAACCAATGCGGATTTAGATAACAATGAAGGTTTGAATAACAATGGCGGTTTTAATAACCACTTGGATATCGGCGATAACTTTGTCGAAAATATGGCCGATGATGTGACCGAGGATGCTGTTGAAGAACCCGCCGAAGACATCGCCAATAAAGACCGCGATGACGGCGTCGATTTCGCTACGCGAAATGACTTCGGTGATGAAAATAACTGTGGCGCTCTATTTTGACCACTGTGTGAATCAATAAGATTTAGGGCATAGGTTTGGCAGGCCAGATGCCAGATGCCAGATGCCAACCATGGTAATGCATTTTTATTCCCTTGTCAAGTAATTTCTTGTTTTTTCTCGATTTTTCTGTCCGTTCGCTTATTTTTTGAGCGATTCCCTGCTTGAAAAAGCATGAAAATTATAACTTGATGGTGCATAATCTGCCACTTTTTTTGTTAATTTATTGTAAAGATTTGTTAGAAGGTTGAGTGCGTTGCTTTGGATTTTTTTTGGGGAGTGGTTTTGTTTGATAAAAACACCCAAAAAACTTCAATAAAATCAATACCTTTCCTGACCGTTTTTTTGGGGTTTTTGCGTTGTTTTTTAACACAAAAACAACTCACAAAAAACACTCAAGGCTATGTTGTTGTCTTGTTTCGGCGTCAGAGTGTGCCGACAGCATACCGAGATACGAAATATAATGGTCATAAGGAGAGTCATGCTTATGACTTTATCTTAATCTAGAAAATATTGCTATGGGAAGACACCATGGCAAACATGGAATGATTCAAAGGGTTGGTTAAGGAAAAGTTATTAGAGAATTTATTTTGCTCATCGGACACGTATTTTTTAAAATGAAAGCCGATGAGTAATACGTGTCTGTCAGATTAAGTTTGAGCTACTATAATTTATTCTAACTGTATATTCTAAGTTAATTATAGGTATTGGTTGCTTTAAAATGACAATATTTTATCTTTTTGATTTTATTGATGATAAATGGAGGCGCGTCCCGGAGTCGAACCGAGGTAGACGGATTTGCAATCCGCAGCATGGCCACTCTGCCAACGCGCCGTAGAGGTCTATCTGAATAGGGTGCAGATAGTAGCATTGGCTTGACTAATCGTCAAGATTAAATAGCTTATAATTACAGCAATCGTTTCGTTTTTATTTGAATTTCTAAGATCTACTTATGTTTACAAAGCATTATTGTTTTTCTGGATACTTATAGATCCACGTAATATCAGAATAATTTGCAAATGCACTTGGAAATAAATAAGAACCACTTAATGAAGGGAAATAGGTGTTTTTCCATTCAATATTAAAATCAGGTTGGAATTTGATAATAGAGTCAAAAAGTAACGTTGTACAATAAAGATGTGGTTGCTCACGAGGGGCTAATACAAAAGCTTGTCCTTTCTTTGTTAAAAGATCATCGACTATATTTTGCTTTTGTACTTCAGATAAAAAATTGGGTCTTGCTATAGCATATTTTTCGGCTAATTCTGGGGTAATAAATTCTTCTAAACTTGACACAATAACTTGATTAAGATGGTTTTCATCGTCACTAGTAGTAGCATGAATAATTTTAATTTTAGGTTCAATTGATATAACCATACCAATATGTGAAAAATCTCCACCACCTAATTGATTGACAATAAAGCTATCGGTTTGAATACCTTTTCTAAAGATCCAATCCCCTGCTTTGATTAAATAAGGCAATTCAGCTGGTGCATTTGAAAAATTGACAGGTTCGTTAGCAAACACTAAATTTGCCAGCATAATAAAAATAATAAGAAAAAATCTGCAATAGTTCATTAAAATTCATTCTTAATAAAAAGGGCAAATAATATTTACCCTGTTTATTATTTCCGAAAATAAAATAGTTACAATATAACTATTTTATTTAAAATTAATTAACCATTTACCATCAGCTTTGATTACTGATATATTTTGTTCTTCTTTTTTAGTATTGTCTTTGAAAAAGACGGTAGTTTTCACTTTAGCCATAGTTTTTTCATCATTAGTATATTCTGCTGGTGCAGATTCAACTTTATCAAGTCCACCATGATCATCAGTGAATTGTTTTCCACGTGCTAGTGCTTCTTGCATTTTGCTCTTAACAAACATTCTCATATCCATATTTTTGTTATCATCATCTTTAGGGAAATTGATTAGGCTCATAACCGTATCTGTATCACCTTTATAGATTGCTGTGATAAATTTTTCTGATACTTTTTCAGGAGAATCATCATTTGAGCATGCTGTTACCATAAGTGCCAATAAGAAAATGCTTAAAAATTTCATTACTAATTTCATTTTTATTTCCATTCCTAGTATTATTTATGTTTAATATATTAAAATTATGCTCCTAGATTGAATCCACAGAAAAAATCACAGAAAGCGACAAAATCATACTATGTAATATAATAATTGAAAAGTTATATTGTTTTAAACAAATACTACTATTTAAAATTGATAAGAATATCTTGCCAATTTTGGTCTAATTTAGCTTCAATAGTTATTATTTTATTTTGGATGGGATGAGTGATTTCCAGTTTACTGGCATGCAGCATTAATCGTTTGAGATTAAAATAGCTCGAAAATGCTCGATTTTGATGTAAATCACCATGCTTACTATCACCCAATATCGGATGAAAGATATGTTTCATATGACGACGCAATTGATGTTTACGCCCTGTTTGCGGTTTCAATTCCACAAAACTATATCTTGCAGTCTCAAACTTACCAACTTTAATTGGAACTTCGATTTTACTAATAGAGCGATAAGAAGTAATTGCTTCTTGTGCAGGTTTATTCTTGTTAGTAAATTTATCTGCAATTTTGTCTAATTCTTCAACTAAAGGGTAATCGATCACAGATTCCCCTTCAAGATAACCACGCACTATTGCATGATACGTTTTTTCAATTTTTTTTGTCGCAAATTGCTCTGACATCATCCTTGCGACATCACTAGAAAGCGCAAACAACAAAACACCTGATGTTGGTCTATCTAACCTATGTATAGGGAAAACATGCTGCCCAATCTGATCCCGTAAGGTTTGCATTACAACAGTGGTTTCATGTTTATCTAGCCAACTGCGATGCACAAGCCAACCTGACGGTTTATTAATCGCAATTAAATTAGTATCTTGATAAAGAATTTCAAACACAATATTTATATATTAATAGATTACAAAAAGAGTTTTTCAAGTTCGGCTGCAATGCTTGGACTATTATTATCACCAATAGCATAACTTGCTTTGGCTTTCACTTCATCATCAGCATTACCCATCGCAATACCTAACCCCGCAATAGATAACATACTGATATCATTATAGCTATCACCAAATGCAACAATTTCATTTAAATTAATATTTTCATTCTGCGCCCAATGCATTAAACCATTACCTTTAGTATTGCCTTTTACTGCAACATCTGCACGATTTGCCCAAGACCATTCACAAGAAAACGTACCAAGTTTATCTACTGCATCTGAAAATTGTTGTAACGCTGGTATGTTATGACTACTTGTTGCAAATTTAAAAATAGCACCTGCGTCATCAATCATTTTTTCAAAACTATCGACTTTTTGGATTTTTGGTTGTAAAAAAGAGGGTAATGCATCCACCCATTTAAAAAAACTTTCTAGATGATCATCTAATACTTCATAAGTCATCATTTGATCAGTATAAATTAAAGTATGTATTTTATACTCTTTAACTAATTGTAATAGTCTTTTAGCTTGATCTTTCGTCATGGGTTTAGCAGCAAAAGTTTGGTGATTTTCAAAATCATAAAGATAAGAACCATTACAGCAAATCGTTGGCGTTGATAAACCTAGTTGATAGTAATAAGGATAAATCACCGAATGATGACGTCCTGAAACTAAAATCACTTTCACACCTTTATCACTGAGTTTTTTAATTATATCTACTGTTTCTGGCAAAATTAAACGATTACTATTAAGCAATGTCCCATCCATATCAAAGGCAACAGCTTTATATTTCATGTCATTCCTCTTTTTATATCTAACTTTTACTATAAAAATTCACTAACGACTAAAACTAGGTTAACTATTAAACTATAAATTAATAAGTTAGCGTTAAAATCAAAAATATTAAAGTTCAATTTTTTGGCGGCCAACAAATGAATGTGATAACGTTGTCCCATCTACCATTTCTAACTCGCCACCAACAGGTACACCATGAGCTATTCTTGTTGCTATCACGTTAAACTCTGCACAAATCTGCGCAATATAATTAGCCGTTGCATCACCTTCGACCGTTGGATTTGTTGCTAAAATAACTTCGTTTATTGATTCCATTGCTAACTTATTTTTTAATAAATCAAGACCAATATCGCTAGGACCAATACCATCTAATGGTGATAAATGGCCTAATAATACAAAATAACGACCACTATACTGTCCTGTTTGTTCGATGGCAACAATATCAGCTGGCGTTTCAACCACACAAAGCTGACCACTGCTTTGCCGACGAACATTTTTACAAATAGTGCAAATATCTTGTTCAGTAAATGTTCGACATTCTTTACAATGACCTATATTTATCATTGCATCATGCAGATCGTGAGCTAATTTAATGCCACCTTGTCGATTTCGTTGTAATAAATGGAAAGCCATCCGTTGTGCCGATTTTGGTCCGACACCAGGCAAACAACGCAATGCTTCCATAAGTGATTCTAATAATGGACTTATTTGCATGAATTTATTTTGATTCCCACACATTTAAATTTTAAATTAATAATACCTTGTTTCAAGCTTCTATTAAACAAGAATAATTTTGTTAATTTTAATTTAACCAAAATTAAAAAGATTACATAAAGATAAACTTGTAAATTGCAAGTAACTTTTAGCTGTTATATTGCAAAGAATAGAGTCATAAAGCCGTTCTTTCATTTACCTACTTTAGTTTGTTATTATCCTTGCTACTATAATAACTTTTAGGTTCTTCACTTTTTAAAAGACGCATAATATTGCTACTATGACGAATGATAATCAAACATGAAAGCATGGCAACGGGTAAAGTTAACTCAGGCTTAAATAGCCAAACATAAAATGGCGCCATAAGGAAACCAACAATCGCTGCAACCGAAGAATAGCCTGTTATAAGTAATGTAAGTAACCAAGTTAAAATAAAACAAGCTGTAAAATCAATACCAATCGGTGCCATCATACCTAACGCAGTTGCAACACCTTTACCGCCACGAAAATGAAAAAAGCAGGGAAAGATATGCCCCAAACAAGCCGAAATACCAATAATACCCAAAAAGAAAGGTGTAATATCAAGTCGATAAGCGATATAAACCGGTATTGCACCTTTTAACATATCAAAGATCAAAACCAAAATAGCAGGTAATTTGCCATTAAGCCGTAATATATTGGTTGCTCCAGGATTGTGCGAGCCATGTTCAGAAGGATTGGGAAAATGCATGATGCGGCTGATAATCATTGCGCCAGAAAGTGAACCTAAAAAATAGGCAATCACAATCATGAATACAATTTGTAATGTCAAAATAGAACTCCTTTCATCGGCCACATCCTGCTGATAATGGAACGTTGAACACTAACCAAACACGTATAAATCTTATCCTACTTATTGTTGATATTTGTTAAAATAAATATGAATTTAAACATATAACAAGAAGAACATTATACTTTACCTATCTTATCTATGTTAAGTAGCATAATAATAGACTACTTATTTTTTTGTTTTTCCAACAACGGTTTTAAATATTGTCCAGTGTAAGAATGTTTAGACTCTGCAACATCTTCCGGTGTCCCTTCAGCAATAATTTCTCCACCGCCGTTGCCACCTTCAGGTCCTAAATCAACTATCCAATCTGCTGTTTTTACCACATCCAGATTATGCTCGATAACCACAATAGTATTTCCTTTATCTCGCAATGAATGCAATTGCGCTAATAATTGCTTAACATCAGCAAAATGCAAACCTGTTGTTGGTTCATCTAAAATATATAAAGTGCGACCAGTATCTCGCTTAGATAACTCTTTTGCAAGTTTGACACGTTGAGCTTCACCGCCCGATAATGTTGTTGCTGATTGCCCAATAGTAATATAAGACAAGCCAACATCAATCAATGTTTGTAACTTACGAGATATCATAGGCACAGCATCAAAAAACTCGCGGCCTTCCTCTACAGTCATATTTAAAATCTCGTTAATTGACTTACCTTTATATTTTATTTCTAAGGTTTCACGATTATAGCGAGCGCCGTGACACATATCGCAAGGCACATAAATATCTGGCAAAAAGTGCATTTCAACTTTAATTAAACCATCACCTTGACAAGCTTCACAACGACCACCTTTCACATTAAAACTAAATCGACCAGGATTATATCCTCTAGCCCGAGATTCAGGTACTCCAGCATAAAGCTCACGGATAGAAGTAAAAAAACCAGTATACGTTGCTGGATTAGAACGTGGTGTACGCCCTATTGGACTTTGATCTATCGCAATAACTTTATCAAAAAAGTTGAGTCCTTTAATCGATTTATAAGGTGCTATATCGGTTTTTTCTGCACGATTAAGTTCATTTTGTGCAAGAGGATACAAAGTATCATTAATTAATGTTGACTTACCCGAGCCTGAAACACCAGTAATACAAGTAAACAATCCCACAGGGATATTTAATGTGACATCTTTAAGATTATTTCCAGTTGCGCCGACAAGTGATAATATCTTTTTCTTATCAGCTTTAGTACGAACGGCTGGAACTTCAATTTTTTCTTTACCTGATAAATACTGTCCAGTTAAAGATTCCTTACATGACATAATCTGTTTAGGCGTTCCTTGCGCAACAACTTGACCACCATGAACACCAGCACCAGGACCAATATCGATCACATAATCAGCCTCCATAATGGCCTCTTCATCATGTTCAACCACAATAACAGTATTACCTAAATCTCGTAAATGGGTTAAAGTGTCAATCAAACGAGTGTTATCTCGCTGATGTAAACCTATAGAAGGTTCATCAAGCACATACATAACCCCCACTAATCCAGCACCAATTTGACTAGCTAATCGAATACGTTGAGCCTCACCACCTGATAGGGTTTCGGCAGATCGTGATAAAGATAAATAATTAAGCCCGACATTAATTAGAAATTGCAAACGATCATTAATTTCTTTTAAGATTTTTTCGGCAATTTGCGCTCGCTGTCCTGTTAATCTCAACTTATCAAAAAAATCTTTAGCTTGTTGTGTGCTAAGATCACTAATTGTTGGTAGATTGGTATCATTAATAAATACATTTCTTGCCGTTGTACATAATCTTGAACCGTCACAACAAGGACAAGGTCGATGACTAATATATTTTGCCAATTCTTCACGAATGGTTTGTGATTCAGTTTCTTTGTAGCGGCGGGCTAAATTATTAAGGATACCTTCAAATGGATGTTTACGTTTAACAACATCACCACGATCATTTGAATAAACAAACTGAATTTCAGCTTCACCAGATCCATTTAACAAAATATTTTTTATCTTTTCTGGCAATTTTTCATACGGTTTATCGATATCAAATTTATAATGATCCGCTAATGATTTTAACATCTGAAAATAATAAAAATTACGACGATCCCAACCTTTAATTGCCCCTGCTGCTAACGAAACTTCTGGCATTTGAACAATACGGTTAGGATCAAAATATTGCTGCACTCCCAACCCATCACACTCAGGACAAGCACCAGCAGGATTATTGAATGAAAACAACCGAGGCTCTAACTCCGAAATACTATAACCACAAATAGGGCAAGCAAAATTAGCTGAAAACAGATATTCTTCAGCTTGTGGATCATCCAAGTTAGCAACTTTAACAATACCATTCGTGATCGAAAGCACTGTTTCAATTGACTCTGCCAGCCGTAATTTTAAATCATCACGAATGCGAAAACGGTCAACAACCACCTCAATGGTATGTTTTTTTTGCAACTCAAGGGCTGGAGGATCCGAAAGATCATACACATCGCCATCAACTCTCACCCGAATATAACCACTAGCAGCTAACTGTTCAAACAGTTTAACAAATTCCCCTTTACGTTCAATAACCACAGGGGCTAATAGCATATAACGATTCTCAGTCGGTAACGCCATAATACTATCAACCATCTGTGAAACTGTTTGTGCTGCTAAAGGCAAATGATGTTCTGGGCAACGTGGCTCACCAATTCTAGCAAAAAGTAAACGCAAATAATCATAAATTTCAGTAATAGTCCCAACAGTTGAGCGAGGATTATGTGACGTCGATTTTTGCTCGATTGAAATCGCAGGCGATAAACCTTCAATATGATCGACATCGGGTTTTTCCATCAATGACAAAAACTGACGAGCATATGCCGACAACGACTCCACATAACGTCGCTGCCCTTCCGCATAGAGAGTATCAAATGCTAACGAAGATTTACCTGATCCCGAAAGCCCAGTAATCACAACGAGCTTATCTCTAGGAATGGTGACATTAATATTTTTTAGATTGTGCGTTCTGGCACCACGGATATCGATATCTTTGATTGACATAGATCTCTCTTATGTTTGTTTTTAAAAAATGGATGAAAAATTAACTGTATATTATACCAGTGAGAATCGATTAAATATACTACTATATAAATAGATACGCTAATTGGTGACTTACAACAAAACGTAAATTTTTCTAAAAATTTTGATAAGAACATCAACTCAAAGAATTATTTCTAACAAGCTGAAACCAAAAAACGGTCATCAATGACCGTCTTTTACAAATATAGATTAACCAATTAATTTAGGAGTAGCATCAGCAGGAATAATTGCACCACGATATTGTATAACCGTACCGGCAACCAAATGGCCTTGCAATGCTGATTGAGATGGATTTTGTCCAGTTAAACGCGCACCAAGGTATCCTGCACTAAATGAATCCCCCGCAGCGGTAGTATCAATCACTTTATCTTTTGCGATCTTATTAGCTGGAACATCAAAACGCCCTTCAACTGAATCAATAATACAGCTATCGCTACCACGCTTAATAACAATTTCAGTCACACCAAAGTTTTTTGTACGTTCAATCACTTGCTCATAAGGCTGCTTGCCCCATAACAAATCTTCGTCATCTAATGTTAAAAATGCAATATCGGTCAAACTAAGAATATCAGCATAAACACTACGGGCCAAATCAAGACTACTCCATAGACGTGGACGGAAGTTATTATCAAAAATAACCTTACCACCATTAGCCTTAACTTGTTTTAAAAGATCTAACAATTTAAGGATACTTTCAGCATCTAAAATCGCAATACTAATACCACTTAAATACACATAATCACATTGTCCAATTTGTTGCGTTATTTTATCTGTGTCAGTTGTTTTTAACCAAAATTTAGCTGCTGCATCATTACGCCAATAATAAAAAGAACGCTCACCTTGCTCATCGGTCACAATAGAATAAAGACCGGGCATTTTATCCGACATTCTTTGAACTAAATCGGTTTGAATATTTTCTTTTTGCCAACTATCTAACATCTCTTGACTAAAAGGATCTGTGCCAAGCCCTGTTACATAATGAATTGAAAAATCATTACCTTTTAATAAACGCGATAAATAAACAGAGGTATTAAGTGTATCACCACCAAAACCACGCGTAGTCGAATCTTGTTTCATCGACAATTCAATCATGCATTCGCCAATCACAGCGATATTTGTCGTCATATTATACCTATATCCTTGACTTAATTATAAATAATCCAGTGCAATTTTCACCACAACTTTACGAACTGTTTCAATCTTATTATCAATAGCACAAAGCGGCTTATGTACCTCGTTAGGTAAAAAAACAATAAAATCATTTGGCTGTAATATTAGCATAGTCTCCTCTTTTGGTGTTTCGATAAAAGCAATATCGTTTTCTGCTAACTTATCGTCTACCACTTTGGTATAAGGTGGTAACGTGCACACAGCCATCCCCTCTTGCCCGTCTAAAACAATCTGAACATCGATATATTTTTCATGATATTCAGGATTAGCCTCATCAATATAACGTGATTGACTATCAGAAACCATAAAAAACATATTATCACCATCAATATCATACCGCCCCACAGGGGTATTAATATTAACGTTATCTTTAATATATTCAATTGATTGTTTTATTTTGCTAGGTAAATAAGGAACTAGCCTTAAATGATTAATATTACCTAAAATCATACTAAAAAGTCCTTAAAATATTGATAAAATAAATACCGACAATTGAATTATTCACTATTAACATACACCATGATAATCCAATTTAATTGATAAAGAGTATATACTTAAGTCAATCATTTTTGTAGATCATTTATTAATAAGTTTTTTATCATTTTTTATATTTTTATTAGCATGATATACTTTAAATATTGTTATAATGGAAGTAAATAACATGAAGATTTTTATAATAAATTTAGAAAGAGAATCAGCTAAAAAAGAACATATAAAAAAGGAATGTGAAAAACTAAACCTAGACTTCGAAATTTATAATGCCGTCGATGGTAATGTTTTATCTGAAGAATTCATTCAAAATGCAGTCTACGATTATCCAAATAATTTTTTAACAAAAGGGGAAATAGGTTGCGCATTAAGTCACATAAATGTATATAAAAAAATAATACAAAACAACTTACCCTACGCCTTAGTTCTTGAAGATGATGCAGTATTAGATGAAAAACTACCTGACTTTTTAAATAGTTTTAAAAACAAAAATGATAAAAAAGGAATTTTTTTATTAACAGCGGATTTTCATTACCTTGTTAACAAAAAATTCAACTTAGATAGTTTTGACATATTTGAGGTAACAAGAGCTATTAGAGCTACTGGATACATCATAACGAACGAAGCAGCCAAAAAGCTAATTAAATTTTTATATCCTATTCGCTATGAAGCTGATATGTTTAGAATAATTAAATTATGCACAGGGGTTAAATTATATGCAACATTACCCTGCTTAATTACAACAAATGACAAAAACCGCTCAAATTCATCAATACACACTGATAGAGCTCAATTTATCAAACAACGATCTGATTATAGAAAAAAACTATTTAAAAAAGACAAGAAAAAAAGAATGATAGTATTATGGTTTAGAAAACACTTTATCAATAGATTTGAAAAAACAAAATATTATATAGATTAAGCATTTTATTAAAAAAAACAAAAAACTAAAATAATAAATTATTAATAAAAATTAAATGAAAGTTATATAACTCAGGCACTTTTTAAGTTTCTATTCTTATGATTTAATTAGCAATTGCAACACCAATAAAAACTAAAATAAAATCAATACCTTTCCTGACCGTTTTTTTGATAAATCTAATTTATAAAAAATTTCAAACAAATAAAATATATGAAATAGAGTACTATGATATTTTTGTCATTATATCTTTAACAATAAGTTCAACAGATGGTTTTAATTTATCGTTATCTATTATATGACGATTCAATTCAATTTGGTTTTCTGCATCAAAAAGCAATTTTCTTAACCATTTTTCTTCAAATGCCAAAATTTTGTGTTCGGCCTCATAAATACTAGATTGAATTTCTTGCACACTAATTTCTTTATTCAAAAAAGATTGGCATTTTTCCTTCAACTTATTCACGACATCAGGATATACCCAATTCATTATCTTTTAATTCATTCAAAGCTGATCAGTTATTTTAATTATTAGATCAAGATTTTTTACTCTTTCTATTTATTAAGTTATTAAGCAATATTCATCTTAATGTTTAACAACAAAAAATACTCTAAATGACGTTTTAATTAAATAAAACGTATTTAGTTATACACAAGACTGGCTGTTGAAGCTATTAACGATAAAACAAAGAGCTATTTTATAATATTGGTTAATCAATATTTTTAAGTCAATTAAAAGACAATAATGCGTTATTTCAGTTGTTATAATGATAGATATAAAAAATAACATTATTAATTTTAAGATAACATCTAGTCTATAAGCTGACTATAACAGTAACTTTATTAATCAATGCCCTGAAACTTTCGAAAATAAATTAATAATCACAACACCAAACATAATAAACCCCATCCCAACTAAAGCCGCAAGATCCAAAGTTTGTTTTAAAAAGATCCATGCAATTAAACTTATTAACACTATTCCAATTCCAGACCAGATAGCATAAGCAATACCTACAGGAATGGTTTTTAATGCCAATGAAAGTAAATAGAACGAAGCACTATAGCCCACAATGGTAATGATGGAATAGATAAAATTGGTAAATCCATCGGATAGTTTCAATGAAGAAGTTGCAATAACTTCACAAATAATTGCAAAAAAAAGTAATAAATATGAATTCATCTTAATGCCTATAATCGTCAAATAAAAAGCCAACTACCAAAAATTTGGGTTAAAATTTTAGAACAATCAATCTCTAATTAACTGTTGAACGTTAATAGATAAAAACAATATTTTGTTGCCTTATTTTGATATCATTAATTATGATCGAAAGGTAAAGATAGATAGCTATTAACGCTTGAAAAGGATGATATTTATGATAACTTAGGCTTTTACTTTAAAAATAACTTATTAATTATTAATAAAATAAACATAGCCCACATACCAAAATAGATCCGCTAAATCTATAAAACAACCATCATTATACCTAAAATAAGGCACTTAGTAGTAACTTTTACATACTATTTTTGGTGTGGTAGATGAATTCATTTTATATAATTTTCTACTTATTGATGTACCAACCCTTCTAACTGAACAGAAATATCCTCTAGTTCTATTTTTTCTGATAAAATTAGAAATAATACTTTTACACTTATAATAAGTTAATATATAGAAATTCCTTACGTTGTTTACAGTAATTAGAGAAACTACTGTAATGAATATACATAAAAAAACAAAACTAATGCCTTATCACTGACAAGAAATATGGCGCTTATATCATAAAGAAAAATAACGGTCACTAATTTGGCAAAACGCTTTATGGTCAGTATTCCTACTGTTTATAACGTACTAAAGAAAGCCCCATTGAAGCTTTTTTGGCCTTTAACCAGTAAAAATTAGCGTTATAAAACCATTAGTTATGGAATTAAACGTCTGGTTAAAATCGAAAATCTATTGAAGATAAATTAAGACGACAAGCTAAACGCTATAACAAAACCTATCTGAATGAAATGCTACACGTTGATACCAAACGTTTACCTTTTACTTAAAAATGAAACAAAACAGCAAACTAGAAAATATTTATTTGTCAGCATTGGTCATTTTTCACGTGAGCTTTATGCGGGTATTTACTCCAATAAATCCCAATTTAGCTCAACACAGTTTTTACAAAATAATGTATTAGCCCAATGTCCTTATATCATTAAATGTATTTATTCTGATAATAGACATGAATATCAAGGACCCGCGAACACCTATTTGTTAAAACGTGTCATAATCATCGTATTAATCAAACTCGCCTGCCCACAGACGAATGAGAAAGCCGAAAAGAGTGATACGAACTTTGAAATGCGATATGGCACAATCAGCAAATATTTAGCGATTCAATAGAGAGAAAACAAAAGCTTAAATGTTTGATTAATTTTTATCGTATCATTAAACCTCATAAAAACCATTTTTGGAAAAATGTCTTATTAGTTTTTAGAGGATTATTTTAATCATAAAGTGTAAACAACTCGGCGTTTTCCTACAATTAATTAAATATAAAAGGGCTTTTTAGCCCTTTTTTATTGATTACATTTTTTATTTTTAACTTAACTTGTTACTTTTTAAAAAATTTTGAAAGATTACAACGATCAGTAAGGTTAATTATGATAGATAAAACCTATTATAATATATTTTATTGATCTGTGAAACCGATCATAATACAATAGTCAACCTTTTTAACTTAACCTTTACTTTACTTTTAATAAATTTTTATGGAGATAAAAATGGAACAACAAAAAAAAGCAACAAGTTATTTATCAATATCGTCAATGGTGTGCGGTATTATTTCGATAATACTTCCAATGGCTGGGTTTAACATAGTCGTCGGGATTATAGCAATAGTGCTAGGTGTGATAGGTAAAAATGATGTAATAAACAATCAAAAAGACGGTTTGGGGTTTGCTAAAGCGGGAATTATTTGTGGAATTATTGGTATTGCTATTTGGCTTTTATTTTTAATTGTTATTGGTGGTACATTACTATCATTTATGCATTAATTAATAAATGTTATAAGGAATTAAAAATGAATAAATTACTTATTAGCATTGTGTTAACTACAGGTTTTTTATTGTCTGGGTGTGTGACTAAAATTGAAAGTGCACAAATGATTTTAAAAGATGAAACAAAAGAAACTATTAGAAAAAAAATAAAAGAAGGAAAAACAACTCAAAATCAGATAAGAGAAACATTTGGAGAGCCAACATCGGCACATTTTGATGGTGGTACGGAAATTTGGTCATACAGTTATTATTCTCAAGAACAAGATGTTACATCAGCTGTTATACCATATGTTTCACTCTTTAATTATAAAACAAGAGCTGATTTTCATCAGAAAGAATTAACAATCTTTTTTAATAATAATATTAAAAAAACAGTGAATAGATACACCTTTTATGAGTCTAACAGTCAATTGAATGATAAAACAAGGGTAGGGCGATAAAATGAAAAAAATAATTAGTTTTGTGTGTGTTAGTGTTTTAGGTTTTGTTTTGGTGGGATGTGGTGATAAAAATACTATTACTTATGACATAAAAACTGGCAAAGCAACAGCAAGCGGTTTTGATTCTCAAGCTCCAAATGTAAATGGTTTGAGTTATATGAAAATTATGAATGAGATTAGTAAAAATTGTAATATTGATACTGTAACACTTGCTATAAATTTAAATACTGATGGTAAATATACTACAGGAGTATGTAAAAACGGCATTACTTACAAATTAATTAATGCTAAGTAAAAAAGAAAGGGGTTAAATAATGAAAAAAATAATTAGTTTTGTGTGTGTTAGCGTTTTAAGCATGATGTTGGTTGGTTGTGGTGATGATGAGTTTGTAAAATTTGCTAAAGAAGCAATAAAAGATAATAAAGAACATATATCTATGTATGATTTTAATAATAACAAATACTATATGTACCATCGTTTTATTTTAAGTGATATTAGTAGTAAGATGAATGAAATTTTAGATTCTTCAGCTATTAAAGATTGCTCAAAAACTAAGGAAGAAGTAAATAAAATAGTATTATCGGATGATGATATTACTTTTACTTGTATTCAATCATCATCTGATAAAAAAGTTAAATTTCAAGTAATCGGAAAAAAATCATCATACAATAAAAATTTTATGGATAGTGACATAGATTATTTGTTCAACTTTAACAATAATACAAGTGAATTAAAGCAAATTAATCAATTTTCAGATACAGAAGGAAATCACATAATTGGAGGACTAAAAGTCGCATGTAATATTTCAAAAGATAAAGAAATATATGATGATTGCGAATTTCAAAATTCAAGAGTAAAAATAATTGGTTTATAAGTAATAATAAAAAGAGGGGTTTCCCTCTTTTTATTTTTTACTCGTCAAATCTACCCTTCAAATTAATAATTTATATTGTTATTTTCTTTAATTTTTATATCAGTTAATTTATTACTAGCCATAACAACTCATGCCTAAAAAAATTTGTATATGCTTCTAGCCACATTATAACCGTATACAAAAATATACGCAGTTCAGTGCAACTTAGCAAAAGTGATTTTTAGGTAAACCTTTCTTTTATGATTTTTAAAGATTGAATAAAGAGTTAAAAAAGAGGAGTGGTGGGTTGTGAGGGGATCGAACCCGCGACCAATTGATTAAGAGTCAACTGCTCTACCGACTGAGCTAACAACCCACTGAAATATTACTGAGTTATTCTATATAAATCTAATCAATAATGCAAATTATCGATCTCATTTTATTTGCTAATAATTTAAATGTGAATCTAAAAAACATTAAATTGAACATCACAATATTCATAAAAAACCTCTCAAATGAGAGGCTTTTAATTTTAAAAAACTTAAAGATTTTTTATCGCGGTATACTGCTCTTGCAACTTGGCTTTATCGTCAATATAGCCTTGTTGTTTTTCCTTTTCTTTCGCGACCACTGCTGCGGGTGCTTTATCAACAAAGCTTGCGTTAGATAGTTTGTTTTCAATACGAGAAATTTCGCCATTAATTCGCTCAATTTCTTTTTCTAAACGCGCAAGTTCGTTTTCTTTATTAATTAATCCAGCCATTGGGATAAGCAACTCAGCACCATCCACTAGTTTAGTGACAGACAATGGCCCTACTTCACCTTCATCAAGTAAAACTATTTCGGATAATCTTGCTAGTGATTCAATAAAGTTGATATTGTCACTAATAATTCGATGTACCGTTGGTGAGGCCTTTCTAATTAGTAATTGCAATGGTTTACTTGGTGCAATATTCATTTCTGCACGAATATTTCGCACAGCAATTACCACATCTTTTATCCAATTAATATCTGCTACCGCTTCGTCATTTACATGTTGTTTATCAAAAGCAGGCATTGGTTGTAACATAATAGTGTCAGCAGTTATGTGCATCAATCCTTTTACATTTTGCCAAATTTCTTCCGTAATAAATGGAATAATTGGATGAGCTAGACGCAATAGCGCCTCTAATACTGTCACTAATGTATGACGAGCTGCACGTTGTTGTGATTGTTCGCCATTGGCTAAAATCGATTTGGTTAGTTCTAAATACCAGTCACAAAATTGGTTCCAAGTAAATTCATATAAAATATTTGCGGCTAAATCAAATCGGTAGGTATCAAATGCTTCACGATAAGATTTAACGGTTTGGTTAAATTCAGCTAAAACCCATTTATCAGCAAGAGAATAATCTAAATCTCCGCCATTGAATCCGCAATCGTGTCCTTCTGTATTCATTAACACATAACGGCTAGCATTCCAAAGTTTGTTACAGAAGTTTCGATAACCTTCTAATCGTTTTAGATCCCAATTGATATCTCGCCCTGTCGATGCCAAGGCAGCTAACGTAAAGCGCAATGCATCAGTACCATGAGCCTCAATGCCATTAGGAAACTGCTTTTGAGTTCGTTTAGCGATTTTTTCAGCCAATTGAGGTTGCATCATATTGCCTGTACGTTTTTCTAATAATGCAGGCAGAGAGATGCCATCAATCATATCTAAAGGATCAATTACGTTTCCTTTAGATTTTGACATTTTTTGCCCTTCTTCATCACGAATTAAGCCTGTAACATACACGGTTTTAAAAGGAACTTGTGGTTTACCGTGTTCATCTTTAATAAAGTGCATGGTCATCATAATCATTCTGGCAACCCAGAAGAAAATGATGTCAAAACCAGTTACAAGCACATTCGTTGGGTGGAATGTGGCTAAATCATCAGTATTACTTGGCCAACCTAGCGTTGAAAACGTCCAAAGCGCTGATGAGAACCAAGTATCAAGCACATCGTCATCTTGTTTCAGTTCAATATCATCAGCAAGGTTATTTTCGCGGCGAACCTCGGCTTCATCTCGGCCAACATAAACATTACCTTGTTTATCATACCAAGCAGGAATACGGTGTCCCCACCATAATTGACGCGAAATACACCAATCTTGGATATCATTCATCCAAGAAAAATACATGTTTTCATACTGTTTTGGTACAAATTGGATATCGCCATTTTTTACAGCATCGATCGCAGGCTCGGCAAGCACTTTTGCACGCACATACCATTGATCAGTTAGCATAGGTTCAATAACAACACCACCACGATCACCATAAGGAACAGTTAAATCATGAGGTTCAATTTTTTCTAAAATACCGAGTGATTCACATTCTGCCACAACCGCTTTACGAGCAGCAAAACGCTCTAGATTTTGAAATTGAGCAGGAATAGTTGGTTCGTAAGCATCACTTGGTTCACCATTAGTATCAAACACTTCAGCTTGCTGACGAATATCACCATCAAAGGTTAAGATATTGATCATCGGTAATTGATGACGTCGCCCTACTTCATAGTCATTAAAATCGTGAGCTGGCGTAATTTTTACGCACCCTGTACCTTTTGTCATATCAGCATGTTCATCACCAACAATAGGAATACGGCGATTAACAAACGGTAATATCACATATTGGCCAATCAAATCTTTATAGCGTGGATCTTCAGGATTAACCGCAACGCCAGTATCACCAAATAAGGTTTCTGGGCGAGTAGTTGCAACAACTAAATAATCTTTACCATCGGCTGTTTTGGCTCCATCTGCTAATGGATAACGCAAATGCCACATTGAGCCTTTAACTTCTCGATTTTCAACTTCAAGATCTGAGATCGCCGTGCGTAATTTAGGATCCCAATTAACTAAACGTTTGCCTCGATAGATAAGGTTTTCTTGATATAGTCGAACAAAAACTTCTTTTACGGCGTTTGATAAACCATCATCCATAGTGAATCGTTCACGATCCCAATCAACCGAATCCCCTAAACGACGCATCTGTTTTGTAATGCTACCGCCGGATTCAGCTTTCCATTGCCAAATCTTGTCAATAAAAGCATCTCGACCATAATCATGGCGAGTTTTGTTTTCTTCAGCAGCAATTTTACGCTCTACCACCATTTGCGTTGCAATACCAGCATGATCAGTTCCTGATTGCCAAAGGGTATTATGCCCTTGCATACGGTGATAACGAATCAAGGCATCCATAATTGTTTGTTGGAAAGCATGCCCCATATGCAAACTACCCGTCACATTCGGTGGTGGAATAGCAATACAATAACTTGGCTGTGATTTGTCACCATTAGGCTTAAAGTATCCGCTTTCTTCCCAATGTTGATAAATGGGTTGCTCAATTTCGTGTGGATTATAAGTTGTGTTTTTCATAATTAAAGCATCAATCCTGATCTAGGGCATAATAGAAATAACTTCTATTCTACAGTAAAATAGAAAAACAATAAATTAGCAGAACGATAATCTAAGTGGATTTAATTTATCTTTGACGATCTTATGTAAATATTGATAGTGATGAGTTCAAAATTCACCGTTTTAAAATTAAAACGGTGAATTAAAAAAGCCAAATTATATGGTTAAAACAAAAATTATTTTTAATAGCTCCAATATGAATAAAAAATAACTTTTATCTACCACTATGTTGATAAATAAAATTATCAATCAATCGTGTTTTACCAATATACACGGCTAATGCACATAAGCTGTCTTGCTCAAGAGAGTCTACTGGTTTCAAGGCAGCTAAATCAACAAATTCAATATAATCAACTTTAGCTAGCGATTGCTTTACTATTACGTTATGCATAGCTTGGGTTATTGTAGCTACTGATTTTTCACCTTGTTTAATTTTATCTTTAGCACATTCAATAGCCTGATATAAACAAACTGCAGCTTTACGTTCGGCATCTGATAAATAGCTATTGCGAGAGCTTTTGGCTAAACCATCCGCTTCACGTACAATTGGACAGCCTATAATATCAACATTAAAGTTTAAATCATCAACCATACGTTTAATCACCGCAAGTTGTTGAGCATCTTTTTGTCCAAAATAAGCACGGTCAGGCTGAGTAATATTAAATAATTTGGTTACTACCGTACACACACCTTTGAAATGACCAGGTCTTCTTTTGCCACAAAGCGCATCGGTTAAATCATTAACATCAACATAGCTATTGAAGTTAGCATCATACATTTCACTCGCTGACGGGCAAAAAATAAGATCGACTCCCATCTGCTCGCAGGCGATTTTATCTCGCTCAAGATCACGAGGATAGCTAGCAAGATCCTCTGAAGGACCGAACTGTATCGGATTAACAAAAATAGTAACAATAACTTTTTGATTATCTTTTTTAGCCGCTGCCATTAAACTTTGGTGCCCTTCATGCAAATACCCCATAGTTGGCACAAGTCCAACACTGCAACCAGCTTGACGCCAAGCTTTGACTTGCTTACGCACTTGTTCAATAGTTGTTACAACGTTCATTTTAGTTACCCTTTATGACCTATTGAAAACTCAGATTTAAGTTTTACCATTATTTCGTTATCAATTGCAAACTCATGCTCTGAAGCAGGAAATTGCTGTTCCTTCACTTCTTCACAATACTCGGAAAACGCTTTTTTCATTTGTTCACCGATTGGTGCAAAAGATTTAACAAATTTTGATGAAACACCATCATACATAGAAAGCATATCTTGATAAACAAGCACTTGCCCATCACAACCAACCCCTGCACCAATACCAATAGTTGGAACACTAACTAATTCAGAAATAAATTTAGCTAAATCAGCAGGAACACATTCAAGTAGTATTGCAACCGCGCCCGCTTGCTCAACAGCTAATGCATCAAGAATAATATTTTTAGCATGTTGATATTCTTTGCCTTGAACTTTATAGCCACCTAAAGCAAGCACTGATTGCGGCATTAATCCAATGTGTGCAATAACAGGAATAGAAGCTTGTGTGATCATGTTAATATGCTCACAAAAAGCTTGCCCCCCCTCAAGTTTAACGGCTTGAGCCTGCCCTTCTTTAACTAAACGTCCAGCATTAAAAACGGCATCATATACCGAAGCGTGATAAGACATAAAAGGTAAATCTGTGACAACAAAAGCCGTTTTAGCCGCCCTTGCAACAGCTTTAGAATGGTGAATCATATCTTCCATAGTTACCGATACAGTACTATCATAGCCTAGCATTACCATGCCTAAAGAATCGCCAACCAACAAACAATCTACGCCACTTTCGTCCATCAATTTGGCAGTTGTATAATCATATGCCGTTAACATAGTAATTTTTTGTTTATTTTGTTTACGTTTTTGTAGTGTAAGGATAGTGTTTTTCAAGGTAACAACTCCAATTCTAATTGTCGATAGTCCTTATTTGGATGTTTTTTACGACTAAGATTAACTAAAATTGAGGATAATTGCTTATACAACGGTTTAACATCAGTTGGTATGACAGCTAAATGCTCTTTTATTGTTTCAACATCAGCACGTTCAATAGGACCCGTTAAAGCGGCAATTGTCCCCGCTTTGCAAAGATTTTTTGCATTATCTAAAAATAACATATGCCAAGCTTGTTGACTAAATTCAACATCAAGCCCACATTTTGCGAATAAATCACTTCCTATTTGAGCTAATGCGATAACCTGATTGCTAAGCATTACACAAGCCGCATGATAAAGCGGTTTTTTATCAGCCGACAGTATCGCCATAGGATTTTTTAATGGTTTAAAAACTTGTTGTAATTGAGAAATAGCGGGTTCATTTGCCTCAAGCGTAAAAAACACTTTTGACATGGCGTGATAACAATCAAATCGATCATAGATTGCATATAAAGGATGCAAAGAAAATGCAAAAGGATGAACCGCTTGACGAGATATAAATACGTTTGATGTCAATAATCCGCTGCAATGACCGACCCATTTATTGTCAATAGGTAACTGACAAAGCGTTTGCCAAACAACGGCTATTTGATGATCTGGCACTGTCAAAAACAGACAATCACAATCTCTCACTAGCTTGTCTAACGTTGAATATGCCCGACTTAGAGTAAATTCACTTGCGACTTTAGCTTGTTCATAAGATCGACTATAAAACCCAGCGACCTGCATACCACACAAAGAAAAATACTTAGCTAAAGTGCAGCCTACTTTACCTGCGCCAATAAAACCAATCACCATAATGATTATATATTTTTTATAATTGTCGCATTATAACTAAAAAAACAAAAACCAACCACTAATCAAATCGATTTAATGGTTGGATTTTTTTAAGATTAGTTTTTATTTAAATATGCCCAAGCGTATTGTGCATAAAATTCTGCACCAACAGTCATACCATCTTCATCAACGTTAAAACAACCATGATGATGTGGCCATTGAGTATCTTTATCAGGATTGCCAGAACCGACTAATGCAAATGCACCAGGAATGTTTTCAGTATAATAACTAAAATCTTCACCGCCTGTTGTTGGAGCTTCAAAATAAAGCGCATCTTTACCAAAAGATTGAACAATCACATCTTGAGCAAGCAAGGCACTTTCTTTATCATTAATGACAGGTAAAGTACCATAAATATATTCAACTTCAGCTGTTGCACGATACATTGCGGCAACTTGATTTGCATAACGACGGATCGCAGCTTCAATTTTGTCTCGCACTGCGATATTAAAACAACGAACAGTACCTTCCAAAACAGCATTTTCAGCAATAACATTAAAACGCGTTCCTACATCCATTCGCCCAATTGTCACAACCGCAGGATCCAATGGTGCTATTTCACGAGAAACAATAGACTGCACATTCATAACAAATGCCGAAGCAACCATTACAGCATCAACAGTATCATGAGGCATAGAACCATGTCCACCCTTGCCTTTAAATCTAACTGTTAACAAATCGGCAGACGCAAAACTGGAACCGACAACACAAGAGACTTTGCCGACAGGCATTAGCGCCCAAATATGCATACCAAAAGCACTATCAACATCTTCTAACACACCTTGTTTTATCATACCTTTAGCACCTTGAGCTACCTCTTCTGCTGGTTGAAAAACAAGTCTTACATTACCTTTTAATTGATCACGAATAGCCCAAAGCGCTTTTGCCGCAGTTAATAACATTGCAGCATGAGTATCATGACCACACGCATGCATTTTGCCATCGATAGTTGATTTATAATCGATATTTTGGCTTAACTCTTGTACGGGTAAAGCATCAATATCCGCTCTAAGCAAAATTCTTTTACCGGGTTTGCCACCTTCGATATCAGCAATAATTCCCGTTGGCTCAGTTCGGCGATAAGGAATACCGATTTTATCTAATTCTTCTGCTATTCTATCGGTAGTTCTAAACTCCTCCCATGGTAATTCTGGATGTTTATGCAAATCACGACGAAAGGCTATCATTTCACTTACATGTTGTTTAATTAGTGTTTTTATATTCTGATTTATCATCTTTTTACCTTTAAATTTTAATTTATTTAGTCATATTAATGACCAACAATCATACTAACCATTATGCCGGCTAAAATAACCGAAACAATTGTCACAGAAATAAAACCACCGATTAACATTGGTGCTAACATGTGGCTTGTGAGTACCTCTTTTTCTTTTGGATCTTTGGTTAAATGATTAATCACTTCGTTAGTAATAATATAATCTGCTGGGAATCCATATAATGCAGTAAGAGCAATCGAAAATGCCATTTCAGTACTTACTTTCAGTAACTTACCGACAACTATTGAAAAAATAAACATACCAATAACCGCCGCCAAAATAAACACAACTAAAGGCGTAACAAGGCGAAGTAGCATTTCTGGCGTAGCACGATTTAATGTATCAAAAACAAATAACATCAGTCCCATTACGGCTAAACCAAATCCACCTGCTTTTTTTAATGGATGGCGCTCTAAAAAGCCGAATGAAGAAGCTATAACACCAAACAGCAAACAAAGTACAAACGCATTTATTGTTATAACCGGTTTTAACACTTCAGACACGCTGTAAGCTAAAAAGCCAACAATGGCAATGCGTAAAAAGATGAAATAAGAAGAATTATATTGAGCAGGAATTTTTGCAAATAAACGAGGCATCGGGTTTTCATCAGTTAAGACATCATCATGTTTATCTAAATTAGATTTTTCCTCAACATCTGACTTCCAAGTGCCCTCATGATACTGTTTTAAAACTCTTTTACCTTCACGTTTAAGCATAATTGAAGTAAGAGGATAACCAATAAAGCCTTGCATTATATAAATAATAATAGCAAAAACCGCCAGTTCAGCTAATCCTGCGTCAGTTGCCCCTTTAGCCATAATAATCGCCGAAACAATACCACCAACCAAAGGTGGAATAGCAACAATAGTAGTATTAAAATCAAAAAATAGATAACCAACAAAAAAAGCAAAAATAACGATACCTGCAATACCAGCAAGCGAAATTAAGATGGTTTTCCATTGACGTAATAACTCTTTTACCGATAATAACGTCCCCATATTCACAATCAATAAATACATAAACATAACAGCAACTACTGGGGGAATACCTGCTCTAGCAACAATATCGGCGGGGAAGAACGTCCAATAACCGACTAAAAAAAGTATTGCACAAACAAAAACAGAAGGGATCCAAGCTTTAGTTCGCGTTGAAACGATATCGCCAATATAAAGAATTATCAGCAACAACACTAACGCAAGCATCTGTGGCATATTGTTCATTGTTGACATAAAAATCTCCATTTTTATTGGTTGATTATAATTTTCAAAATAATCAAAACTTTCTAAGAATGGTTATTATATGGAATTTGTACAAAAATGTTACAAAATTTTTACCATAAATTCATTTATCTCATCTAAAAACAAATTACCATATTTTTCTAACTTAATTTTACCTACGCCTGTAATGTTAATTAACTGCTTTTTACTTTCAGGTTTAGTTTGAACCATTTCTAACAATGTCGCATCACTAAAAATAATATATGGCGGCACATTTTCGACATCAGCAATATCTTTACGCAATCGCCTAAGATTGTTAAATAAAATTCGCTCTTCGTAAGATAAAATCGTTGTTAAATTAATGGATCTAGCATATCGATTTATGCGGCTTTTCTTCACAAGTTCTAAGCGAGGTTTAGCCAATGATAATGGAATTTCGCCTCTAAGTATCAAACGAGCTTTTTGTGTTAATTGAAGTGTTGTATAGGTTGATATATTTTGGCTTAAATACCCCAAATAAACCAGCTGCCTAATAACACTAAGCCAATAGTTTGGTGAGTGTTGTTTACCGATACCATAAACCGATAATTTATTATGCCCCATTTCTTTAATGTGAATACGACCCGATCCCCTTAAAACATCAATGATATATTGCGCCCCATAACGCTGCTGAACACGATAAACACAAGATAAAACTTTCTGAGCATCAATTAAACCATCATAAAGTTCAGGAGGATACAAACAAATATCACAGTTATTACAAGGTTCAGTTCGTTCTTCGCCAAAATAATTAAGCAAAACAGTACGCCGACAAGTCAAACTTTGTCCAAAAGCGGCCATCGCACTGATCTTTTGTAATTCTACATCTTTATGCTTACCATCCTTTTTTTCGATAGCTTTTTTCTGATACCACTCAAGATCTTTATTATTAAACAACAGTATCGCTTCTGCCGGTACGCCATCACGCCCTGCTCGGCCTGTTTCTTGATAATAAGCTTCAATCGTTCGCGGACAATCCGCATGAACAACAAAGCGCACATTGGGTTTATTAATCCCCATACCAAATGCAACGGTGGCAACAATAATTTGCACATCATCTTTTAAAAAAGCATCTTGTGCTTGTTGGCGCTCTTCGTTAGACAATCCAGCATGATAGGCCATAACCGAAAAACCACGAGCCGAGAGCTTCGTCGTTATATCTTCAACCCGAGAACGGCTTGAACAATAAATAATACCTGGATTACCTTTTTGAGTTTCAACAAAAGAAACAACCTGCTCAATCTGATTAAACTTTTCAGCGACAGTATAACGAATATTAGGTCGATCAAAACTTCTTACCACAACCAACGGATCAACCAGATTAAGTTGAGTCATAATATCAGCTTGTGTCAACTTATCGGCTGTAGCTGTCAAGGCAACGATTGGCACATTAGGAAGACGAATAGAAAGTTGTCCTAATTGTCGATAATCAGGCCTAAAATCATGCCCCCATTGAGAAATACAGTGCGCCTCATCGATAGCAATTAACGAAGGAGGTTGTTCATTAATTAAAGTAGAAAAACTATGCACGCTCAATCGTTCAGGCGAGATATATAGCAATTTTATTGATTTATTTAAATACTTTTCGATAACTTCTTGTTGTTCTGTTGCTGATTGAGAAGCATTAAGATATGCCGCATCAATACCATTAGCTAATAATTGATCGACCTGATCTTTCATCAAAGAAATTAAAGGCGAAACAACAATGGCAGTACCAGATAATAAAACCGCAGGAATTTGATAACATAAAGATTTACCGCCCCCTGTTGGAATAATCACTAAAGTGTCACGCCCATCGATAATAGATTCAATAATTTCCCTTTGCTGGTTTCTAAATGCCTTATAACCAAAAACATTTTGTAGAACATCTTCTATCTGATCTTTTATCGACATACAAACCTAAATACGAACGTTAAACGAAATGCGTCGAGTATAGCTAAATTAAGTTAAACACACCACTATGAACTTACATAAACTTACAATTCGTTCCAAAAATAAAAAAATTCTTAGAAAAAATATGTATTGAATAATCATGTTATGAATTTTTTTAAAATCGAAAAAATTATGTTCATAATACAATCAATCTCGTTCAACAGATTAAAAAAGCAGCTATTTTTTATTTTTTTACTTGATACAAACCGATTTGCCCGCTAATATTTACGTGTTTCAAATATACGCCCGTAGCTCAGTTGGTTAGAGCATCACCTTGACATGGTGGGGGTCAGTGGTTCGAGTCCACCCGGGCGTACCATTCTAAAGCCTTATCTTACAAGCCTTTAAAGTGATTACCTAAAACTCAGATTTTATTCATAGGGTAAAACTGGGGTAAAACTAACGCTTCACTTATCATGATAACAATAAACTACACACGACCAATTTACATACGCATGACGCTGTTGAGTATTGTAAGTTGAAGATTGATAATATGTTTGTTAATATCTCAATTATCTAATTAAATTGAGTGACTTTATGAAATACATACACATAATTAAATTTTTAATGACTCACGATTTAACGCATTTGAAAGAATGCTGGCAGGCAGAAGTCACAAATAATAAAAAAATAAACTTCTATCAATTATTAAAATTATTCGTTAAACCAATATATAATAAAAAAAAGTATTTATTTTGGTGGCGTTTAGCTAATGAAATGTATATATGCGGAAATAAAAAACAAAAAGTAATCGCCCGGAAAATACAAAAAAAATTAATATATAGATTTAAAATTGATATAGAGCTAGGAACAAAAATTGGTAAAAATTTAATATTAGCCCATCCGTACTCTATAACAATAACGAAAAACACGGTAATAGGAGAAAACTGTTACGTTCTACAAAATATAACAATTGGTGGTGCAAATGAACCGATTAAAATAATAATTGGTGATAATGTTTCTATTGGTGCCAATTCCGTGATTTTGGGCGGTAAGATAAAAATAGGCAATAATGTAAAAATCGGCGCAATGTCATTCGTAAATAAAGATATTCCAGATAACTGCACTGTTTATACGCAAAAAACAAATACAATTATCCAGAATGATTGATTTTTACTATGGCTTTTCTGACCAGTCAATTGCTGACGTAGTATCGACATCAATACAATTTAATAAAACCCGATATTTTCCCATTACTTTAACTGCACTTCTTCGTCAACCTGTTGCATACCTAAATTGATGATAGATCTAAGTTAGAATGCCTAAAATTTTACCCTAACTTCCTCTAGACATAACCTCTCCCTCATCACCGAGCTTTAGGTTTTAAATAGAACAATCAATATTGAAACAGGTGCACCAAACAAAGTTGTAAGTTGCGAATAAAATAGGTATTAGCCAACTAGCTTATTCTCAATATAAAAAAAGCCAAAAGTTAAGAAAAGCAACACGGATTAAAATTGCCCGAGCACTACAAATCAAGCCTGAACTGATAAATTTTTAATAAAAACCCCTCCTAGAAAATTTGATAAAATAGCACTAAATAAAAACAATTCCTTTCTGGTTTCATAGTTATTGTATTCTGGTACAGTGCTTTAATATTTTATTTTTTTCATTTTTTTCTTTCTCATCTAGCCTCATTACTAACTCAGAAATCATCTTAAACTCATTGTCTGATATATATTCAAACCCGTTAAAACCAGAGAATTGTATACCAGCTAAAAAGCCGTTGAAACTTTTATTCAATTTCTTAAAATCTTCCTTCACTATTTCATCTGTACTCGACCATTTTACAAAAAAATCATCGTTTTCTTTTAAAAAGGTAACTACTGATTTTCCATGATCAATTGGTGCAGAATAGTTTTGAAACCCGCCATTCTCCCATTTTGCTCTTTGTTCGGTTATACTACACTCCCAATTCCCGATAAGCATTTTTTCAGTTACTTTCTTTTTACCACAACCAAATAAAGCAACCCCAATTAAACCAACTAGTAAAATTTTTTTCATACTATTTCCTTCGTTTTTGGTAATATTATGAAATTTATTAACAAATAGCAATAACAGATCACCCGAAGGTAGTTTGTTAGCTTACTTGGCTAAAAAATAAATTCAATAAAATCAATACCTTTCCTGACGTTTTTTTGCTTAAAACGGTGACTTTATTTTAATAGGTGGAATAAATTTGGAATTTCAAAAATAGATTTAAAAGCCCAACTTTTGAAGAGTTGTTCATAGTTACAATAAAAAGACAAACAACAAATAAGCTAATAGCTGATATATAGATTTGATTTAATAGAAATTGGCCTGCTTTTATAAATTCTTTATTATTATAGATTTCACTTGCCCTAGCAGAAAAAGACTTTTCCCCTAAATTTATTGTTATATGCCCGTTAAAGCCAAAAGAACTCATTTTTGCTATATAATAGTAATACCCCATTTTAATAGCATTAAAACGAGCAACATTTAAGAAAAAAAAATAAAAATAGTGAGCACACAAAAAAAGATGGACAAATATTTAAAAATGATTTTATTGATTTGCAAAAACATGCTAATCATATAAAAAACAACTTGTCCACCTTGTGTAAAATTTTTGTTATCGAAGCTCATTAATTAAATTTCCTTATAGCAGACTCAGTCGTAGCGATGATCACCACGATAATCAGGATGAAGATTTCTTCCTTCTGGCGTACTAGGATCTAACAATGAGGCAGGATCACCCATTTCCTGTATTTGGTGCATTTGGTTTATATGTCTCAGTTCTTCTTGTGTAAGTGGTCTAGTGTGTTTGGATAAGAAAGCAATAACAGCTTTCCCTTTATTTACAAAATAATCTTCATCACATTTGAAATATATGACTAAAACAACTACGGCGACAATAATTGGAACAACTCGCCAAAGAATAAAAGATATCATCATCGTTAGCCTTATTATAGAGATTTCTTATTTTTTGTGTCTCTTTTGTATGGTGGTTTCCTTTAACATCATGAGTAGCTTTACCTTCATTTTTTACATTTTCAATAGTTTGCTCATTAATGCTTTGTTCTGATTTTTGCTTTTCTCTTAACTTATCTATTTCACTATTAATTATCCCTTTATTTTCTGCTATCTGGTTATTCCTTTCCAACCTATTTTGACTAACTTTTTCATTCATTTGATTATAGCTATCTTCAAGACCTGTTTCTTTCTTCATCGCATTTGCATCTTGAATATATTTTGTTTTAAATTAGGCTAAATTTCATTCATTATATTATTAACACTTTAAAAAGTATAGAGTTTTATAAATCATCGCATAACTACTTTTGGTATTTTGCAACATTTAAATATAACGTGTTAAATGAAATTTAATTTTTCTAGACTAGTTACTAAACTAGCTTTTTGGGCTTTATTTTAATAACTTTCTCATAAACAATTTTTATTAACGAGGATTATTGAAATTATTAATCATTTTATATTTTGTATATTATTCTTGAATTGGCATGAATAAATTACTCAAAATTTTGACATAAAAAAACCACAATTAAGCGGTTCGTTTTTTCTTTTTTAAATTATTCGAAGTATATACCATGATTTCTTATTTTTTAAGCTATCATTAGCCATCTTAAAAAAGATATAAATTTGATAAAAACAAAATAATAATTAATTTAATTGCATAAAAAATTTTAACCACAATATGTCACATAGTATACAGCAATCGCATCAGGGATTGCCGTTTTAAAAATAATACTATTATCTTTTTTATTTATTACCTACACCGTTCAGTAACAAACTTATTCTCATTACCCTGCACTTTTGCTATATGCACATTACGCTCACATTCCCAATTTTCAGGGGCATACATTTGATTCCAAGCCATCATGAGTTTCTTTTCTTGATTTGATAAATTGATTTTATATTTATCAGACATATAAAGATAGGTGCGTGCTATCATTCCACGAATTTCATTACGTGGCTGAAATATGCGAGCTTTAAAATCCACAGCACTTTTACACTGTCCATACTGATTAAATTCTTTAGTAAATTGTGAATAACGATAATTAGATCTATCACCATTCACTTCACCAATAGCGGGTTGTAAATTATGCATATCCCCTTCTATTTGATTAAAGGTAGCATCTTTTTTGCACGCTTTACGCCCACCTTCTTGCCAGCATGTCAGGTGTCTACCAAAATTTTCGGCAGGCATAACGTGTTCCCACTCAATACGCTCAGCTCTAGCCTGATTTTTTCTTGGCTGGTACCCACACTTGCTAAAATCAACAACGCTTTTTTTACCTACCCACGAAAATTCGCATCCGCAATAAAATGTCGTTTGATTAGGGTTTGATTTATATAATTTAGTTAACTGTGTTTTGGCTGAATTAAAATTCTGTGCTGAATAAACAAATAACGGAACAAATAAGAGTAAGATAGCTATTTTTTTCATAAAATCCATTTAAAATAAATCCAAAAACTATAAAATTTAATATGTTATATAAAACATCGACTTTTATAGTAGAGCATCCTGCAATAACAACTATCAAGTAAGAAGCTTGATAAAATAAACCCTCAGCTTTTAACTAGGGATTGAAAGAGAAAAAGGATGCATGGATACCTAATTCTCTTGTTTATCATATTGGTATTGTTTCCAGTCTATTAACCAATCAAAGGTAAAGTACCCCGCCGGTAACTTTTAATATATCAACAGGTATTAAATAAATCAAGGTGATATTATTAAAAATTCAATAACTTAAATTCAAACAAAAAGCATCAAATACAAGAGGTAAAGTAGAAAGTTTAAAACAATACGTTGATAATATTGCATTAATTGAATAAGTCAGTAACAGCCTAAGCGTACCCAAGGTTAACTTATTGTTGATGTAGGATAATTTTTGATAAAAAAGTTAAATAAAAACTTCAATAAAATCAACACCTTTCCTGAACTATTTTTTGTTGGAAAATAATATTTTTTTTGTTGGTGAATAAAATGAATTGAGTCGATAGCTTCAACTAGAAGGGCGGCGCTATTGTGGCTTTGCCACAACGGCGCAACCCTAAGGGAAACGCCCCAACTTACGCGGGGGCTTTATTCTTGTCTATATTGTCCTCTCAGGCACCGTAACCCCTTCCGCGCCCTAAGGATTAAGAACTAAACGCTAAGGGGTAGGGCAAACAGCATAACGGGTGTAGGTCCCAGGGATGCTGCTGACAGCGCCGTTGTACGAGTAGACATAGAACTTGTCACTACCTGCAACGGCGTTCGTCCAGTAGGTGCCGACGAAGCCCGCATCAACGTAGTCGCCCATTTCGCCCCACTCCGTGAAAAAGCCTGCGCCTATGTGACGCTCGTAATTATTATCTGATGAGCGAGGTGTTGCGCCACCTATGCCATAGATACAACGAAAACTGCTATTTACACCTGAACTACACTTCGCATTGGTTAAATCACTTACCTGTGGTATACGATAACCCAAACTATTACACCATGCTAATTGCTCCCTATAATATTTTTCTTCACCACCCCGATTGACGAACCACTGCTTTAACACAAAGCCATAACGAACCTCATGACCATTACTATCCCTTCCGACCAACTCGAAGGTCTGTGGCAAAGCTGGACGTGCAAGTGGACTTGGATTACTTGAGCTTATTTGACTACTACTTGCCCTAGGACCTGTTAATGTTACCCGTGTTACATTCTTGGATTTATCCGTAATCCAATAATCAGCGTCCCAAGAATTCCCATTAGGAAGTGTGAATCTCCCTGTACGCGGCCTTGTCCAACTCACTGTTGCACCTATACTACCACTTGTGTTAACTGTCCAACGCAACTGACTTGCGTCTAATCCACTAATAAGCAAATCAAAATACAAACCATCTGCTCCTGTAGTTGGAAAGTTTAGGTTGTAAGATGATGGGTTTGTAGACTGAACTAAAAAGCCCTTTGCTGGATTCCATATGCTAGGTGGGCCTGCGTAGCGGCGGTTGTCCCTAGAATCAATGCCTGTTGTTCCACCGAACAACAAATTCGGCCTGACCGAACAAATTTCAGGCCGTGACGGCATGAGATAATACGTCACTCTGCCTCCACTGAACGTACTCCTATTCGGTAAACCATATCGTGTAGTTAAACTCCCCCCTGTACTATTTAAGGTTACCGTATAAGGAACATCACGACATGCAGTTAATCTAAATCCATAACCCCATTTTTCACCAGTTATCTCTGCAAACTCTGCCCATATACTCCCTGATGCTGTTACTCCATTAACTCCCTGTCCATCGCCATCATCATCACCCCACTTCCCTTGGTTAACCAAATCATTTATACCTATTGTATACCTTTCATATGACCATGGAACGGACAATGGTACCACTGTGTGTATATCACCAAAAGTAAAATCACCATCCGGTAACATTATCGGATTTGTCCGACTCGATGTGTTGGTCGATGGCGTGATAACCCTTCCATCTGGCAACTCGATTGCCAAAAGGGTATCTGTATCCATTGCCTTTGTCTGTCCACCATCAAACGTTAAATACGGCGCACTTCCCTCTATTACCCTTGATGTCTGTGCCGATAATGCCTGTGTATCCTGCGTATACGACAATAACAACAATGGTGCTAAGAATAATGCGGATTTACATAATAATGGCGGTTTGGATAACCACTTGGAAATCGGCGGTAATTTTGCCGAAGATGCTGTTGAAGAACCCGCCGAAGACATCGCCAATAAAGACCGCGATGACGGCGTCGATTTCGCTACGCGAAATGACTTCGGTGATGAAAATAACTGTGGCGCTTGTTTTTGACCACCGTGCGAATCAATAAGATTTAGGGCATAGGTTTGGCAGGCCAGATGCCAGATGCCAGATGCCAACCATGGTAATGCATTTTTATTTCCTTGTCAAGTAATTTCTTGTTTTTTCTCGATTTTTCTATCCGTTCGCTTATTTTTTGAGCGATTCCCTGCTTGAAAAAGCATGAAAATTATAACTTGATGGTGCATAATCTGCCACTTTTTTTGTTAATTTATTGTAAAGATTTGTTAGGGTGTGAGGGGAGTTGCTTTGGTTTTTTGGGGAGTGACATTTTTTATGGGTGCTTGAGTGGTCGTTTTTAGTCGCTGTTTTAGGTAGCGGTTTTTAATCGCGATTTTGGTAAAAAACACCTTAAAAAACTTCAATAAAATCAATACCTTTTCTGACCGATTTTTTTACAAATAACAGCCTAACCTAATAAATTATTTATAAAAATAAGGCAGCTATATTAAAGCTGCCTTAGAATAATAATTCAAACGAATATATTGTTTTGTTAGAAATTAATTTCGGTACCGACAAAATAACGTCGACCTTCTAAGGTTTTACCGAAATCTTCGTTACTAACATCTTTATCAAATAAATTATAAACACCAGCATAAATCTTAGCTTGTTTGTGTACTTGATAAGATGCACCGATATCCCAGAAAGTGTAGCCTGGGTATTCAACTTTTGTGCCATTACGGTTATTTGATGATTCCATGCCATAATAAGCCATTTTAGCCCATAAATCCCATTGCTGTGAGGCATACCAATCAAGTTGGGTGTTGAATTTTTGTTTAGGTGTGCGGTTTAAAGATCGTCCTTTATATTTACCGCTTTTTTGTTCAGTTTTAGTCCAAGAATAGTTAGAACTTAATAAGAAATCAGTAAATAAAGGTGTTTTGAATGAAAGCTCAAGACCTTTAAGATCGGCTTTGCCTACATTTTCACGCCCTTGGACAAAATCGAATCTTTCTTGATATCCTGCTATTTGACATAAGCCTCTTCTTGCTGGACCTTGGCATATGTAGTAGCTTTGGATTTTGTCTTTATATTTAGTATAAAACGCCGTAGCCGATGCATCAACACCATAATCGTTGGTGTAACCAACACCAATTTCGAAGTTATCGGATTTTTCAGGTTTTAAATCTGGGTTACCCATAATCATACCTTTATTCCCCGTACCTGCTCCGCCCGTTACTTGCCCCCAATCAGAGACGACTTGGCGTAATTGTGGTGTTGCAAAACCTGTTGAATAACCGCCTTTTAAGGTGAAGCTGTCATCAATATTCCACACGCTGTAAACTCTTGGATTCCAGTTGCTACCATAATTTTCGTCTTTGTTATAACGTAATCCTAATGTTAGGCTCCAGTTGTCTAGTAGTCTTAGCTCATCTTCAGCAAATAGGGCATAATTCCAACGATCAATTTTAGTGATCGATTTATTTAATTGATTACCTTTATCGTGTAGCTCTTGGTAATTGTATTTGCCACCAATGGTAAGCATGTTAATGCTAAAAGGAATAGTAACACGAGTATCAACATCGGTATTGCGAATTTTCATTTTTCTTTCTGGATTATTATTACCTTCATAAGCAACAAATGAAGTTGTTGATACATCGCCAAATAGACCATTATGTGTTAGCGCAAAGGTGTTGCGACGATTATCACGAAGGAAATCACCTCTAGAAATAGGTCTTGTCTTGCCACCTGTTGATTTACTATTTTGTAATGCACGCCCAAAATCGAGATCAAATTTTTGTGTGTCGGTAGCATTTAATGAAAGTTTACCATTTATACTGCGCAATTTTTGCTCAGCATGACCGCTTAAAAATTTATCTTCATTACGCTTAGAATATTGGCCATAAAGTTGGATACCTAAGATATCGTCAATCAGTGGTCCTAAAGTTGAAAAACTGCCAGTATAAGTGTTTTTTTCAGCCGAGCGGTATGGTATGACCGATTCTAAACGTACACCACCATGCCATTTATCAGATACTTTTTTGGTGATGATATTAATAACCCCTCCCATTGCATCAGAACCATATAACGATGACATAGGTCCTCGTACTACTTCAATACGTTCAATGGCCGTTAATGGCGGTAACCAACCTTGTTCAAAACCTGAGTTATCGCTATTTGGTCTTGTTTCACGTGTGCTGACTTTTTTACCATCAATTAAAATCATGGTGTATTTGGCATCCATACCGCGGATACTGATATCTGTTGAGTCCCCACCGCCCGAAACAGTGACTCCAGGGATATCTTTTAATGCATCAGTCACATCACGATAAGGTTTATTTTCGATCTCTTTAGGCGTAATAACCGAAATAGTTGCAGGCGCTTCTTTGACTTGCTGAGAAAACCCCGATGCAGTCACAACCATGGTGTCAGTATCCGAATTGCTAGCCGCTATAGCAGTACTTGATAATGACAACAAAATGCCCGTATTGATGACATGTTTTGCCAATTTAAACTTCTTTTTTGTTTTCATCTATTATAACCCCATTATTTATAATGATATTTATTGTTTTATAGTTCATAGCACATTACATCATTTGAGAATGATTATCAATATCTTTAAAAAATATTTAGTGCTGGACATTTCCATTTCTACAAATAATAATGATTATCATTTATAAATAACATGAGAAAATCGATATGAACAATAAAAAAAAGTTACTTTTGAGTAGTATTGCAGTAATTGTGTTAGGCTTAACAGGATGCCAATCATCAACAATGAATATAACTGCTGATAATCAAACGATAGTGGTGCCTAAAGCACCTAAAAAAGTGGTGGTAATGAATTATGGTGCATTAGATACGTTAGATGCTTTAGGTAAAGGTTCGATCGTTACAGCTATTCCTCGATCAGTAACACCATCTTACTTACAACAATTTAATAAGGCTTCAATCGCTGATACTGGCAATATGAAAGAACCTGATATTAATGCAATTAAACAAACTAAACCCGATCTGATTATTATTGATGGTCGCCAAGCAAGTAAGTCCGAAGATTTATCAAAAATTGCCCCTGTTATTAATTTAAGTGTTGATGCTAAAAATTACGTTGAATCAACCAAAAATCATATTCAAGTGCTAGCCAAAATTACAGAAACAGAAAACAAAGCAGATAATATCATCCAATCATTAGATGAAAAAATCCAAAATACACAAGCCTTAGCTCAATCCAGCGCTAAAAAAGCGATTGTTGTTATTCATAACGATGGAAAGATGATTCTTATCAATTCAAGCTCAAGTGCAGCATTGATTCACGACGTACTAGATGTTAAACGTGCTGTCCCCCTCACCGTTACACCAGCAAATAACGCAATAGGCAAGCCAAAACCAATTTTTGTTGATGATAATTACATTAAATCAGTCAAACCTGATGTTATCTTTGTTGTTGATCGTAGTAAAGCAATCGGTAAACAAGGTATGGCTGAACACTATTTTTCGCAACACGTTCTAAATAAAAGCAAGACTCATGTTGTCTATTTAACCCCTGATCTTTGGTATTTGTCAGGTGGAGGGGCAGAAAGCATGAATCATCAAATAGACGAAGTCGCTAATGCATTAAAATAGTATTAACTTAATTAGTAACTTCATCTTCCTATTCTTTCCAAAAGCCTTTATTCTAAATAAAGGCTTTATTTTATGTTACTCAACAACATTCAACCAATAAGTCTTTTATTCAAATTAATTAGTTATTTTCTAATGTTTTTTTAAAACGTATAATAACCAGCGTATCAATCAAAAATTTACCAAAACGGTCAGACCACAAACCAATGGAAAAGCCGAAAGAGAGATATGAACTTAAATAATAGAGATGTGGCATAATCAGCAAATATTTAGCAATTCAAAAGAAAGCAAAAGCTTAAACGCTTATTAATTTTTATAATACCGTTAAACCTCATAAAGCGATTTCAAGGAAAATACCTTGTGAGTATTTAGAAGATTATTTTAATTATGAAGTGTAAACAACTCGGCATTTTCCTACACATTATTAATATACATTTCAAATTATAAAATCGATGTATCAACTATAATGAAATGTGATAAAATGACGACTTCATTTTGATTTGTAAATAACAATTAATAAATGTAGTTTATTAAATTCTCAAACATTACCTCATTAAATATAAAACACTATTATAAATACTATGAATATGTCACCCCCTACAATTGGATTTGTGAGCCTTGGCTGTCCTAAAAACTTAGTTGATTCTGAACGAATTTTAACCGAACTGCGCACGCAGGGATATCAAGTGGTACCTAGCTATGACAATGCCGATTTGGTTATTGTTAATACTTGTGGATTCATTGACAGTGCCGTGCAAGAATCACTCGAAGCGATCGGTGAAGCATTGAATGAAAACGGTAAGGTTATAGTCACGGGTTGTCTTGGCGCAAAAGAAGATCAAATTAGAACTGTTCACCCAAAAGTTCTTGAAATATCTGGTCCACATAGCTATGAAGCAGTTCTAAGCCATGTGAATAAATATGCCCCTAAACCCGAATATAATCCTTTTACTAGTTTAGTTCCAAGCCAAGGGGTTAAATTAACACCAAAACATTATGCCTATCTTAAAATTTCGGAAGGCTGTAATCATCGCTGTACATTTTGTATTATCCCTTCTTTGCGTGGTGATATGGTTAGCCGACCAATCGGCAATGTTTTAGATGAGGCAAAACGACTAGCCGACAGTGGCGTTAAAGAATTATTGGTTATTGCTCAAGATACTTCAGCTTATGGTATCGATATCAAAAATCGTACTAATTTTTGGAATGGAACACCATTAAAAACCGATATCCAAACCCTTTGCGAACAATTAGCTAACTTAGGTATTTGGGTCAGATTGCACTATATGTACCCTTACCCTAGTGTTGATAATCTTATTCCATTAATGGCAGATGGTAAGATCTTGCCTTATTTAGATGTGCCATTACAGCATGCAAGCCCAGCAGTTTTAAAATCAATGAAACGACCAGGAACCATTGAAAGAACCCTAGAACGCATCCATAAATGGCGAGAAATATGCCCCGATATTACGCTGCGTTCAACCTTTATTGTTGGTTATCCTGGCGAAACAGAACAAGATTTTGAATTACTGCTCGACTTTTTGTCGCAAGCACAGTTAGATCGCGTAGGTTGCTTTCCATATAGTCCTATTGAAGGTGCTGAGGCTAATAAACTTGCTGATCAAATTCCTGAAGCCATCAAACAAGAACGTTTTGATCGCTTTATGCAATTACAGCAAAAAATCTCAACACAAAAATTACAAGCTAAAATAGGCAAAACTTTGGCTGTTATTATTGACGAAGTTGATGAAGAAGGTGCTATAGGCCGTAGCATGGCTGATGCCCCTGAAATTGATGGCGTTGTTTATCTAAACGAAGAAAACCAAGTCAAAGTCGGTGATATTGTTCAGGTTAACATTGAGCATTCCGATGAGTACGATCTATGGGGAACGGTTAAACGTTAATTAACACCATGAAACAACATTATAAACATGAAGTAAAAAATCTGGTTAAATTAGCAGTTCCTGTGTTGATTGCACAAGTATCGCAAACCGCAATTACTTTTGTCGATACCATTATGGCAGGGAATTATAGTAAAACCGCCCTATCAGGAGTGGCTATTGCGGTTTCGATTTGGTTACCAACAATTTTATTTGGTCAAGGATTACTAACCGTTTTAACACCAATTATTTCAAATCTAAACGGCGCAGCTAAACGAGAGCAAGTCGCAGGACACACTCGACAAGGCGTGGTGATTGCGCTGTTTTTATCTGTCATTATGATGTTAATTTTATACCATTCTGACAAAATAATCGGTTTAAGAAGCTCAGCAGAGCACCCAATTGATCCTGAAATGTTTGACGTGGCGGTGTCATTTTTACGGGCTATTATGTGGGGAATACCCGCATTTTTATTATTTTTAGTTTATCGTAACCAATGCGAGGGGTTATCTAATACTAAGCCAGCAATGGTTATTATTTTTATTGCCCTACTTGCTAACATTCCGATCAATTATATATTAATTTATGGAAAATTAGGCCTTCCTGCTTTTGGTGGTGTAGGTTGTGGTATTACTGCATCAATTATATTTTGGTTAATGTTTATTTTAATTCGTATATACACATTAACTTCCCCAACCCAACGCGATATTCGAAAAACACCCATCGCCAAGTTAATTGATTTTACAATAATCAAAAAAGTGATTCTGTTAGGTACACCACTGGCGCTAGCTTATTTTTTTGAAATGAGCCTATTTGCTGTAATCGCTTTATTAATTGCACCACTAGGACCCATAACCGTTGCTGCTCACCAAATTATTTTTACTATCAGCAGTTTAACCTTTGCCATACCATTATCCCTTGGAGTGGCAACGAGCATTCGCGTTGGTTATTTGCTGGGCAAAAAAAAACCAGCATTAGCCAAGCAAACTGCTTATATCAGTTTAGCGATATCTTTGGCTTTAGCTATCATTGTCGCCTTAATTTTAGTTATCTTTAAAACACCAATAATTACATTATTTACTAATGAGGCAACTGTTATTGCCATTTGTTTACAGCTTATTATCTTATTAGCTATCTATCAAGCATCTGACTATTTGCAAGTTGTGGCAAGTAATGTACTCCGTGGTTACAAAGATACACAAAGTATCTTTTTTATCACGCTCATTTCATATTGGGTTGTGGGATTACCAGTTGGTTATATACTAGGATTGACCGATCTAATTATCAAACCAATTGGAGCTGCAGGTTTTTGGATAGGCATTATTTCGGGACTTGCTGTAGCAGCGATTTTATTAATGGCGAGAATGATCTATATACAAAAACAACCAACGGCAGTAATTTTAAAACGAGCTTCTCGATAATTGTTTTTTTAATATATATTTTATATTCAAAATATTTTAGATTAGAAAATCAGTCACAACCTAAGTGTTAGGTGTTTTTAATATTGGCTAACACTTTTTATATACGATTTTACAATCAAAGTATTACCTTTCGTATTACATTCTAATTTTTGGTTATTAAATAACGAAAAAAGCCATCAACGTCATATTGATGGCTTTTTTGTCTGTCTAATAGGCTATTTTAATAAGCTATTTGCCTGAGCAATAACATTTTCGACAGTAAAGCCAAATTCTTTGAATAATTGATCAGCTGGACCTGATTCGCCAAAGCTAGTCATACCAATTACTTTGCCATTAAGCCCTACATATTTATACCAGTAATCACTAATACCCGCTTCAATTGCAATTCTTGCTGATACTGATGATGGTAATACTGACTCTTTATAAGCTTGATCTTGTTTATCAAATGCATCGGTTGATGGCATTGACACTACGCGTACTTTTTTACCCGCTTGTGTCAATTGTTGATACGCTTCAACAGCAAGCTCAACTTCTGAACCTGTCGCGATAATAATTAATTCAGGAGTACCTGTACAATCATTTAAGATATAACCACCACGATATACATCAGCTAATTGATGAGCTGTGCGATCTTGTTGTTTAAGATTTTGTCTTGAGAAGATCAATGCCGTCGGACCATCTTTACGTTCAATCGCATATTGCCAAGCAATTGCTGACTCGACCTGGTCGCAAGGACGCCAAGTGCTAACATTTGGAGTTACCCGTAAGCTAGCCATTTGCTCAACAGGTTGATGCGTTGGTCCGTCTTCCCCCAAACCAATTGAATCGTGTGTATAGACAAATAATGAACGGATTTTCATTAATGCGGCCATACGAATAGCATTACGTGCGTATTCCATAAACATTAAGAATGTTGCGCCATAAGGAATAAATCCTCCATGCAATGCAATACCGTTCATGATCGCTGACATACCAAACTCACGCACACCATAATGGATATAGTTACCATCAGGATTAGCTAAAATTTCTTTAGAGCCTGACCACATGGTTAAGTTACTTGGTGCTAAATCTGCTGAACCACCTAAAAACTCAGGTAATGCAGGAGCAAAAGCTTCGATAGCATTTTGTGATGCTTTACGAGTGGCAATTGTTGCTGGGTTTGCTTGTAGTTTATTGACTACATCGTTAGCGATTTGTGACCAGTCTGCTGGTAGGTCACCATTAACACGACGTTTAAATTCTTTGGCTAAATCAGGGTAAGCCTTAGCATAAGCGTCGAAACGAGCATTCCATTCGTCTTCGAGTTGTTTACCTTTTGCTTTGGCATCCCAAGCATCATAATAGTCTTTAGGAATATCAAACGCTGGGTGATTCCAACCTAGTGCTTTACGGGTAGCTTCGATTTCGGCATCGCCTAATGGTGCGCCGTGGCTTTCATGGCTACCAGCTTTATTTGGTGAACCAAATCCAATCACTGTTTTACACATTAGTAACGATGGTTTATCACTTACTGCTTGCGCTTGTTCGATCGCTTCTTTTAAGGCTTCAGCGTCATGACCATCAATACCACGAATAACATGCCAACCATAAGCTTCAAAACGTTTTGCTGTATCATCGGTAAACCAACCTTCAACATCACCATCAATTGAAATACCATTATCGTCATAAAATGCAATGAGTTTGCCAAGTTTTAATGTACCCGCTAATGAACACACTTCGTGCGAAATTCCTTCCATCATACAGCCATCGCCCATAAACACATAAGTATGGTGATCAACAATAGTATGACCTGCTTTATTAAATTGAGCTGCTAATGTTCTTTCAGCGATTGCCATACCTACAGCATTAGCGATACCTTGGCCTAATGGACCTGTAGTTGTTTCAACACCTGGCACATAACCATATTCAGGATGGCCTGCAGTTTTTGAATGCAACTGACGGAAATTTTTAAGATCATCAATCGTCACATCATAACCCGTTAAATGCAATAGGCTATAGATCAACATAGACGCATGACCATTTGATAAAACAAAACGGTCACGATCAGCCCATTTAGGATTAGTTGGATTGTGTTTTAAAAAGCCACGCCAAAGCACTTCAGCCATATCCGCCATCCCCATAGGTGCACCAGGATGCCCCGATTTTGCTTTTTGCACGCCATCCATGCTTAATGCCCTTATCGCATTCGCCAGTTCGCGGTGAGATAGTGTGGTTGCATTCATGTCATCATCTCCAAAAAATTTTGAGTTAAAATTCGTTAATACCTGCAAGGTTAACATCACTTGCAAAATCGTTAGTCAAATTAACGAAAGGAAATTGTATAAAAATGGGGAGCAAACTCCCCAATTATTTTAAATAATTATAGCAGTGTGCTAATCATGTCTTCTAATTTGCCTTGGTCAACGGCAAAAGCACGAATGCCTTCAGCAAGTTTTTCAACGGCCATAGCATCACTATTATGTTGCCATCTAAATTCAGCTTCAGTCATAGGGGCAGGACGAGCCACTACAGATTGATTTGGGTTGAGTTTTTGAACAACAGGGGCATTTGATTGTTGCATTTCGGCCAGTAAATTAGGTGAAATTGTCAACCTATCACACCCAGCTAACGCTAAAATCTGATCAACTTTACGGAAACTTGCTCCCATCACAATGGTTTTATAACCATGTTGTTTATAATAATTAAAGATATTACGAACAGAAACAACACCCGGATCTTCATCTGCCACATAAGGGTCGATTGGCTTTTTAGCTTGATACCAATCATAAATGCGACCAACAAAAGGCGAAATTAAAAAGGCATTTACTTCAGCACATGCACGAGCCTGAGCGAATGAAAACAATAACGTTAAATTACAATTGATACCTTCTTGTTCAAGCACTTCAGCTGCTTTAATACCTTCCCACGTTGATGCGATTTTAATTAAGATACGGGACTTATCAATGCCCTTTTCTTTATAAAGTGAGATTATTTTACGAGCCTTTTCAATGCAGCCTTGTTTATCAAAAGACAAACGGGCATCAACTTCGGTCGAAATTCGCCCCGGAACGCTTTTTAAAATCTCTGCACCAATATTAACCGCAACCTGATCACATGCATTAACTAATTGTTCTTCTTTGCTACCACCTAACTTTTTAGCCGTTTGCACCGCAGAATCAATTAAATAACGATATTGAGGAAGTTGTGCTGCTTTTAAAACAAGAGAAGGGTTAGTTGTTGCATCTTCAGGCGAAAACTGTTTAATTGAATCGATATCACCAGTATCAGCGACCACTACGGTTAGTTTTTTAAACTCATCTAATTGACTCATACTATTTGTCCTCATACATCGTTTTATTTCAATGAAAGTATAATAACATTTATTCAATAATAAAACGACTTTGTCATCAACTAGGATCTAATCGTATAATTGGTAATAACCAAACATTACAAAATATGAACAAAATTAGCTAGCATAAGGCTTGATTGAAATAAAATCACTCATTAAACAATTTATTACTGCTTTTTTTATTGTGTAAATAAACTCAATTATGTGAACTGAATCACAAAACAAAATCGGTATTGATTTTCTATGAAAAACAGCAAAATAATTAGCACCAAATATATTCAATATTACGGCTTAAGTCACAACTTGAACAAGAATGACACTGATTTGTTTGGCAAAATAGCGGTTGATTTTGCTCTACTAACTTTATCGTCCCCTTCTTAATCCAAAAAGCCAGCATTTGAGTAACAGCACTTTCTGGTAAGCGGAAATGACGTGCAATATCTTGCAAAGATGCACGACCTTTTAACTGCACATAATCACGAATTGATGTTATTAACATGGCTATAATTAAAACCGCAGGCGTTACCCTGCGTATTTTTCCTCTATATAATGTTTTACAAATTAACCTAACAAATTTATTGACAACATGTTGTTTTTTTATCATCAGATAAATTAGACACGATGTGTTGATTAAAAGATAAATATCGCCCAAAAGCACGCATGGACAATAATGCAACAACAATAAATGTACCGCATCCCAACAACCACCAAACTGCCACAGGCGAATGCCCAAGCAACGTAAATTGATAATAAACGGTTGCCATTAGCCATGCTATGCTAAAAGTCCAAATGGCTACAAATAAAGTCCATTTAAAGCCAGCCTCGCGGTACACGGCACCTAGTGCTGCAGCACAAGGCGTATAAAGTAAAATAAAAATCAAATAACTCATCGCAGCTGAAGATGAGCCAAATGCATATTTCATTTGTGAAACTGTTGTCGAATCCACCGCTAAATCAGATTGGAGCGAATCAACATCCTGAGAAACATTAGAAACACCTAACGGATCTAAAACTGCATCAGATAAACTAGCCAAATTTTTAGGAATTGTGGCTAGCGCATCGCAAATATCTTGCGATAAACTCCATGACTTAGTTTGTTCACTATCGTCATTCATCGAATAAAGCGAATTCAATGTTGCAATGACCGATTCTTTAGCAAAAATACCCGTAAAAATTCCCACTGTTGCTGGCCAATTATCGTGTTTAATGCCCATCGGTGCAAAAGCTGGCGTAATAGTTTGACTGACAACAGAAAGCATAGAATCTTGTGAACTTTCATGCTTAAACAAACCATCACTGCCCCATGAATTAAGTACACTTAATACTGTCACCATTAACACAATGGCCTTACCTGATCTAAAAACAAACGACTTTAAACGCTGCCAAGTCAAACTAACTAAGTTGTGCAATGTTGGAATGCGATAAACAGGCATTTCCATAATAAATGGTGTGAGAGGACCTTTTAATAAGGTAAATTTGAGCACAAACCCCGTTACCATTGCCACTGCTATACCCAATAAATATAAAGCAAATACCACAATGGCGGCATTTTTAGGGAAGAATATCGCCGCAAATAAAGCATACACTGGCAATCTGGCCCCACAAGACATAAAAGGGATCATACAAATTGACATAATACGATCGCGTGTACTTTCTAACGTTCGAGTACCCATAATCGCTGGCACGCCACAGCCAAATCCGACTAACATTGGCACAAACGCTTTACCAGGCAAACCAACACAACGCATGACACGATCTACCATCATTGCAGCACGTGCTAAATACCCTGAATCTTCTAAAAACGATAATCCCAAAAACATTGCGCTAATGACTGGAATAAAGGTCGAAACCGTTTGAATTCCTCGACCAACGCCATTAGCTAAAATCGCCGTAAGCCAATTAGGAGCATTGATAGCATGAAGAAGTTCAGCCGTGCCATCAACAAAAATCGAGCCACAAAGCACATCAAAAAAATCAACAAAAACTGCGCCAAAATTAGTCGCCAGCATAAACATGGCATACATGGCTAACAAAAAAAATGGAATTCCTGTCAGACGACCCAAAGTTATATTATCCAGCAAATTAGAAAACCGACTATTAAACTCACGCGGTTTATCAATCACTTTTTTACAAATTGCATCAATAGTGTCATAACGGGCGCTAGCTAGTGCAATATCAATTTCGTTATCACACCATGTTGCGAGCGATAATCGACAATTTGCTAACACTTCACGATCCAATTGTGGCAAATTACAACGGGAATCATCTAATAACACATCCATCAATTGCCAACGATTAAACTGACGCACCACACTCTCTTTAGGCAATTCGTCAATATAACGACTAATCACCGCTTGTGCCTCATCACCAAGTAAATCTATCGACGGTTGCACAAGCTGTGGATGGCTTACCATTGATTCAATGTTTTGATAAAAATACACCAATCCTGTTTTTTTGGTGGATGATATCGCAACGACTGGGCAACCCAATAACGTTGATAACCTATCGACATTAACCTGTTCCCCCATGGCTTTAAGTGCATCGCACATATTCAACACCACAATCATTGGCAGTTGTAAGTCAATTAGCTGACAAGTCAAATACAAACTACGCTGTAAATTCGTGGCATCAATAATATTGACAATAACACTATCCTGTTCAGACAACACAAACTGACGAGCAATAAGTTCATCTTGCGACACACAAAGTGGATCAGGCTCGATTGAATAAGTACCAGGTAAGTCTATAACCTCATATTGTTGATTATGATAAGTAAAAACGCCCGTTTTACGCTCAACTGTCACACCGGGCCAATTTCCTACACGTTGTTTTGAACCAGTTAATAAATTAAACAACGTTGTTTTACCACAGTTTGGATTACCAATTAACGCTATCTTCACGCTTTTACCTCCATCACTTCAATAGCTTGTGCTTCTTTGCAACGCAAACAAAGTGAAAAACCACGCATTTTAATTTCAATTGGATCACCAAGAGGGGCAATACGCACAGCCATAACCTTGCAACCGGGCGTAATACCCATTGAAAGTAACTTTCGACGAAAAGGCAACGATTCGGGTAACAATCGAGTAATCACCGCCTCGTGCCCTAAAGGTAATTGATTAAGAGTAAAAGATGACATTATGCTTCCTAAAAATGACGATAATATTGATAAAAGCAATCGTATAAAATCAAATATGCTTATTTTAAAAAAAATCAACGTTATTTTTAGTGTAAAAATGCGAATTATTCTCAATAACAATAAATAAAGAGTAAAAAAATCGCAAAAATGCTTAAACCTAAATTAGGCAGCTAGAATTAGCTAAGCAACTCGGTAACGTTCAACAAGCTGTTGTCAAGAAGGCATAATGGTGTCAGGGAGTGGTGTGCGCTCTATTTGGCTACGTTACGATTTAGTTTGTACGGTTTTTATTTGGTTTGGCTGATTCAATGGCTTTTACGGTTAGCATGATTACGGTATTTTTGCTCATGGTATTAAAATATACCGTTAGAGCATTGCGTTATCAATCGTTTAGAATCGTTTTAAATCTTATTCATGAATTCGACCCCAGCAGGAATCGAACCTGCAACTAGCCCTTAGGAGGGGCTTGTTATATCCATTTAACTATGAGGTCATAGGGGCGCTCATTTTAATAAATTTATAAAGATAATGCTATTTAAATAACGAAAAATTTTTTATTTTGAGTAATCATGATACAATTACACCATATTTAATCTTATCACTTTTAAACGAAGATATTATGAAAAAACGAATAGTTAGTATGATGTTTTCTGTGATGGCACTAACGAGTTGTGCCACTTATCAGGCCGAAACTAATTCCTATAGTGATCCGTTATCTGGCTTTAACAAAACCATGTTTGATGTTAACTACTATGCGCTTGATCCTTATGTCTTACGCCCTGCTGCAGTAGCTTGGAAAGATTATGTCCCTACTCCTATTCGTACTGGTGTGGTTAACTTTTCATCTAACCTTTCTGAACCCGCTTCGATGGTGAATAATCTATTACAAGGTGATGTTCATAAAGCAGGCACACATTTAGCACGATTCTTTTTAAATACTGTTTTCGGTTTTGCTGGTTTAATGGATGTTGCTAGCATGTCTGATCCACAATTACAAAAAGGTGGAAAACGAAGTTTTGGTGATGTTTTAGGTCATTACGATGTCCCTTATGGCCCTTATGTTGTGCTACCATTTTATGGATCAGCAACGTTAAGAAACGAAGGTGGTCACGTAGTTGACACCCTTTACCCACCGCTTGTTTGGTTAGACTGGCAATGGGCATTAGTGCGAGGTGTGTTTGATGGAGTTGAAGCGCGTGCTGTTGCGATCGAATATGAAGATTTAATTAAAAACAGCGATGACCCTTACAACTTTATGCGCAATGCCTACTTCCAACGTAACGACTTTGTAGCATCAGGCGGTAAAGTCGATGAAAGTAAGCAACAACAACGTGAAGAAACCATTAATGATTTTATTAATGATATCGATTCACAATAACTTTTATTAAATTAAATAAAAACCGCGCTAATAATAGGCGGTTTTTTTATTAGTGCTGATGCTATTTGATTCATCAATAGAAAACATATCACTTACTTGTGAACAGCGTTAATTTTATTTTTTTGTATATTTATTTTTCAAGTTACTGTAAGTCATATCTATAAACCATTTTAGTTAAATGTTTTATTTTAATACGGGTCTCATTTCTGGCAGATAATGCCAAAATCGACTTGGCATCTGTTGCCGTTGTAATTTAGGATTGATACGTTCTTTGATAGTTAACGCATTGCAATAGCGTTGCCACATGGTTTGAAATAATGCTTCTTCTTTAGTTAGATACTGCTGATTAACTTGGTTGTGAATAATCAAATCATCCTTATTAATAAGCGAAACAGGCTCAACAGTGTGTAAATTATAAAAATAACCATATTCACGCTTTTCGTCATATATCGCCCATTTTTGATCGGCAAAGCGCGCTTTAAAAAAGCTAAGTACTAATGGCAATACATTATAAATAGGAGCGATAACCGAAAAATACACTTTATCATTATTATCATTGTTATCATGATGCTCAAACTCACTATTAAGTGGATTACTAATAGCATTAAAGCGTACAAATTGCATCACACGATGCCGTTCTCGACTTACTTTTTTTGCAATATCATGCACGGTTAACACATCATGATCAGCAAAATCGGTTTCGATTGATTGAGATGATTTAAATACCTTACAAATATAACGAAAAACAGTCAAATCGCTTTCGGGCAATTCTGATAGCCACACATACATTAAATGACGAAGTGCAATTTTACTGACCTTTTTAATTAATGCTACACGCACTCGCTGATATTTAGACTCGCTAAATTCGACATGATGCCTGTCAGATACTAACAACGGTTCAATCTGCTCTACCGTCAACAAACATTCGGGCATTTTTTTCAGTTTAAACGCATCAAACACCGCACATAACAGTCCTTCAAAACTTTTATCGTAGTAAAACGCTAACACCCTACCACCCCATCACCAATTGCTGAGGAACATTATTTTGCTTATCTTCTAATAAAGTTCGTTCTTGCAAAGGCTGCTCTTGCAAAGTAAGTCGGATATAATCGGCCGAAGAATCAAGTAATTTAAACTGTTTCATTTCGTGACACACAACAAAAAACTTGGCACGCTTTAAAACCACCCCAATACGCTTAAGTGCCTCAAAAGTCAGTTTACGATGACGTCTTGCCATCACAATTAACTTTGCTGATTTAACCCCAATACCCGGAACACGCAAGATTTTTTGATAACTATCACGATTAACATCAACAGGAAAATACTGTGGATTACGAATTGCCCAAGCCAGTTTAGGATCAACCGCTAAATCAAGATCAGGATACTGATCGTTCACAATTTCATCGACATTAAAATCATAAAAACGCAATAACCAATCCGCTTGGTATAAACGGTTTTCACGCACTCTGGGTACGTCTTGGACAACGGGCAAACGTTTATCGTAACCATTTACAGGAATAAAACCCGAATAATAAACTCGCTTCATGCTTGGTCTTTTATAGAGTTTAGAAGTTAATTGCAAAATTTGCTTATCTGACTCATCTGTCGCACCTATAATCACCTGCGTACTTTGCCCTGCGGGTACGAATTTAGGGGTGGATCGAAATTTTTTGCGATCTTCGATATTTTCTAACAAATTTTGATGAATTTGGCGCATTGGTTGATAAATGCTTTGATGATCTTTATCGGGCGCTAATAATTTAAGATTTTCTTCGGTTGGAATTTCTAAATTAACACTCATTCTATCAACCAACAAACCTGCTTGATCAATAAGTTCATTACTTGCACCAGGGATCGCTTTCATATGAATATAACCATTGAAGCCATGCTCATTACGCAAAATTTTTACCACTCTAATCATCTTTTCCATCGTATGATCAGGGCTTCTTACAATGCCAGAACTAATAAACAAACCTTCAATATAATTACGGCGATAAAATTCAATGGTCAAATCGGCCAGTTCTCTTGGTGTAAAGCCTGCTCTTGGTATATCGTTGCTTTGTCGATTAATACAATAAGCGCAATCAAACATACAATAATTGGTCAGCATAATTTTAAGTAACGAAACACATCGACCATCAGCAGTAAATGTATGACAGATACCAGATTTATGCGCATTACCAATACCTTTACCTTTGTTGCTTCTTGACGCACCACTTGACGAACAAGAAATATCATATTTTGCCGATTCGGCTAATATTTCAAGCTTCGCTACCATTTTTTCATTCATATAAAAACCATCAATAATACTGTTTATAAATACAGTATTATAGCGATATTACTATTCTATGCAACCTGATAGTACTGCTAAACCAAATAGCTTTTATTTAACAAATAACCAAATTAGTTATTTTTATATAAAAAACCAATGGAATAAAACATTATTAGAAATAAAAAAAGAGCCAAGGTATTGTTCAGCTTACAAGCGTACGCTATAATCAGCACACTTTCTGTATGAAGCCAAATAACTTAGGAGCTAAATAGTAAATGAAACGTGTTGTAATTACAGGGTTAGGAATTCTTTCAAGTATTGGGAATAATACTAAAGAAGTTTTAGAATCACTAAAAATAGGTCGTAGCGGTATTACTTTTTCCCAAGAAATGAAAGACAGCGGAATGCGTAGCCATGTATGCGGAAATGTTAAACTCGATACAACCGGACTGATTGATCGTAAAATTGTTCGCTTCATGAATGATGCTTCTATTTATGGTTATTTAGCTCTACAACAAGCTATTGAAGATGCCAAATTAACACCAGAGCAAGTATCTAACCCTCGTACTGGGTTAATTGCCGGTTATGGTGGCTCAACCAAAACGCAATACAATGTTGTTGCAGGTATGAAAGAAAAGGGATTACGTGGCGTAGGACCTTATGCGGTAACCAAATCAATGTCATCAGCCATTTCAGCTTGTTTAGCAACACCATTTAAAATCAAAGGCATTAGCTATTCAATGACATCAGCTTGTGCAACATCAGTTCACTGTATTGGACATGCAGCAGAGCTTATTCAACTTGGCAAACAAGATATTGTATTTGCAGGTGGTGGTGAAGAACTTTGTTGGGAAATGTCATGCGAATTTGATGCCATGGGTGCTTTATCAACCAAATATAACGACAACCCAGAAAAGGCATCACGCGCTTATGACAAAAACCGTGATGGTTTTGTTATTGCGGGTGGTGCAGGCATGGTTGTAGTTGAAGAATTAGAGCACGCGCTTGCTCGTGGTGCTCATATTTATGGCGAACTTGTTGGCTATGGCGCAACATCAGATGGTCATGACATGGTTGCCCCATCGGGTGAAGGCGCAATGCGTTGTATGCAACTTGCGATTCAAGATTTAGATGTTCCTGTTGATTATATCAACACTCACGGCACATCAACCCCAGTGGGTGATGTTAAAGAATTATGGGCAATTAAACAAGTATTTGGCGATAACATTCCAGCTATTTCATCAACTAAATCAATGACCGGTCACTCACTAAGTGCAACTGGTGCGCAAGAACTTATCTATTCATTGTTAATGTTAGAGCATGGCTTTATTACCCCAAGTATTAATATTGATGAATTAGATGAAGCGGCAATTGGCATGAACATTATTACTGAACCAACTGAGCGTGAATTAACAACTGTCATGTCAAATAGCTTCGGTTTTGGTGGTACAAATGCCTCAATTGTCATGAAAAAATACAAAGCTTAGTAAGCAAATTTAATTGATATCAAACAATAAAAAAACCGTTCTAAATTGAACGGTTTTTTTATTTTTAATAATCAAGCACAAAATAGTTATAGTACTTTACTTAAGAATAACTGTGTTCGTTCATTTTGTGGATTTTTGAAAATCTGTTCTGGCGAACCTTGTTCTTGAATAATTCCTTGATCGATAAAAATCACACGGTTAGACATCTCTCTTGCAAACCCCATCTCATGGGTAACAACAATCATCGTCATCCCTTCTTGTGCTAGCGACTTCATAACAGCAAGCACCTCGCCAACAAGTTCTGGATCTAGTGCTGAGGTAGGCTCATCAAATAACATCACAGCGGGATCCATCATCAAAGCCCTAGCAATTGCCACACGTTGCTGTTGGCCACCTGACAGTTGACTTGGGTAAGCATCAATCTTATCAATCAAACCGACTTTAACAAGCAAACTTTCGGCTTTAGCAATGGCATCGGTTTTCGCCATTTTTTTGACATCCATCGGCGCTAAAATCAAATTGTGCAACACAGTCATATGAGGAAACAAATTAAAGCGCTGAAACACCATACCAACTGATTCGCGCAAACGATTAATATTGGTTTTAGGATCATGTACTTTAAAACCATTAACAACAATTTCGCCTGATGTGATATCTTCTAACGCATTAATACAACGCAAAAAAGTACTCTTACCCGAACCCGATGGACCAATGACCGAAATGACTTCTTTTTCTTGGATATCACAAGAAATACCACGTAATACATGGATATCACCAAACTGCTTTTGTAGATTTTTAATGTGAATCACTTTTACTTAACCTTTTTTCCATATATTTTACAAGAAGTGATAATAAAAAAGTCATTGACCAATAAACAAGCGAAATAACAAAATAAGGTTCAGCATAAACCGCATTAGCAGCACCTGCAGTCCGAGCCGCATAAGCCAAATCAATCAGCCCAATAGCGGAACCTAATGACGAATCCTTTAAAATAGCAATCGCATTATTGCCCAAAGGCGGTAACATACGGCGAAAGGCTTGAGGCAAAATGACTTTACGCATTGTACTGCCATACCCCATACCGAGCGATCGGGCAGCTTCCATTTGCCCTTTATCGATAGACTCAATACCAGCACGAAATATTTCAGAAATATAAGCACCAGCATTCAAAGTAATCGCCAAAATACACGAAATAAATGCACCATACTCAACACGCAAATATCGCGCCAATTGTGGCGAAATAAAATAATCTGACACTAAAATTCCATTATTAGGATGTAACAAAAAAGGCATAACAACAAAATAAACTACCATAATCTGCACAAATAATGGTGTACCACGAAAGGCGCTAACATAAATTTTAACCGGCCACTTAACTAGCAAACACAGCACATATTTATAAATACCATGCCGACACTGAGCAACGCGACCAATACCTAATATTAAGCCCCAAAAAGTCCCAAGCACCACGCAAACAACCGTGCAAGTCACCGTCATTATTGCGCCATCAATAAACAACGGTAAATAATCTTGTATAATATCCCAGTTAAATCCCATCAATAAAACCTATTGCCCAAATTAGTTAATTGGTAAAGTTGGTACGTTATCGTCAAACCACTTACGATAAATTTTGTCATAAGTGCCATCAGCAACGATTTTCTTAAGCCCGTCGTTGATTTTATCATTTAATTTTTGATTCCCTTTAGCAACAGCAATACCAAAATATTGCGATTCAAAATTTGAATCAGAAATCAAATTAAAATCCTTACCTGGGTGCATTTTGATATAAAACTTAACTACCCCAACATCACTGACCGCAGCATCAATACCTTGTTCATATAGATCTTGTAAAAGTAGCGGCGTATTATCGAAACGCTTAATAGCACGACTATTGCGACCTAAAACCTTCGACACAACAACATCGGCTGTACTACCATTAACGACACCTACTGTTTTGGTATTCAAATCAGCAAGCGAAGCAATATTAGATCCTTGTTGCGTCACAATAACTTGTTCGGCAGGAAAATAAGGCAGTGAAAAATCAACTGAATTTTTACGTTTATCGGTAATTGTAATTCCAGAAATAATAATATCACGCTCACCATTATTCAAACTTGCAAAAATACTATCCCAAGGCGTATTAATCAGCTTAATATTAAAATGCTCAGCATCGGCAATTGCCTTAATCAGATCAATATCAAAGCCTTCTAACTGACGTTGGCTATTTTCAAATTCAAATGGACGATATGTACCACCAGCACCAACCACATAAGTTGGCTCATCGGCATAAGAAACAGCAGTAAAAAAAAGCACACAACTTGCAAAGATTAACGAAAAAAAAGACTTCATTGCGATAGCCCTAATTGTAAATAAAGTGGAAAAATATAATAACTTTTGAGCAAAATATTGCAACTTAATATTTAAATAAGGTGAATTAATGATAGGGTTTTGGGTTATAGGGGGAAGTAAAGATGGTTTCGGATGAGTTTTTTTAACAAAAACGCCAGTAAAAAACTTAAATAAAATCAATACCTTTCTTGACCATTTTTTTATGGTTTTGCAGTATTTTTTATAAAAAAGTAATTCATAAAAACCAATCAAGACTATGTTGTTGTCTTGTTTCGGTGTCAGAATGTGCCGACAGCCATGCCTTCGGCTCGGCTGACGGCGTGGTGGGGGCAGTGCTATTGTAGCTTTGCCACAACGGCGCAACCCTAAGGGAAACGCCCCAACTTACGCAGGGGCCTTATTCTTGTCTATATTGTCCTCTCAGGCACCGTAACCGCCTTCCGTGCCATGAGGATTAAGAACTAAATGCTAAGAACTAAGGTGCGACGCAAATAGCAAGATTGTCTCTACCGCGAGGAGAGTAATCCTTCCTGACCTCGCCTTTGTCCGAGTCGACATAAAAGTGAGCCCCGTTAAATTCGTCACTTGTCCAGTGCCAAGGATTAATGGCCGACATGAATTTCGCACTCTCATAGGAACCCAGGCGGCCCCACTCCGATAAAAGCCCTGCTCCTATTCGGCGCTGGTAATAATTACCATTAGACCACGGCACGGCACCATTTATACCATTTATACCACTTACACAAGGGAAGTAAGAATAAGGACCACACATTGCATTGGTTAAATCACTTATACTAGCAAGATAATAACCCAAACTTCTACACCATGCTAACTGGTCGTTATAAGGTTTATCATAAGAACCCCGACCGACAAACCAACGCTTTAACACAAATCCATACTTCACCTCATTACCATTACCATCCCTTCCCACCAACTCAAACGTCTGTGGCAAAGATGGGCGTCTAATTGGACCAGGGTTACTTGACCATATTTTAGTATAATCCGCCGTAGGACCATTCAACGTTACCCGTGTGGATGAGTTAACCCTACTTACCGTTGCCGTTATATCACCTGTCGTGATAACTGACCACGTCAACTGACTTTCATTAATTCCAGATATGTTCAAATCAAAATACAAGCCATCTGCTCCCGTTGTTGGGAAATTTCGGCCGTAAAATGATGGATTCGTTGACTGAACGAAAAAACCATTACTCCAAACGGTAGGTAAGTTAGTTGTATCTGTGTACGTACTCGGCCTGACAGAACAAATACCAGCACTCGTACTAATATAATAATTTACCCCACTAGAACTAAAGCTACTACTCCTTGGCACACCATACTGGGTGGTTAATGTACCGCTTGAATTATTTAGCCTTATTTCATAGGGCGAATTACATTTACTTAGTGTATCGTCACGACTAACGGTATGGTTATCTTTATCCGTAATAGATACATATATCCTACCAGTTGCCGTTACTCCTCCTATACCCTGCCCATCGCCATCATCATCTCCCCAATGTCCTTGAGTAACCAAATCATTTATGCTAATTGAACTTTGTGATGATGGCACCACCATATGTATATCATTAAATGTACTACCATTGACTAGTCTTATCGGATTTGTGTTGGTTGATCTATTTGTTGACCGAGTGATAACCCTACCATCAGGCAACTTTATCGCTAAAAGGGTATCAATATCAAATGCCTTTATCCTTCCCCCATCAAACGTTAAATACGGCGCACTACCCTCTATAACCCTTGATGTCTGTGCCGTTAACGCCTGTACACTCTGCGTATACGACAATAACAACAATGACGCAAGAACCAATGCGGATTTAGATAATAATGGTGATTTAAATAGCAATGGCGGTTTGGATAACCACTTGGATATCGGCGATAATTTTGCCGAAAATATGTCCGATGACGGCGTCGATTTCGCTACGCGAAATGACTTCGGTGATGAAAATAACTGTGGCGCTTGTTTTTGACCACTGTGTGAATCAATAAGATTTAGGGCATAGGTTTGGCAGGCCAGATGCCAGATGCCAGATGCCAACCATGGTAATGCATTTTTATTTCCTTGTCAAGTAATTTCTTGTTTTATTTGAATTTTTATATCCGTTCGCTCAATTAATAAGCGATTCCCTGCTTGAAAAAAGCCTAAAAATTATAACTTGATGATAAATAATCCGCCACTTTTTTTGTTAATTTATTGTAAAGATTTGTTAGATTGTAGGGGGAGTTGCTTTGTTTTTTTGGGGGATTATTTTGTTTGATAAAAATGTTGTATAAAAACTTCAATAAAATCAATGCTTTTCCTGACTGTTTTTTGTGGTTAAGCGCTATTATCTAAAGTGTGCTTTTATTGGTTTTGTGGGTTTATTAGTTGTTGGAGTTCAATGCTAGTTATGCAACTGGTTGATTTTGTTTGAAAATAGTTAAATAAAAAACTTCAATAAAATCAATACCTTTCCTGACCGATTTTTGTGGTTAAGCGCTATTATCTAAAGTGTGCTTTTATTGGTTTTGTGGGTTTATTAGTTGTTGGAGTTCAACGCTAGTTATGCAACTGGTTGATTTTGTTTGAAAATAGCTAAACAAAAAACTTCAATAAAATCAATACCTTTCCTGACCGATTTTTGAAAAGTAATTTCGTTGTTTTTTATAAAAAAGTCACTTATAAAACCACTCAAAGCTATATTGTCTATATTGCTCCGACATTTAGAATATATAGTCAATTAGAGCAAGACCATTTTCCGTCTGGAACAAATTTGAACATCTGTACAAAATGAAGGTGGCCTTGTAGAATCGAGTATCAGGATGATACAAGTAATCATTACCAATACGTTAAGACCGAGTGACGGCGTCGAGAATTCATAGGTCATATTATGTAGACAAAGTGTGGGATTACAAAGGGAATTTGAACAGCTTTAAAAAGTTGGATTGTTTAAATCTACTTTCTTGGGGGCAGTTCATGGTTCAGCTTTGATGGTGATTTTAGACGATGTTTTTTGTTAAAAATCACTAAAGAAAAACTTTATTCACTAAAAATTTTTAACTAAATCAATATTTTTTAAGGACCAAGTCAGTTGGTCGTTTTGATATGGATAAACCTAAAACTAGTCACACTCTAGTCGGGAAGTTGCAACTAAAATGAGAGTTTAGGCATTAGGTATGAATTAACACGGCTTTATTAAAGCACACCGCAAACACGTACCATATCGCTACAACCAACAGCTTGGTTATTTTGTTTATTATGTCGATTATTAAAATACTCAAAAATCGTGGTGTGAATATAAATAAATTCACAACTTTCTTTGATAAATTTGTGGTTTTCGAGAATTTTTAAATGGTTAAGGAATATCTTTACCAATCCCTAGCTTTATATTAAAAATATATTGCCTTCCATCTACAAATCTTTCTATTTTATGCTTACCAATTTTTTAAATAAGATGGTATTAACGTTTTAGAGTATAAAGTGTCATAAAAATTTTGACTAGTTTTCTTGTGTGTTTTTTTGTAAATAAACGTAAATTAATATAAATAAAATAAATAGTTAAATTTAATTTGGGGGAATGAGTAATTAAAATATAGATTTATTTTTAAGACGTTTTGAGTTTTTGGCGTGTTATCCATCAATCAATTCCTTAGGCTACAACGTGAGCACTACAATCAACTATAATTATTTTGATCAACAAAATAAAAAAAGGCTTATCTTACGAGAAAATCCAGAAAATATATTGATTTTATTTATATTTTTTTGTTGTTATTCCTGGATTCAAACATGAAGTGCAATTTTAAACACGGTGGAGTGAAGAAAGTGAAAGGTGATTTATACTAGCACCTTCGCACCACCACAGTTTGGAGATTGCTATGTATTATAATCACCTTTCTAGAAAGGAAAGATACCAGATTTTCGTATTATTACAAGCCGGAAAGAATAAAAAAGAGATAGCGCAGCTACTCAATAGACATCCTTCAACAATAAGTCGAGAGATAAAAAGAAACTCAAAACCTAATCAAACCTATCAAGCACATGAGGCGGTAACACTCGCTCGGAAAAGGCGAAAAAACAGCGGTAATGGTAAGGCAATAGAGTCTTCAGTATGGCGTCAAGTTGAAAAATACCTCATGCTTTATTACAGCCCAGAACAGATTGCTGCACGTTTAAAGAAAGTCAGCGTCCAATCAATCTATAACTACCTTTATCAAAATAAAGCACGCTATGAACAATTCAAACCTTATCTAAGACGAAAAGGTAAAGCTTATCGGCATTGCAAGGCACCGAGTATTAAAGAAGGAGACCGCCGATATAAACGGTCAATTAAACAACGTCCAAGTTATGTAGAAAGCCGGAAAACGCAAGGACATTGGGAGGGCGATACCATGATTAGCCGTAAAGACAAACAAGCATTGTTGACGTTAGTTGAGCGCAAAACTGGACTCGTACTCATTGGACGCCTTAATCAACGTACCGCCTCCGAAACGAGAGATATGATAATAAAATTGCTAACGCCATTTAAAAAGATGGTTAAAAGCATCACCTTTGATAATGGGATGGAATTTAATTATCATCATGCGATTGAGCATTATTTAAACACTACCGTATACTTTGCGGAGCCTTATAAAAGCTGGCAAAGAGGCACAAATGAAAACACCAATGGCTTAATACGTCAGTTTATACCTAAGTCAGCGGCCATTTCATTAGTTGACGACGAACAGATAAAGAAAATACAATATCTATTGAACACACGCCCAAGAAAACGGCATAAGTTTAAAAGCCCTGCCTCCTTTTATTCGAAGGAGCTAAGAAAAATTGCACTTCATGGTGTAATCTAGGTCTTTATCAAACAAAACCACTCTCCCAAAAAACCCAAAGCAACGCTTTCTTACTTCTAACAAATCTTTACAATAAATTAACAAAAAAAGTGGCAGATTATTCACCACCAAGTTATAATTTTTAGGCTCCTTCAAGCAAGGAATCGCTAAAAAACAAAGCGAACGGATAGGAAAATCGATAAAAAACAACAAATTACTTGACAAAGGAATAAAAATGCATTACCATGGTTGGCATCTGGCATCTGGCATCTGGCCTGCCAAACCTATGCCCTAAATCTTATTGATTCGCACGGTGTCCAAAATAGGGCGCCACAGTTATTTTCATCAGCGAAGTCATTTCGCGTAGCGAAATCGACGCCGTCATCGGCAAAATTACCGCCGATATCCAAGTTGTTATCCAAACCACCATTACAATCCAAACCGTCATTATTGTCTAAATCGGCACTGTTCTTCGCACCATTGTTGTTATTGTCATATACGCAGGATGTACAGGCGTTATCGGCACAGACATCAAGGGCAATAGAGGGTAGCGCGCCATATTTAACGTTTGATGGTGGACAGACAAAGGCTACTAATACAGACACCTTTTTGGCAATCGAGTTGCCAGATGGAAGACGTATTACGCAGTCAACTAACACATCGAGTGCTACAAATCCGATAATATTACCTCGTGGAAATTATACATTTAATGATATTCATACGGTATTGCCATCGGGAACAACATCTATTAGTTTAAATAGTCTAATAACTCAAGGGAAGTGGGGAGATGATGATGGGGATGGTCAGGGTGCAAATGGTGTTACTGCAACAGGGAATATATCGTTAACAATAAAGGATAAAGATGGCGCTACGGTTAGTCGTGGTGATACATTAAGTAAATGTGGTGCACCTTATAAGGTAACCTTAAGTAGTACAGGGGGTAGTTTAACTACACGGTATGGTGTACCAAATAGTAGTACATTTATTGGAGGCAGTGTAGAGTATTACATCAAGCCAGATTCTTCTGGTAGTTGTTACTTTGTGCAATCGGTCAGGCCGAATTTGTTGATGGGTGGAACAAGTGGCATTGATTCTGACGACAACCCAATTTATGCCGGTCCATCTAACATATGGAATCCAGCTAAGGGCTTTTTAACTCAATCAACAAATCCATCAACTTACAACCTAAACTTTCCAACTACAGGTTCAAATGGCTTGTATTTTGATTTAGAAATTCCTACTGGGATTGATGGAAGTCAGTTGAGTTGGACAGTTAATACAAGTGGTCGTCTAGGAGCAACGGTGAGTTGGAGAAGGCCGCTAACAGGGACATTCACAGACCCAAATGGGCGTACTGTCCAAGCTGATGAATGGATTAGGGATAAATCTAAGAATGTAGCACGGGTAACGTTGAGTGGTCCTGAAGCTGATAGTAGAGATATAAGTTCAAGTAATCCTGGTTCATTTCCACGTCCAGCTTTGCCACAGAAGTTTGAGTTGGTGGGTAGGGATAGTAATGGTAATGAGGTTCGTTATGGATTTGTATTGAGGCGGTGGTTCGTCAATCGGGGTAATAAACTGGATTATGATAGTAGACAATATGCTTGGTGTAATAGTTTGGGTTATCAAGAGGCAAGTGTAAGAGAGTTAACCGATGCCAGAAGAAGTACTAATCAAATTTCAGGCGCAGCACCTAGTTTATCAGGTAGGACTTACACGCGTCGCATAGGGGCAGGTTTTTTCTCGGAGTGGGGTGACATACCTCGTTACGCTACAAACTACGTCACTGGCATCTACTTTACGGGAACCCCAATAAGTGCCTACAAGGCCTATGTCACCTCGCACTACGGCGAAATCGGCGGCTACAGTGTTGCTTACCGATTTTACGTTATTTGCACCACACCTTAATTTTTAACGTTTAGCCCTTAATCCTTGGGGCGCGGAAGGGGGTTATGGTGCCTGAGGGGATAATATAAAAAAGAATAAAGCCCCCGCGTAAGTTGGGGCGTTTCCCTTAGGGTTGCGCCGTTGTGGCAAAGCCACAATAGCGCCGCCCCCCCCCGCTGCCGACGCTGAAAGTATCGATAGCAGTTTTAGTGGATTACGCTGTGGCGGTTTAAAGCGGTGGTCTAATTTATTCACCAAAGGTCAAAACGTCTGAAACGACTGCATCTAACCCACTCTATACACTAACTTTTAATAGAACTCATCAGTTTTTCAATAGCATGCGCATTACTAACGCAAAGAGTTCGGGAGTCAAATTCGTGTGACCAATAAAAAAGCCAGTTTTCTAACTCCTCCACACTATACTTTCCTGTCGCGACTCCAACGCCCATTTCAACAACTTCTGCGTCAGGCGCTTTTAATTCTTGCCCATTTAATAGTAAAAAGAGATAACCAGAAAACATAGCGGTTCTTTTATTAGCATTTGCAAAAGGGTGATTTCTAATCAAACTCTCAATAAGAACAGCCGCTAACCTAAAAATATCCTCAGTTTGTTAGTGATACCTGTAAAGACTGGGTCTAGCTTGGGATGAGCCTAAGGTATTCTCATCACGAACATATATAGGCTCTTTAGGTGTCTGTAGTTTAATTAGCAATGAATTGATAAGCTTTATATCATCAACTGAAAGAAAATTGATTCCATCAACTATTTCCCCAATTTGTGACACTAGCATTCGTTAAACCTTTGATAAGTCTCTCATGGCTTTTTTGTAGCGAGCGAACCCAAAGGCAAAGGCATTTAAAACTTGCTCATTATGATTGCAGTCATCACTTAACGCAGGTTTTGCTTTAACCTCTACATGTTTGTCACGTGGCGGAATATAAAGACGATTTTCCTTTATTTGTGCGTGACCCATAAATTCACCTCATTAGTTTTTATATAAGAATGGCTGAGAACTAATACGCTCTCAACCTTAAGTCGATTATAAATACCATAAGGTAAAGAATAAAGAAAATTTATACAAATCACAAAAATCAATAGATGCTATATATTTGACAATTAATTACTTTTTAAATTTCTTATATGGCGCTAAAGTAGCAATAAGTAAAATAATTGAAGAAGCAAGATTTCAAAACCACCGCACCCAATTTATTCTATTCACAAAAACAAAAAAAAGGCCTGATTTTCCGCTAAAAAAGCGGTCAGGAAAGGTATTGATTTTATTAAAGTTTTTTTGCATGGTTTTTGTAAAAAACAACAACATTCTCCTTTTATCATCAAATCGCCCCAACAATACGATGCGGTATATACGGCTCTTCTAAATAAGCAATATCATCTTCCGATAACGAAACCTTAATAGCCCCAACTGCATCATCAAGATATTTAGTTTTAGTCGCGCCAATAATTGGTGCTGTCACCCCTTTTGCAAATTGCCACGCTAGTGCTATTTGTGTCATTGTCACACCGTATTTTTCGGCAAGTTCATTAACCCTTTGTACAATGCTGGTATCGGATTTTTGCGTGCTGTCATATTTAGACTTGGCGACTTGGTCGGTTTGGCTGCGTAAGGTGTCGGCTTGCCACTCTAAACGAGCAAGTCTGCCTGCGGCCAAAGGGCTATAGGGTGTTAAAGAGACATTAAATTGTTGGCAGATAGGAATAAGCTCACGTTCGTCTTCACGATACAGCAAATTGTAGTGATTTTGCATTGAAACAAAAGGTGTCCAGCTATTTTGTTTGGCGGCAAGTTGCATGTTATGAAATTGATACCCATACATAGCCGATGCGCCTAACGCACGGACTTTGCCTGCTTTGACAAGGTTGTGTAGTGCTTGCATTGTTTCTTCAATTGGTGTTGTGTAGTCAAAGCGGTGGATAATGTATAAATCAATATAGTCAGTGCCAAGTCGTTTAAGCGAACTGTCGATTTCCTTTTCAATTGCAGCTTTTGATAGGTGTCCTTCATTAAAATAGACTTTGGTTGCTAAGATGACTTTGTCGCGGGCAATATTTTTTTTAAGTGCTCGCCCTAAATACTCTTCGCTAGTTCCTGCCGAATAAGTATTTGCGGTATCAATAAAATTAATGCCTAAATCGAGTGCATGTTTAATGATGGCTTCGCTTTCATCAGCATTAAGGGTCCATGCGTGCATTTTGCTAGCTGGGTCACCAAAACTCATACAGCCTAAACAAAAACGAGATACTTGAATATCAGAATTACCAAGTTGTAAATATTCCATAACACCCTCTCTTTTTTAGAAATTGACTTGAGTAAATGTGATAGGTGCTTTTTATTGCTACCAATACACACTATTTCTGTGAATATTTTAATTGTTATCTTGTTTAAGATAAATGCGGTATTAATTTATAGTATCATGAATTAAATTCACGAATAATAAACGTATGCATAACTTTAAGATAGAAAAGTGAGGGGATATTAAATGATGATTATGCCGATAATGGTTATGGGTAAAGTGGATTTTATGTGACAGATATGTTTTGAGTAATAAAATAAAAAAGGTGCATAAAAGCACCTTTTTTATTGTAGCAAGTCGATTACTTGATAACTTTAGCAACCACACCAGCACCAACAGTACGACCACCTTCACGAATCGCAAAACGTAAACCTTCTGCCATCGCGATTGGGT